>JAKSAW010000367.1 GCA_022361455.1 Pseudomonadales bacterium | reverse complement strand
TTTCTAAAATCAAAACCATCACCAATACTCAAACTACCAGCGCTGTTACTGACATCAACAGCACCACTTAACACCGACACACTTAAACGTTTGGAAAAGTCGGCACGATAATGGGTACCACGAATGCCGATAGTTGCTAATGGTGTTTCTACGCGATAGTCCTCTTGGTTTTGCTTACCAATAGCTCCGGAGATTGCTCTAAAGCCACCTTTAACCAATTTAAAAAAGCTACGTTCTTTACCACCTTCATGACCCGTATATTCAAACTCTGTAATTTGCAGCGAGGTATTTTCTCGTAATGCAATGACACCTTTGTCTTTAAACTTAAGCTGAACTTTCGCAGAGGCTTCGGTTCTTATTTCATCCCCTTGAAAGATCTTGGAACGCCGCTTTAATTTACGTTCTTTTTGGGTTTCCATATCAACGGCAGTGACTTTACCTACCGACACAATGACATAACCCGCCAAGTTCTTTGCCCAAACAGGCTGGACTATGGCGAGCGAGAATAAAACTAGAACTATTGTCTGCAATCGTTTCATAACAGCATGCTCTTGCAAATCATTCAAAAACGTAGGTGAAACCCACTTGGGATTTCGCGCGGTCGTAACTAAACAGAGTTAAGTTACTATCGTTGTCTGTATAATTGATCTCGGCCATAACGCTAGCATTCTTAGCAATGCGCCAACGCCAACCCAATATACCTTCGCTAATCTTGTCTTTTCGCACTTCAACAAAGACACCTTTATTGTGATAACGAGCCTCTTGATAAAGGCCATTAAGATAAAGGGTTTGATCCAAGTTCAGCCGATACTCAAGTGCACCTCGAACTCCACCAAAGGTATTGCCTTGAGAATCTTGTTGTCGGGCTTTATCTTCACCTATAAAAATTGAAGCAACGGCTTTTACACGAGCGCCCCACAACAAACGGCCATAGCCAGTACCCAACATCGCTAAGTCGGTATCTCTCAAATGATCATCTTTGAATCGCTTAGCGCCGAGAATGGCAAAATTGATCCAATCACTTTGCTTATCAAGGGGCGTTATTGAATCGAAACCAATGCTGACAAAGCTCTGGGTAAACTCGTTATCTATGGATACTGCTTGATAGGAAATAGGAAAGCGAAATTGGCTAGAACCAATATTCGCCATGTAACCTGCACTCAGATTCAATACATCAATATTAAAATCGTCCACTTCTTCATTAGTAATGTCTTGATATTCCAGAGTTAGAAACTGCAAACGTCGCTCATTAATAGGTCGCGTCACATTTAATCTCACACGACTGTCCATGTAAGCACTTTCCGTTTTACGATCACCTTCAAAAAGATCGATGGAACCACCAATAAAACTAAAGTCAGAAGTGCTCTGAGCGGAAGTCGCGCTATTTATGTTGGAGGAATAACCTGCCTTCATATCCAAGCTAATGGACATGGCATAATCACGGGCTTTTTGTCGGGCTTTGATGTTATCGAGAAATATTTGAATGCGGTGTTGCACCGGCGCTGGCGGTTTTGCTCTTAGTACATCGTGAAACGCCTGTTCAGCCTCTGAGTAATCGCGCATTAAAAACATGACTCGCCCCAGCTCCACGCGAGCGCGATGATTTTCAGGAGTCACCATCAGTACACGCTCAAAGGCCATCGCTGCTTCTGGGTAATAACCTAACTCTAAGGCAGCAATACCGTAGTAGAGATCGTAATCAGGCACACCTTCATAGTCGTCGCGCCACTGCTGAGCATATTCATAGGCTTGCTTATATTGGCCCGCATCCACACGGCCTTTTAGCGTTTCTGGTACATTTCCCATCATGCCAGCTGCCACAAAAAACACGGCGGCAAATAATTGATTCATCCTGCCCTCTTAATTCAAAAAGGGAGCCTCTGAGAAAATCGCTGAACAGCAAAATCAAGCCGCATCTACAGGGGTTCCTAAACACCACTAGCGCTCAAAAAGCGCTCTAACCTTTAGTATAGACAAGGGCTTACAGAATGAAGGTCGAATCCGCGCCCAATTGCACGCGGATTCAATAAGGAATGGATAGCTAATTGAGAATGGAAATCAGTGAAGCAAAGCAAACAGTTTGCGACGATATTTGGAGACTGCAGGGTTACCAGAACCAATCAAATCGAACGCTTTTAACAACGCCTCTTTAGCGCCATCATCACGGAAACTGCGATCTTTTCTCATGATATCAAGCAACAGATCCAAACCGGGCTCTTCGTGACCAGCCATGATCAAATGTAGTGCATAGTAAAAACGCGCATCCAAGTTTTCTGGGTCTTGCTGGAGTTGCTCTTGCACCGTTTGTGGATCCGGCGCATCTTTTAGCCAATCTAAAAAGGATAACTTAACCAATGCACTATTTTTGGTCTTATCATCTTTGATCGCATCGACCACTTGCTTAGCATCATCGATTCGATCGGCATCGATCAACACATCAACCAACGCTAAATGGTATTCCCAGCGTTCAGGCTGCTCTTGCAATGCCGCCTGCAGTGCCTCAATCGCTTGATCGTAGGCTCCCATTTCACGGGCTCGTTGCACTTGCTGTAAAAACGCATCAGCATCATCCTCTTGTTCGCCAGCGGGGCCAACATGAGGCTCTAACATTTCTCGGATGCTGGCTTCTGGTTGCGCGCCTGTTAGTTCATTCACTAACTGACCTTGCACCACCAACTTAAGGGTTGGTAACCCGCGCACACCTAACTGCTGCGCAATCGCAGGGCTAGCATCGGAATCTATTTTGGCGAGAATAAACTTGCCTTGATACTCATTAGCAAGCTTTTCAAGAATTGGACCTAAGGTTTTGCAGGGCTCACACCAACTGGCCCAAAAATCGAGCAAAACGGGAGTCTGCATGGATTGTTGGAGCACATCGTTAATGTTGGTTTCGTTAACATCAACAATATAAGACGCTGGTTCGGCCATAGATTACAAACTCCGCACGGTTTTCTTTATGAGTATTACGAATCAACCGCCGAAGTGTAGATTACTCTAACGCAATCAAGCTGACTCTAATTGTCGAAAGCCCTGTTTGTCGACATCTTTGCTTTCTAGGCTTTCTTTATTTTCGGCTCGTTGAGGCGCCGCAGAAAAAGCGGGTGCTTCGTTAGAAGAGGGAGTCGTAGAAGATTGTGACTGCGACTCAGATTCCTGCTGTGCGAGCACTCGCAATTTTTGAGCCGCCTGAGTATGGCCGCTGTCCGCTGCCAATGCAAGCCAGTGAATAGCTAACTGTTTGTTTTTCTGAGTAAAGACATCGTCTTCTAAATAAGCAGTGCCAAGTACAAATTGAGCATCGGAATCGGAAGATTTAGCTGCGGTGCGAACATACTCCAAACCGCTGCGACGTTCCGCACGACAGGCTCCAGAAGAATAAAGCAAACGTCCTAATCCAGACATTGCCTTGATATGACCTTGCTCGGCTGCATATTGAAGTAATTTAAGGGGAAAGCGAGAGGGGTATTGAGCACGAGTGCACTGCAGATTGATAAAGCGCGTGGCAAAAATATAAACCAAGTTGGCAAACCAGGAATGCTGATTTTTTGGTTGCTTGTGCACTGAACCTACAGCCATGAACAACACCTTAACAGTGAATGATTAATGTGAATCAGTTCAAGAATTGGCGGCATAGCCTACTCTTCCTGATCCCATTTGCAACACGTTTGTTAGTTAAAATTGAATATTAAATCGTTGTCATTAATACAAAATAAATCTATCCACATTTTCTGTGGATAACTCTGTGGAAGCCTTGGTGAAAATGTCCCAGAACGTGCATGTTACATGGCACTGTTACAACTTGATCACTTTTCAACCAATTATTTTTCCTTTTAAAATCAACAACTTAAATTTCATTTCTTAAAAAATCAATCACTTACGGCTACTTCTAAAGTGATAACATTAACAGCCCTCAACAAATCTACTTAGGAAACGCGCTGTTGATTAAATCTGTGAGCATAAAAAAAGCCAAGGTGAATCACGCTGGCTTTTATTAACGAATGAGCTACTCCTTCGCCACCCCGATCAACTACTGATCAGTCTTGTCGGAAGGGTTTCCCAACGGCAACTTGCGTCTATCAGCAAGTGACCTAATTTGTTCACCTAATGCGTCGATTCTGTCAGACACATCATCGAAATCGAGTTTCGTAGGGATATCCAAACGATGCAGCGCATTCGAGACTCGCTGATCAAAGGCTTTTTCCACCTTACCCCATGAACCAGTCGCTTTGGCACGGACTTCGTCGACTTTATCTTTAGCTGCCTCGACCTGATCCTTAGCAACATTGATTTGGCGATCCACGAAGTCGCGAGTTTTGTTTTCTAGGCGTTCGCCATCTCGAACCAACGCATCAAATAATTTCGTGCCTTCTTTTTCTGCTTTGGAATAAGCACCCAGGCCAGCCAACCAGATTTGATTGGCAGATTCTTTCACCTTATCTGTTACTTGATTCTCGGCGAGTGTGGAAATCTTCTCGATCACGCCGTTTAGCTCGGACTTGATATCCGGCTTTTTCCCAGAATCGGTGGTATTTGCCTGATTGTCGCCGCTCTTGTTATTACCGCTATCAATTGTCATTGTGCGCACCCAGCTGCTCATTTTTAAACCAAAGTAAACATAGGCACCCTAACAGTGCAAATTAGAATATTCATACTAACACGAGGTGAACACTGCAAGCTTCCTCAAAAGACGCTAAAATTCGCACCCCACGACTTAAGCATATCGGTAAGTCACCGTATTTGGATAAGAATAGCACTACATGAATACTGCATTAAAATTCAGCGATTTGGCTAATGCCCTCCCTACCAAACCCAGTGACCAAAAGTTTTGGGGGAATGCACAAGGCGCCGGATTAAGCTGGGCCATCAAAGAAGCAGCGGAAAATCACCAAGGGGTTACCTTAGTCATTACCCCAGACACCAGAACAGCGCTACAAATTGAAGAAGAACTCAAGTTCTTTGCTAGCCCGCAGCAAAAGATCTTGTCCTTTCCCGATTGGGAAACCCTGCCCTACGATTCTTTCTCGCCTCACCAAGACATTGTGTCGCAGCGCATCGCCACTTTATACCAACTGCCCACCTTAAAATCTGGCGTACTTGTGGTGCCGCTATCCACGCTCATGCATCGTGTCGCGCCGAAAAGCTTTCTCACAGGGCAAAGCCTAGTTTTAGACTGTGGACAAACTTTCGACGTACCTGAGACCCGACGACAACTCGAGCAAACGGGTTATCACTGTGTTGATACAGTTTTCGAGCATGGTGAATATGCGGTTCGCGGTGCAATTTTCGACATCTTTCCCATGGGTAGTTCTGTGCCCTTTAGGATTGATTTATTCGATGATGAAATCGATACCATTCGCACCTTTGATCCAGAAACCCAGCGATCTATCGATAAAGTTGAAAAGGTTCGCTTGCTACCAGCCAAAGAATTTCCACTCAATGACGTTGCTGTTAGCCAATTTAAAAATGCCTTTAAAGATCAGTTCGATGTGGATCATCGTGCCTGCCCCGTCTACCAAGATATTAACGACGGTATTGCATCTGCAGGTATTGAGTATTTCTTACCATTGTTCTTTGAAGAGACAGCCACCCTTTTTGATTTCTTACCTGAAAATGCTTTGGTAATAACACACCCAACACTGGAAGAGCACGCAGATCACTTTTGGCAGGACTGCGAAAATCGCTACGAAGAGCTAAGACACGATATTCTGCGCCCTATTTTACCGCCCCAAGATTTGTTCCTAAGAGTGGACCACCTATTTGCTGCTATTAAAGGCTTTCGTCGCCTGCAGCTAGGCCAAGAGCAACAGGACGCCAAGGCCGGTCGCTTAAACCTGCCATTAACAGTACCAGCTACGCTACCCATCAATGCCAAAGCGCAAAACCCGCTATTAAAACTTGAAGCCTATTTGATGGAAGCGAAAGAAACTAATAAGCGAGTGTTATTCTGCGCTGAATCTGCGGGTCGGCGGGAAACGTTGGTGGAACTTCTGGGAAGGATTCGTATCCATCCCAAAGCGGTAGATCACTGGCAGGATTTCTTAACTAGCGCCGAGATAGATCACGGTATTATCACCGGCCCACTTTTATCCGGCCTCGAAATCGCCGAACAAACGCCTTTAAGCATTGTCACGGAAAGCCAACTATTCGGCGACCGAGTTATGCAAAGCCGCCGCCGCAAGAAAAGCGACGATAGCGGCGAGAACGTCATCAAGAATCTCACCGAGCTAAAAATGGACGCACCGGTGGTGCACCTTGATCATGGCGTGGGACGTTATAAAGGACTGCAAAGTTTAGAGTTCGATGGCCAACATCAAGAATTCTTGACCTTAGAGTATGGCGACGGGGCTAAGTTGTATGTACCCGTTTCCTCTCTGCATTTAATTTCACGCTATTCAGGCGTCGATGACGCATTAGCGCCGCTGCACAAGCTGGGAACAGAAACCTGGAGCAAAGAAAAACGCAAAGCAGCAGAAAAGATTCGCGATACCGCCGCTGAACTACTCAACGTCTATGCCCGCCGGGCTGCTAAACAGGGCTATCAATACTGCCTGGGCCGAGCAGACTACGAAGCATTTTCCGAAGGATTTCCTTTCGAAGAAACCCCCGATCAAGTGGCTGCCATTGATTCAGTTATTGGCGATATGACATCGCCACAACCGATGGACAGACTTGTCTGCGGTGATGTAGGTTTTGGTAAAACCGAAGTCGCCATGCGCGCAGCGTACATTGCGGTGCAAGCAGGAAAGCAAGTGGCAGTACTGGTGCCCACTACCCTTTTGGCACAACAGCATTATGAAACCTTTAAAGATCGTTTTGCCGATATGCCAGTCACCGTGGAAGTATTATCCCGCTTCAAAACCGCTAAAGAACAAGCCCATGCGTTGAATTTATTAGCGGATGGTAAAGTAGATATCCTTGTGGGCACCCACAAATTACTGCAAGAAAGCGTGAAGTTTAAAAATCTGGGCTTAGTGATTGTCGACGAAGAACATCGCTTTGGTGTGCGCCACAAAGAACGCCTCAAAGAAATGCGCGCTGAAGTAGATATGCTGACCCTGACGGCAACACCCATTCCAAGGACATTAAACATGGCCATGTCCGGCATTCGAGACATGTCCATCATCGCGACGCCTCCAGCAAAACGTTTGTCGATTAAAACCTTCGTACGCCAAAGTAACGACGCCATTTTAAAAGAAGCGATTTTGCGTGAGTTGTTGCGCGGTGGTCAGGTCTATTTTCTTCATAATGAAGTAAAAAGCATTGAAAAGCGTGCCCAAGAGATTCAAGAGCTGGTGCCAGAAGCTCGTATAGCGGTAGCCCATGGTCAAATGCGTGAGCGCGAATTAGAACGCATTATGGGTGATTTTTATCACAAACGTTTCAACGTACTAGTGTGTACTACCATCATCGAAACCGGTATCGACGTGCCTACCGCTAACACCATCATTATGGATAGAGCCGATAAATTAGGCCTTGCACAGATGCACCAATTACGTGGCCGAGTAGGTCGATCACACCACCAAGCTTATGCTTACCTACTTACCCCCAATCCAAAAGCCATGACTAAAGACGCTAAAAAGCGTTTGGAAGCCATTGCCGAAGCCCATGATCTAGGCGCCGGCTTTACCCTAGCGAGCCATGACTTAGAGATACGCGGCGCCGGTGAACTATTGGGTGAAGAACAAAGCGGTAACATGAATACCATTGGTTATTCACTGTTTATGGAAATGCTCGATCAAGCAGTACAAGCCATTAAAGAAGGCAAAACACCAAACCTGGATAAACCTTTCAAACATGGCCCAGAGATTAATCTCCGCATTCCCACGCTAATTCCTGAAGATTATCTTCCGGACGTTCATAACCGCCTCATCATGTACAAGCGTATTGCCAATGCGCGAAATAACGACGATCTTCACGAACTAAAGGTGGAAATGATCGATCGTTTTGGATTGCTGCCGGAAGCCACCAAGCATTTATTTAGCGTCACCATGCTGAAACTCAAAGCAGAACAACTAGGAATTGCTAAAATCGATGCTGGCCCCCAAGGTGGACGGGTAGAATTTGGCGCAGATACTCAAGTGGATCCCCTAACAATTGTAAAAATGGTGCAATCTCAACCCCAGAACTACAGACTCGATGGGGCAGATAAACTAAAATTCATGCTAGAAACAGAAAAGCATGATGAGCGCATTAAAGTGATCGAAAAACTCGTCGATCAATTAGGCCCAAAGTCGGCAAAGACATAAGAGCTATTTAACGTGAAGCAACTAATTGTAAAGCTATCCCTGTTCCCTTTGGTTTGTTGGGCCATGAGTAGTTATAGCCAGATCCAACTAGACGATGCCTTACCTTCTGAGGAAGACCCTTGGTATGAGGTAAGCCTGGTTATCTTTAAGCAACCACAACATTTACTGCAAAGTGAGCAGTGGAAGCCAGGTGATGAACAGGATCTTCGTCTACCCAATCATTTGATTGCATTAGAAACAGCCAGCGAAGCATCCGCGGAGACTAATATTAGCGCCGAAAGCACAGCCGTAAACGAAGCCAACATCGTTGAAACCAACCAACCCGAGATTCCCAGCGTATTTGCCGAAAAGTCAGCCACTGATGAAGAATTTATTGAAACGGTTAATCGCCTAACCCGCAGCCGCAACTATGAAATTCTTTACCAAAACTCTTGGTTACAACCCGCTTTAGATAAAAACAGTGCCTTGCCGGTTCTGATTCAAGCTGGAGAAGTGTTCGAAGGACTTTATGAATTAGAAGGAACTACGACGTTACATGTCGCCCGTTATTTACATTTTAAAACTGACCTTTGGTTATCTGACTACGTACAACAACTGGAAGTAGTTAAGCCCTGGTGGCAGGATACGGATGAAGAAAGTAGCACGGAAGTGGTGCAAGACATCGGTATTGATTCATCCCCTGAGCCCTTAACGATTCAACTGGGCAATGAAGAGCAACCCAGCCATATCATTGATATGGATGCTGCTAACAACGCAGACGCAACTATGGCAATGGGCGAAACCATAACCCGCTATAAGTCCATTCAAACCGGAGTGATGAATGAGTCACGCCGCATGAGAAGTGGCGAACTACATTATATTGACCATCCGTTATTCGGTGTCGTAGTAAAAGTAACGCCCTTCTTAATCAAAGAACCGGAGGAAGAGCCAGCAGATACCGTGGAGTTAAATCAGTAAAACGGCTGCGAACAAAGTGGAACCAACACTCAATAAACTCGCGGAAACGCTCAGTCCATTTCAAAAGATAGAGCTATTTCATCACGAAAAACTAGGTCAGCAGCTATGGGTAGATCACAATCTAGTTGCCTGCGAATCTGACCAACCCATTGCTGAGGCAATGCTTCGGCCGATGGCAACAGCCCCCAACCTAAAACAAATCATGATCGCAAGTAGTGGTCATGGAAACCTAGTTGGCCAACTTCTAAAAACTAAGGCAGACATCAATCAATTCACATCACTTTCAAGCATCAAGTGGATAGAACTCGATATTGAAGTGATCCGTCTTTGCCAACAATATCCCACTGAGCTCAACAGTGATTTATATCGTCAGCCTCTTCTGCAAATTATTGTCGGCGATGCCCACTCAGTAATTAAACATTCAGATAGGCTAGATGGCATTATTTGGGATATACCATTACCAAGCACTGTCAGTGAGAACACCGATCACATAAATGCTTTTTTTAAAATGCTAAGAAAACATCTGATGCCTGGTGGTTGGCTGAGTATTAGTAGCCATTCAGATGAGAACATTTTTGCAGCATTAAAAAATGAGTTTTCTTTAGTTAACGTCGAGACAATTAAGCGTGAATCAACACAACAAAAAACGCTGATTCACACGGCAAAAAAAGCTTCAGAGTATTAAGACGCTTAAAATATTAAATCTACGCTTTAACTCCAGTAAAGGCCTCAAACATACTAAATAGCTCGTTGAAAGAGAGCTCCTCATCCCCATCTGCCTCAGATAACACCATCGCAGCTTCAGTTAATGCGGCAACAAAAACGCGAGAAATGAGCATGCGGCTTTCCTCAGATAGATTTGGATAAAGCACGTAAAAATAATCGATCGCCTTTTTAACAATGGGTGATGATACCCATCTTTCTCGCCCCAGAATATTAGGCGCATCTAATAACACTATTTGCCGAAAACCTGGTTCTTTACACATCGCCGCAAAAATTCGCCAATAATCAGAAATTGGTAACGGCTGTTGCGATTCCTCTTCGATACTCTCAAACGCTTCCAGTAGCTGCTGCTCACGCAACTCTGCCACGGCAAGAAACAGGTTTTTCTTGTTCTTGTAGTAATGATAAATGGGCCTGATGGTAGTGCCACAATGACTAGCGATATCTTCTAACGAGGTCTTCTGATACCCCTTTTCTCCAAACAAGGCCACTGCACTTTCCAACACCGCACTACTAGTGGCATCCCTCCGCTGTTGCTGGGTCCGAGGGCTCTTACTTGTAATATTGCTTTTGCTTTTCGCAGTATTCGCCATTGGCGTAATTACCTCATAATTCAAGGATTTAGGGCCATATATCTCACTTTACACAAAGCACTTATGTAACCCCAATACATTTTTGTGTGGCAAACCCACATACAATATGTAATATTATTACATAACTTGCTGTACGGGGCCATGTTAGCGGCCCTCTACAGGGGACTCATTTAAAGGCTGGTATATGGGCAATAGTTTTTTTAAACGGGAATTGCTGCTAGACGGGACTACTTCGTGAAGGTCCTAATTACAGGCGGTTGCGGTAACTTGGGAATAATGTGTGTAGAGCGCGCATTACAGATGGGCATGTCGGTAAAGTGCTTCGATATGCGAAACCGCAAAAACAGTCTTGTCGCGAAATCACTGCGCAGAAAATATCCCAATGAAAACTTGCTGGAATTTGTATGGGGGGATATATGCCATTTAGACCAACATCCCTATTTACTAGCGGATGTATCAGGGATTATTCATAACGCTTCCGTACTACCGCCACTCACAGATACGAATCCAACCCTGGCTTATAATATCAATGTGTCCGGAACAGAGCAGTTAATTAAACTCGCAGAAAGCCAACCGCAGAACATCCGCTTTATCTTTCCATCATCGGTCACTGTGTTTGGTTATGCAGACACCCAAGAAACACCACGCAGTCTATCTGACCCAACCAAGCCAACGGACCAATACACTCACCACAAGCTCAAATGCGAAGTCGCATTGCAGGTTTCCAAACTCGACTGGTGCATTTTAAGAGTGGGAGTATCAGTGGATCATCGCACCACAAAAACTGATTTCAAAACCCTGCAAACACTTTTAAGTGTGAATGCGAAAAACCCACTAGAGTACGTACATCCCAAAGATGTCGCCACAGCAATGTGCAGTGCGCTCACATCGGTTGACACCAGCAAAAAGCTGCTGCTGATCGGTGGTGGTCCTAGTTGCCAAGTGACCCAAAGCGAATTCTTAAACGCCGCTCTAGATGGATTGGGTTTAAAGCTTTCAAGTAACAGTTTTGGCAATAACAGCTATTACACCCACTGGATGAACACTAACGAAAGCCAGCAATTACTAGATTATCAACAACACAGTTTCGAAGATTATAAAAAAGAAATGGCGGATAAGTTCAAAACGCTCAGATCATTACTGACGCCAATAAGGCCGGTTGCTAATTGGTTTCTTAATCAATTCGCTAGTCGCTTAAGTCGAGCTTAATTTCCGCAACTAATAAGCACAATTAGAGGGTGGGCGCATAAGTGCTCAGGGGGAAGCTATGTCTCTTATTTTTAAGAGCAGCAATATAGCAGCACTATGCTGCATGCTACTTTGCTTGTTAACTGCCAACAATGCATCGGCTGTACTTACGGATAATCTTACTATTGGTAATGCGAAAGCAGTAGCCCTGGGTCATGCGGTTACTGCTGACCCTCCTGGTATCGATGCGATTCACTATAATCCAGCAGGTTTAGCAAAGCTAAAGGGCCGCCAGTCACAATACAAATTTATTACCGGTGATTTTTCTATTGAGCTTGAGTTTGGTGGTTATATGGAAGAACGCCAATCACTTATCGATCGCAAACAAGCCACCGGCACTTTTCCAGAAGATTTTTTTAACGACGAAGCTAAAAACACCACCAGTAAAACCGAAGGAGCAACCTTAATGCTGCCCTTTTCGGGAATGACGGACCTACCAGCATTAGTAGGTGTTACTGGCGGCGCCTCCTATTCGCCACCCGGATCCGACGTCACTTTTGCCACCGCAGTTTATACACCGTTAGCGGTAGGTTTTAACCGTAGCGACAATGACCCTGGGCGCTTCATTGGCTCACGACTATCACTGGTGCGCATCACCTATCTTTCTCCCAGCATTGGTTATCAACTTACCGACACCTTATCCTTAGGGGCATCTATTAACGTTACCTATGCAGGAGTTGGACTAGATCTAAACTTTCGCGGCCCGAACGCAGGATTAATTACTCTAGAAGAAGCACAGCAAGCTTGGTGTGACGGTGATCTTGAAGCACCTGTGGATATTTGTGGCGGCCGTATTGGTTTGTTCGATGAACTTGGGGAGCTTTCCGTGGCCGTAGAAGATCCTGCAAGTTTAGGCATGAATCTAGGGTTACTTTGGGAACCCTACCCCTGGTTATCTCTGGGTTTTGTCTATCAATCAGAATCCGAGATGAATATGGATGGTGAATTCACCTGGCGCAGTGCAGATGTTTGGGTAGATTTCTTAGAACCACTACTCGATGATCCAATTTATCAAGGTGCAGGAAATTTAGTAAATCTATTTGGCTGGTCATTACCTGAAGGCAAACCCAATTTAGAGGGCGACGCAAAAATGGAAATGAAGATGCCAGAACACTATGCTTTTGGTATGAGCTTACAGATTTTTCCCAGCTTAAAACTCAATGTCGATTACAAATTCACTGCCTGGTCTGCTTGGCCCGCACTGCCTTTAGAGTTTTCAGTTCCCATTGATGTGTTGCGGTTAGCCGCTATCGCGCAACCTGAAATTGCCACCAGCAATACGGTTAAGTTTCCTTTTGGTTTAGAGGATAGTTGGAATATAGCCGTAGGCATTGAATACCAAGTGAATGACGCACTGGCCTTAAGATTTGGTTATGAGCCCAGAGCAACATCTGTCCCAGCGGAAAGTGTTACCCCTTTGTTGCCCGTTGGAGATGGGACTTTCTACGGACTTGGCTTCGAGTATGCACCTTACAACGGAGGCGTTTGGGATGTCGGTATTGGATATTTTGAATCTACCGTCGAGATGCTGGATGGAGCCAGTCGTTTAGGCAACAGCATCGACCCCTTAGCGTTTATTTATAATCCCTACCCTGGCACCGACATTACAGCCAACTTGAACATGCTCTTGTTAGAAGTCAGTTATCAAAAACAGTTCTAACGTTTGCAAATCACTTCGCCGAGTACCTTGCTCTTCATAAAAAAGGCAAGTGCTTCAAAGAAACCGATTGGCGCTAGGGACAGCACGAAAACATCGCTCAACAACTCACCATAATGCCCGATTTTCCAGTTCACCCGCTTTAAGTGTTGATGGGCTTTCTTGTGCAATCTGGGGCAATCTAGCATAGCGTCATGTGCTTCAGTGAAATATTGATAGGCCAAATTAAGATCACCACTTTGCTCAGCATTTAAGCCATTCTCTATCAAAGCGTTTGCGTGTTGCACTCGGCTAGTTACATTCACTATACGGTTCTCCTAATCTTTAGTCCTGGATACATGCCTTACTGACGACAAGGTCACCTTCGCTGACTGATGAGCCAATTCATAGGATATATTGGCTCACGAAAAATAATTACTAAATATCAATAACTTATAAACGTACCCGCTATCAAACTGGAAGATTAGCAACCGCCTATATTTCATTTTGGAATATTAAATACAATTACAATTCCAATACATAATTTCAATAGAGGCTAATTAGGAAGCTTTCTACAATAGCCACTCCTTTGGATAACCCAACTTTTTTTGTTTGCAGGGAATTTATGGAAAGCTTACGACACCTCACTTTAATGTCTTGCACCGCACTTCTTCTGACTGCCTGTGGCGGCGAAGAAGAAAAGCAACCCGCTCTATGGGAAACATTTACTACTCAAACCACACCTGAATCTTTATTTTCCGCTAGAGCAAGAGACCTCACACTCGATACCTATGGCGATCTTATTACCTTGGGTGCAGTTAGTTACGATAGCGATCCAAGCACCGTAGCAATCGATGCCAAACATGATATTTATTTGATGAAACAAGATCGCTCTGGAGCGGTTATTTGGGAAACCACTTTAGATACACCAAGTACCAGAATCACCAGCTACGAAGTGCAATCTGATTACAACGGAAATCTATACGTTGTTGGTGACGGTTTTATTGTTGCCACTGATCCGCAAGGCACCTTGCGTTGGCAAGACACTTATGAAGATTTAGCGCTATCCGTTACCGTAAGCGGTGATCGAGTTTATGTACCCGGTAGAACCACCCGTATTTATGATTTAGACGGTAACCTTGAATTAACAATCGACAACGGTGATATCTATCCTTGGCAAGTTGTATTGGCAGACAATGGCGATATTATCCAAGCGACTTGGAATGCAATTACACGCCATACTGCTGCAGGAGATTTAATTTGGTCTGCACCAGCTCCAGATGATGTAACCACCAGGGCCAGCGTTGCACTTGATGATGCTGACAATGTCTATGTCTCTTTTCTAACGGACGTTGGTAATAGTGGCGGTAATACCGCTGCAGCTAGAATGGTCAAAATTAATAATGCGGGTGAGCAAGAATGGTATCGTTTTATTCCTGATAACCGCCCCTCTTCCAATTATTACAAGTCAGGAACAGTCCATACGTTTATTGCTAGCAATGGTGATGTGGTCCACGTAACCGCGGGTTCCAAAGGTCGACAAATCACTCGCATCAATAGCGATAACGGTAGTGTGATCTGGGAAAAAGTACACGCCAATACAGGTACAGCACACGATGCGCACCTAGCGGACAACGATCAATTAATCTTGGTGGGCGATAATAATCCTCAGACTTTTGATGCGCAGGGAAATCTAATCAGCAGCTACGCGCAATCAAGCCCAAGTTCCACCAATTCCCTAGCAATTTATGGGAATCAATTTTTTGTTAACGGATCGACCAACCAGGACGGCGATCGCTCATTCTATACGGCAGCCTATTCAAGATAAGGATATCAACCATGCAAATTTTCAACTTCCATTTACAGACCCACATTAAAGGGCCTGCGGAAGCTATTTTTACCATGCTTATTGATCATGAGGGCTACCGATTTTTTCCGGGATTCACGTCTTCAAACTTGATTAAGCCTGGGTTAAAACATCGTGATGGTGTTGGCGCTATTCGTGCCGGACGCTTTCGTGGCACCTATGTAGTAGAAGAAATACTCGATTGCGATCCGCCCTTTCGCATCGAGTATCGCACCATAAAATGCACCATACCCTTAGATCACGATCGCGGCATTATCGATATCACCCCCAATGGAGATGGTTGTGATGTCAGCTGGCGTACTAGCTTTGGAGTAAAGGTGCCAGTGGTAGGCGACTTAATTGGAAGACTCTGTGAAAAGAGTTTAGATCGTACGATTAAGAATATTTTACTGCATGTGAAGAGAGAAGTGGAACGCACCCAGGTCACACTGGAGCTAGCGCGTTCCAATCGTTCTAGTAACGTGACTGCTTTTACCTCTGAAGCGCAATCAAACGGTGTTGAACAACCTGCTTAATCTTCTTCTAGTTCATTCTGTAGGGTCAGCGCTTTTGCAATTAAGCGTCTGACCTTACCCATACCACGCTCAACAGCTTTTTCAATTTGCTCCATGGTGATAATACTGTCGCTGCGACCAGCCGCTGGATTTACCACTAAGGATACGCAGGCATACTCAAGCTCTAGTTCTCTTGCTAACGCAGCTTCCGGCATACCTGTCATTCCCACAATATCGCAGCCGTCTTTATCAAGTTTATCGACTTCTGCTGCTGTCTCTAATCGTGGTCCTTGGGTACAAGCATAAACACCTTGAGAATGAACGGATAAGCCTTCTAATTCACCTGCATCAATCAACAATTCGCGCAGTTCTTCTGTATAAGGTTCAGTGAAATCAATATGAATTACTTTCCCCTGTTCAGAAAAGGAGGTTTCCCGTCCCCAGGTATAGTCGATTAACTGATGGGGCACCACAATAGACTCGGTACCAAGGTTTTTACGAATACCTCCCACGGCGTTAACCGCCACTATCTTAGTGATGCCGCATTCTTTTAATGCCCATAGGTTCGCGCGATAATTAATGGCGTGTGGTGGTAAGGTGTGCCCCTTACCATGACGAGCAAGGAAGGCTACATGGATATCCGCATAACGGCCCATTTGTACCGGCGCAGAACAATGACCATAAGGAGTTGAGATAATTTTCTCGTCTTGAATTTCAAGTCCTTCAAGCTCTGTTAAACCGGTGCCACCAATAATCGCTAACATATTGTTATTTACCTTTTACACCATAAATGCCGGTTGCATTGCGCAAATAACCTTTGTAATCCATGCCATAGCCAAAAATAAATCGATCTTCTACTTCTAAGGCAGTGTAGTCTGCTTTGAAGTTTGGATCTGCTTTTCGATCATGCTGCTTGTCAATTAACACAGTCGATAACACCGCTTCAGCCCCTTGGGCTTGGCAAGCTTGAATAATGGATTGTAAGGTTTGCCCCTCATCTAAAATATCATCTACTACAAGAATAGTTCGATTTTCCAAATTTTCTTGGGGGGTTACCTTCCATTGCAACTCACTACCAGTTAAGCCATAGCCGTAGCGGCTCACATGGATATAATCACACTCTAAAGGAAAATTAAGACGCATCATTAGCTTCGCTGTAAACACTAAACCACCGTTCATTACTGTTAGAACCAGTGGATTTTTGTCACTTAAATCGTCTTCAATTTTCTGCGCAATTTGATCGATAGCGCGCTCTACTTGTTGTTCCGACCACAAGCAATCGGCCTCTTTCCATACACTATCGATTTCTTCCAGAGATACTGACATAGGTTTTCCTTCTAGTTCTTATTGCTTAACAGGCGCATCTTGCGATAGCGCTTCAACATCAGCACTGTCTTTTGGCAAACTTTCATCAAACACATGCAGCGTTTGTGTGGGAAAGGCGAACTCAGCGCCATTGCTTTCCACAATGTCAGCAATCTTTAACAGTACATCTTCTTTCACTTCGTGATACTTAATCCAATTGGTAGTTTTGGTAAAGGTATAAATAAAAAAGTCTAAAGACGAAGGACCATAGCAGTTGAAATTAACAATCAACGTTTGGCCATGATCGATTTCATCGTGTTCCACCAACATAGTTTTGACCGCCGCCAATATGCTACGTACTTTGGTTACATCATCGTAGCGCACGCCCATGGTTTCATAGATACGGCGATGGGTCATGCGGCTAGGGTTTTCTAAGGCAATGCTAGTAAACATAGAATTAGGAACATATAGAGGCCGCTTATCAAAAGTGCGAATACAAGTGAGGCGCCAACCAATATGTTCAACGGTGCCTTCAATTTGACGATCCGGAGACCTCACCCAATCACCCACCGAGAAAGGTCGATCCATATAAATCATCAAGCCACCAAAAAAGTTAGCCAGTAGATCTTTCGCCGCGAAGCCCACGGCAATACCACCGATACCACCAAAGGCAAGCACCCCGGAAACGCTATAACCCATGGATTGCGCCACCACTAAAGTCGCCGTAATGATCACAGAAACCCGCAACAACTTAGAAACCGCAGTAACAGTGGTCGCGTCCATTGGTTCTTTGGTATAGCCCGGTGTCTTTAAATTTTGCTCTGCCTCAGTAATAAAGCGCACCGCAAACCAAGCAAACAAAGCAATCACACCGACTTGGAATACGCCTTTGGCAAGCTCAATGGTACTTGCCGTTAATTCCGGCTCAATGATTTTTAATACCAGTCGAGCTCCAATCAGCAACACAAAGTAGCGCACTGGCTTACGTGCAGATGCCAATAAAGAATCGTCCCAGAGATTCTTAGTCTTTGCGAACTGCACCGCTAGGTGAGTAAAGAATCGACTCAACACATAATTAATCATGAGCGAAACAAAAATGACGATAAAGGATTTCACCACCCAATTACCGTCTGCCTGCTGGGCATAAAGCCACTCAATTAGTTGATCCATGGGATACTCCTAACGTTAAATCGTCCTAATCAGTTCTGGCACACAATTGATATTATTCTGCTTTCGTTATTTGTTGATGAAGCGCTTGCCACTTAGGTTGTAATTGTAGCTGCTCCCAAGTCCATTGGGGTTTTGCTTTGAGCGCTTCAAAGCGCTGCTCCTGAACTGCAACGGGGTTTTCGCGCAACCACTGTAATACCTCGAGGGCACCAGCACGATGATTACACACCAACACCATATCGCAACCCGCTTTAAAGGCTGCATCAGCTCTGTCAGCAAAGCCGCCCATTACGGTAGCGCCTTCCATGGTAAGATCGTCACTAAAAACCACACCATCAAAACCAAGCTGCCCACGTAATTGTTGTTGAATCCAAAATGGAGAAAAGCCTGCTGGCAGCTCATCAATCTCGGTATAGATAACATGGGCAGGCATAATGCCAGCAAGGCATTCCATCGTCTGAGCAAAGGGCACCATATCTTTTTGCAGTATATCAGTTAGGCTTCGCTCATCTTTTGGGATCGCAATATGGGAATCTGCCTCTACCCATCCATGACCTGGAAAGTGCTTACCGGTGGCAGCCATTCCCGCAGAGCGCATACCATGAATATAGGCGTTAGCAATCGCACCAATTTGTTCAGGATTACTGGCAAACGCACGATCACCAATCACTGAGCTACGGCCGTAATCAATATCCAATACCGGAGCAAAAGAAATATCGACGCCTAGGCTGGTCATCTCCGCCGCCATCAGCCATCCCCAGTCCTCAGCCATATGTAAGGCAGCATCGTCATTCTGCTCAAACTGCTCACCCAAGGATCGCAATGGGGGTAACCGAGTAACACCTGATTTAAATCGCTGTACCCGACCACCTTCTTGGTCCACAGCTAAGACCAGTTCAGGTCGCACGCTTCTTATTTGTTGAATTAGAGATTGGACTTGTTCAGTAGATTGATAATTACGTGCAAATAAAATGACTCCGCCAACACCTGGATCTTGGAGCAGTTCAGATTCTTCCGGTGTTAGTGATAGACCCTCTAGGTCTAACATCAAAGGCCCCATTAACGTACCATCCCCCTGCTAAAATTCATGAAAAGAACAACCATGAAAATACTCATGCGACGTTCCTGTAAATCAAAGTGTATTCGATATTCTTGCGGACAATACTACACAAATTCTGCTTGCTGTATTGTGACTTGAGTTCCTACATGAACCCGATCAAACAGCGCGATTATGTCATTATTTCTCATGCGAACACAGCCATGGGATAAGGGCTTCCCCATCGGCTCAGAATCGGGCGTACCATGGATATAAATATAACGACGCATTGAATCCACCTGCCCCAAGCGATTAACTCCGGGTTCAAGCCCACATAGCCAGAGTATGCGGGTAAGAATCCAATCGCGGTTGGGGTGCTGCTCAGCAAGTTCAGATGAATAAATCTCGCCAGTGAATCGGCGCCCAACAAACACCGCGTTTAAAGGTTTTTCTGCGCCTATTTTGGCACGGATATAATGCTTACCCAGAGGCGTCATACCAGAGTTTTCTTGATTGCCGACGCCGTACATCGACGTGGAAATAGACCAGGTTTGCAAGCATTGCTGGCCTTGAAATAAGCCAAGTTGTTGCTCATTAATTGATACGATTAGCTGTTGAGAGGTTTCACTCGTCATTCAGGTTAACAGCGCTCATGATAAAAGTTATTGAGTCATTAATGGGATTCGTTGGGCAGATTAAAATAGCCCTGTGCCGCCCCTTGTGCAGATGCTGGATCCTGATGAGATTTAATACCCGATGTCATAAATGGAATCAATCGATTCACCACCTGATTAATATCGGTATTCACACCGGTGTCCGATTCCAACATTGCTGCTAGTGCTTGTTGATTCGACAAGGTAAATACCGCCGCCCCCAGAGCAAAGTGTGTATTCCAAAATAAATCGATATCGCTTAATTCAGGACATGCAGGACGTAGTAAACCAACAAAACGCTTAAAAACACTGCCATATCGCTCACCCAGATAACCCCTAAGGTGACCTTGCGATTGAGTATAAGCCAACCCTAGCAAACGCATGAAGCCGGTAATTCTGCGCGCAGAATGACCATGCACCTTATAAACAGATCGTGTCAGTAGCATTAATAAATCTGAAATCGCTAAGCTTTTGTCATCAGCTTCGGCTTGGTTTAACTCTTCTGTCACTGCATCAGCCAATGGGTCTAAATAGCGAACGAATATCGCTTGAATAAGGGCTTTCTTGGATCCGAAATGGTAATTAACCGCGGCTAAATTAACACCAGCAGTACTTGTGATGGTACGGAGTGAGGTTTCTGCAAAGCCACGTTCAGCAAATAACGCTTCAGCGGCATCTAAGATTCGCTCGACAGTATCTTTCTGGGCCATCGTTTTTAACCTTGTTATTATGATGGGCCGCTACGGTAAGCGGAAAACGTATGTTTCAAACATACGTTTGTGGCGATTACCTGTCAAGAACAAGAGCGCGCAAGCGTAAGACCGAATGAGGGGTGGTGACCGGTATCACATTAGAAGTAATACACCGCTTCCACTTGAAGATAGTCGTCTTTACTAAAACTTGCCGTTTTATATTCAGGATCGCGCTCACCGAATGCTGGTGGATTGGCAGATCCCGTAACAATAAATGCATCCACAATAATCTTCACCGACTCAGCGACACGTTTACTCGCTTCAAGCACATAAAGCTGTTCATCGGTTTCCAAGTCTAAGTTAACTCCCATCACCACTTCCGAGGAATCGGCATCATTAAAGCTTAAGCGGCCACCTAAAAAGACATCGTGCTCTGCGGTTGATAAGGCACGATCGCCACGGTCATCGCCGCTATATTCGGCGATGTATCCGAAATCCATATTAGTATCAAAAATGCCCACTTGGGTGTATTCGAAGCCGAAGGTTCCCGCCGTATAACGATCTACATCAAAACCGGAATTAGAGATAAGCTCACCTTTAAAAATCCAGCCTTCCCATATGTATTGCAGTTCCAAGCCTGTTTGATCGATGGTGTTATACAAGGGTCGAATGTGGCTAGGTCGGCCAGTACTTTGATCAATCGCTACCACATCGCCCAAAATAGGGTCTCGGCTGGTACCAGAAAAATGGGAAAGAGCCCATTCCCAATCTCCGTAGCTATGCTGCCAACGCACAGCAAAATCCACGCGATTTTCTTCGCCACCCGCTTCATAAACGGCGTCATCCCATTCCACAGGAATACTCGTAAACTGCAAGCGATCACCCTCACCAGGCAAAATGCGCTCTCTATGCCCAACTAACAAATACACATCGATAATGCCCCAGTCGCGGACCGAAGACAGGTTAATCATTGGCTGACCAAGCTTTTCTTCGCCATTTGGATTCATAGTGAAATGAGTCTGATTGATAATGTCGACCCGATGCTGCGACTCCACTACTCCCCAAAAAACTTTGCGAATACCGGTGCGTAGCTCCCATTCATCGGCCACATGGATCCACGCCATATCCTGAATATCAGCGCTGCGGCGTTCTTCGTCTTCACTATCCCAAATAACCCAAGGGATAAACTCAAAGCTATCAGCACCATCATTCCATTCGGTAAAGTACTCGAGCTTATAACGCAAAGCACCGGTCACATCGGCATTTGCCTGAGGAGAGTCTTCAGTGAACACCCGCATTTGAAAGCCAATCTCCGAATCAAGATCTGCGCTTACCGGCAAGGAAAACATCATCACCCAGACTAATGCCATCCACTGAATAGGCTGCCGATTAAAACTCATAGAACTCCTCCGAAGAACAAACATTAATTACGATTCGTCAAAGAGTGACGGATCGTCACATTCTTGCATAAGCCATATAGGCTTGGAAACAAACTAAATGAAACAGTGTATCCCACGGGTTTAGATTATTTTCCCATCAGCACCTTACTGTTTAGAGCTACGGCGCATGACAACCTAAAGCAATCATTCAACAAGCTCCCCTAAGCCTCTGAGTTTAAGATAATTAAATTCCTTTTAGCCAAACAAATTTAAGTTAAGGACAATTGTCTAATCTTTGTTCAGCTAGCAGTGATCACCTAAACTGAAATTAGCCAAGCGGAAATGGGAGAAGATCTATGCTGACTCGACACAAACCGGAGATCGGGGTTTGGTATGAAAACATTGAGCAAGGTGATCTGTTTGAAGTGGTTGCCTACGATGAAGAATCCGGATTTGTTGCCACCCAGTTTTTTGATGGTGCCATCAATGAGCTGGATGCAGAAACATTTTTAAAGTTGCCCATTCGTATCGCAGAGCAACCTGAAGATTGGTCCGGCCCCTATGAAATAGATGGCGAGCCTATCGATTCAGATATAAGCACGGCCCCCTTTGAAGCCTGGCAGAGTTTTGAAGAACACGACGACGACAACCTTATTATTCAAGACATGAGTTAATTCTTTTTTCCCTCAGCTCCACCCCGCAGGTATCCCCGCCTAGTTTTTTGCTAGCGCGGGGATATTTTTAATAAAAGCAATACGTTGCATTTCCTCGATAGCTGTATATACTTTCAGTCACTGTATATCTAAACAGCAAACGCCATATGTACTTTTTAGATGCCATACAGACTTGAAAGCATGTCGCAATATGAATGACCAAGTCGTATTGAGAAAAGTTAATCTAGGGAAATGCCCCATGGAAAAATTAACCAAACGCCAGCAAGAAATTTTAGATTTGATCATCAGCCGCATCGAAGAAACTGGCATGCCGCCCACACGTATGGATATCGCCCATGAGTTTGGCTTTAAATCACCTAATGCAGCCGAAGAACATTTGAGAGCATTAGAGAGAAAAGGCGCCATTGAAATTTTACCCGGAGCTTCTCGCGGAATAAAAGTCATTGGTGACGAGCAGCCAGGCATTCCAATTATTGGTGAAGTAGCGGCAGGCTACCCAGTATTAGCTGAAGAAAATATTCACGGATACTGCGAAGTCGCAGCGAATACGTTTTCGCCAAAAGCTGATTACTTTTTAAAAGTGAAAGGCCTAAGTATGAAAGATGCAGGTATTTTGGAAGGCGACCTGCTTGCAGTACATAAGACTACCGAAGTGCGCAAAGGTCAAATCGTAGTAGCGCGTATTGGTAGCGAAGTCACCGTCAAACGCTTTGATAAAAAGCGAAGCAAAATCATATTGTTACCCGAAAACGAAGACTTTGAGCCTATCGAAGTGGATAACCGGTCTGATGAATTTGCGATTGAAGGAATTGGCGTGGGAGTGGTGAGATCTGGATGTTGATCAAGTCTAATGAACGACTCGATCACCCATTTCTTTGCCATTTTCATCCATCTCATATAGGTCGTACATTTCACCGACCATACTTAAACCCGCGCCCATCATAGCCTTACCAACTTCAATCATTTGGTTATTTAAAAAGACTTTAGATTCTTCTGAAAACTCGATTCTTACCAAAGGACCACCCTTGCCATCGGCTCTGCGCAAAACAACTTCGCCGTTTTCAAGTTCTACAATTTCTAGAAAAGAAGATGACATTTAATAACTACCTCGGGCATCTTTACTGGGTTTTCGCTGAGTTGGAGCAGCTGGATTGGAACAGTTAGCTTAAATTGCCTTTGTCCCCTAAACAGGTCGCACATACTATCATGCGTGACTATGTGCTACAAACGACGAACCCTTGATTTACCACTCAGAAAGCGTTGGTCTAATGTTTTCTATCTCTGTTTTCAATACGTTATGCCATTCAAAAATTTTTTCAGGTGTTTCGAATTCTTCGACCTTTCTAACCTCAATTGCATTAAATGAAGCCGCTGATTGCACCTGGGCATTAGCATTCGGATCAAGACCGGAAACTCGCTGATAACTTTTTAATAAGCTGTTTAACCAAGTACCGTCTTGATGTTCTAACTGATGGAAATAGTTAAGCTCTTGAATTTGTTTGCCTTCTTGCTGGGATTGCGCAATAACATCATCAAGTGATTGACCGGCAACAACTTCAAGCTCGTAGGTGTGGCAGATTTCCCAAAGAAAACAGCGATAGGCTGATTCCAAATGAAATAAACAGGCTTCTAAATTTGCCTGAACAATAGCCTTTTTATTCAGTAACTTGTCATTGTTTTCACTGTTGTTAATCGTTTCCAACAGAATACTAACGAAATAGAGTTTTTGATTAGACTTGCCTAACTGATGTTTAGCCATTGATATCTCGCCATTAACTTCTTGCAATCGACTTGCAACTCATTATTTGTAAAGACTATTTTACGGCCACTGAGTAAAAAAAAGAATGGCTATTTATTGCTGATAAAAACAAAAGCCGCTGGAATTTCAATCCCAGCGGCTTTTTGATTGGGGCCCAACCGAATAGCTAGTAAGCAGTTGCCACTACTTTTTCGGCGCGGCCTTTTTCTTCGCAGCAGTTTTCTTAGCGGCTGCCTTTTTAGCCGTGGCTTTCTTTTTGGCCGCTTTTTTCTTCGCCGGAGCTTTCTTGGCTTTAACGGTTTGCTCCCATTTGCCGTCTTTATAGTAAGCACTCCAACCGCTTGCTTTACCATCTATTTCACTTAACACGTACTGCTCTTTGGTCTTTCGTGAATAGCGAATAATGGCAGGATTACCATCGCGATCAAACTCTGGGGCTTCTACCAGGTAAGCAAATTTCGGATCCAACTTATCGCTGACAGACTTGAGTTCCGTGACGGTTGGCGCCCTAGTTTCACGATGTTTTGGAAACTGACTAGCCGCTAAGAAGATTCCTGATGCGCCGTCTCTCAACAAGAAATAATCATCGTTCTTCTCGCATTTAAGATCAGGCATAGGAATTGGATCCGCTTTCGGCGGTGCCACTTCACCATTGCGTAATAACTTACGCGTGTTACCACATTCCTCATTAGTGCAACCGAAGTACTTACCAAAACGGCCAGTCTTAAGTTGCATGTCAGAGCCACATTTGTCGCACTCAACAATGGGGCCATCATAACCTTTGATTTTGAATTGGCCCTGTTCCACTTCGTAGCCACTACAATCAGGGTTGTTACCACAAACATGTAGCTTCCTTCCCTCATCGATCAAATAGCTTTCCATGGCGGTACCACAAAGTTTACAACGATGTTTTTGGCGCAGCTGATTTACTTCCCCTTCTTCATCATCTAAATCAATAGATTCTTCACCGGGAATTAAATTGATCGTTGCTTTGCAGCGTTCTTTGGGGGGAAGTGCATAACCAGAACATCCCAAAAACACTCCGGTACTACCGGTGCGAATCATCATATTGCGGCCGCAAGACGGACAGGAAATATCAGTCTCAACTGGATCATTGCTACGCATGCTGCCCTTGGCATCTGACTCTGCAACATCTAGCTGCTGGCGAAATGATTTATAGAAATCATCTAACACTTTTTGCCAATTCAGATCACCTTCCGCAATTTCATCCAGCTGCTCTTCCATGTTCGCAGTGAAGCTGTAATTCATGAGATCGTTAAAGTTTTCGTTTAAGCGATCCGTGACAATATCGCCCATTTTCTCTGCATAAAAACGGCGGTTATCAACTTTTGCATAGCCACGATCTTGGATCGTCGAAATAATGGATGCATACGTAGAAGGTCGACCAATACCGCGCTTTTCAAGTTCACGAACCAATGATGCTTCCGTGAAACGTGCTGGTGGTTTGGTAAAGTGCTGACTTGGATCTAGCTTCAGCAACCCTAATGTGTCACCCACTTGCACATCTGGTAGCTCAACGTCTTCTTCCGACTTTTTAGCACCCGGCATGTTCGCCGCCAAGTGACCTTTAAATTTTAAAATACGGCCGCGAGTCTTTAACTCATACTCACCGGCTTGTATGGTTAAGCTAGTGCTTAAGTATTCAGCCGGAGGCATTTGGCAAGCAACAAATCGCCGCCAAATTAGGTCATAGATTTTTAAAGCGTCTTTATCAACACCTTTTAATTGATCCGCTAATACGTTCACGTCTGAAGGGCGAATCGCCTCATGCGCTTCTTGCGCTCCTTCTTTGCTGCTGTATTGCGGCGCTTTAGCCGGAAGATACTTATCACCGTAATGTTCTTGAATATAATCCCGACAACTTGCCACTGCATCATTACTTAAGTTGGTGGAGTCGGTACGCATATAGGTGATGTAACCCGCTTCGTATAAACGCTGGGCCAACATCATGGTGCGCTTAACACTGAACCCTAAACGGGTACTTGCTGCCTGCTGCAATGTCGAAGTTATAAAAGGTGCGGCTGGTCGAGATTTGGTGGGCTTATCTTCCCGCTTGGCTACCTCATAGGTGGCTTTTTGCAAAGCCGCTAGCGCAGCATCAGTATCGGCTTTATTGGTAGGACGAAACTCTTCACCCTTCTGCTTGAGGACTTGCAACCGCAGCGCTTCTTGCTTAGCGGTTTGAGTATCAGCAAACACTTCCCAGTATTCTTCAGGATTGAAAGCACGAATTTCACGCTCTCTTTCCACAATTAATTTGACTGCCACCGATTGAACTCGGCCTGCAGAAAGTCCCCGTGCGATTTTCGCCCACAACAATGGGGACACCATATAACCCACCACACGGTCTAGAAAGCGACGGGCTTGCTGAGCATTAACACGGTCGATATCGAGGCGCCCTGGGTCTGCAAAGGCCTCCTGGATGGCAGATTTAGTGATCTCATTGAATACAACCCGCTTGAAACGATCGTCATCACCACCAATGACTTCACGCAAGTGCCAGGCAATAGCCTCTCCTTCGCGGTCCAAATCCGTTGCGAGATAGATTTCGTCAGCGTCTTTCGCCAAACGTTGCAGCTCACTGACCACCTTTTCCTTATCAGGTAGTACTTGATAGCGCGGATTCCAGCCATTCTCAGGATCAATACCCATCCGCGCAATCAGCGCTTTCTGAGCTTTTTCCTTTTTATAAGCCGCCTTTTCTTCAGGGGCCATTTTTCGCGTAATCGCTGCCTGCTTTGCCCGCTCCTTGGGGTCGACTGTGCTTTTGGCACCGCCACTTGTGGGCAAGTCTCTCACATGCCCCACACTGGATTTCACCACATAGTCCTTACCAAGGTACTTATTAATAGTCTTGGCTTTGGCTGGTGATTCCACTATTACCAGAGATTTTCCCATATAGTTTGCTCTACTCAGGCGCTCTTAAATTCAGGTTTTGCCGGTTTCGGTCTCGAAAGGGCGAAATTTATAAGAGATAACAAGGCATTGGGTCAAGCCCACTATTCACACAATTATTATCTGGTTAGCGGAACAACCGCTGAAAGTTAGTCACCCTAATAAGTTTGCTTTCTAGGTTATTTTTTCCAATAACGCCAAGAATTTTTTATTTTTTTTCTTGTTCACCTTACACAATAAAGGAAATTAATCCCTAAAAATCAATAAGTTAAGCCCAATAACCAAGGTAAACATAAACTCTGACCGTCAACCCCTTGGATTTGTTCAATTACCCATCTTGCTTTAGCGATGTTGATTTGTGCAGTTTTTTTTCCCATCGCTCCAACCAGGGTCTATATTTTTTATAAATCGCTATATATTCATGATGTTTATGCATCGAAAAACAACTCTCGGGGGAAATCATGGTAACCCACGGTTTGCGAATCACTTTGCTCAGTCTGCTACTTTGCGTCGCAGGATTAGCCCATAGCAACGATACCGCTAAAGATCTGCGCCATCTGCACAACGTGCAATTAGATTTATTGGAAGTGGCTAGCCAGTTCCACCGCTTTCAAGGCAGTGAAGGCAACAAAAAATACTATCTTTCGATTACTAGCAAATTGGACGATCTTAGAAATGCACTTTCTGAATCAGAAGCAGCATTAAACCGCTACACACTAGCCCCTGAAGCTCAAGCCATCAAAGACAATAGTCAGCTTTACTTACAAAACCTAAATACCGCCCTGTCCTCGATCAGAAATGGCGGCTTTGCAGATTTCTCGGTTATCGATGCTTATTTAAGCGCGAATGATGCCATGCTCAAATCCCTTAAGCAGGGCTATACAGCTATTGCCAGTACCGGTTCTTATAAAGTTCCCCCGCTGGTTATCGCGTTGCGCGATCAAACTCTACTGATGCAAAGAATGTATGCAAAATACATCGAGGTGAGCGCCTCTCAATTTGGCTATACCCCACGAACAGATCAAGAAAATGTGGAAACACTCGATCAGCTAGCAGCGCGTTTTTCTAATGATTTAGAAAAACTGAAAGCCAACATTCCGGTGAACTCACCCTATGCTAGCCGCATCAGTGACGTGAAAACCAAGTGGCTATTTTTAGAAAAATCGTTTCTTAATTACAACGAGAAAACGGTGCCCTATTTGATCACCAAGTTTGGTAAACAAATCATTAGTGAACTATCGGGCATTGCCGATGATATGGAATCCACTAGTTAACTTTTAGCAATTGTTTAATACTTTCACCAAAGGCAGCCACTTCTTGTGGGCTGCCTTTTTCGTTCCAAACCAAACATACATTACGCGGCCCCAATTCCAACGCTAAAAAACGTACATCCTGATTAGTTCGCCAAGATTCTAGTACCGCTGCCACCAAAGCATCCTCTTCCGTATGCACACTACGGGGCTCCCACACCAAACCCTCCTCTGGGTCCTTGCGTTGAATCCAAGTGTCCTTAAGCGCTGGCCCCTTCTCATTAGGACCTGCCATCCATTGATAGCGGATCCACTTGTGATCACCTAAATGCGGATTACGCTGTAAAATGCCACTATAAACCGCATCCTCGCGAATATTCATTGGCTGAATTTGCGCCCCTGTTTGAATGGCGGCTTGCCGCAACGCAGCCAGCGCCTGCTCGCCTTTACTCGGCCGCAGCCATAATACAGGTCCTATCACTAGAAAAATGGCAAAGAAGATTAATAGATAAACCATAGTGAACTCATCAAACGATTACGCGCTGTTTTATTGATAAGGCTCAATAGCCCTACCAGTGGAACTTGCAAATTAATGGCCGGCCATTATTGTATAAGCTAACCCAAAAGGACAGTCATTATAGAGAGATCAAAGCATGGCTCAGTATCAACATATCCTGCTAGCGACCGACTTCAGCCCAGAATCAGAAGCTGTGGTGCAACGCGCTCAAGCGCTACAGCAAAGCAATGAATGCAAACTTAGCATTATTCATGTGCTGGAACCCATTTCTATCGCCTATGGCGGTGAGTTTCCGGTTGATCTGGGTGATCTTCACAAGGAGTTAGAAAAACAAGCTGAAGAGAAACTCTCGGCTTTAAGCGAAGAGCTCAAAGTAGTCGTACCTCAACGCTTTCTAGAAGTAGGCATTACCGAAAAAGAAATTATTCGTGTCGCAGAAAAAGAATCTGTGGATTTGATTGTACTTGGCAGCCATGGTCGTCACGGACTATCACTACTGCTCGGATCAACTGCAAACGCAGTGCTACACCATGCTAAATGCGATGTGCTAGCGGTAAGAGTGTTTAATAAGTAATACGCTAAAAGAAATTGCCCCGCTTTAGATTTTCTTCTAATGCGGGAGATTGGTTGTCATCGGCCATTAACGGTCGTATTTGTTGTAGCTGCGCTTCCAAAGAATAAGACACACTTGAAGATAAATTGAAGAAGCTTAACAAAGCTTTCAAGTTAGAATCATTCTCGCAGGCATCATGAACTCGCTGCCAAAAAGCTTGGTTTAAAATCTGGAGTTCTTGGTTCAGCTTGATCATACCCTGCAATTCCCAGTCTGGGTGCTTACCTTCCCGATACTGAAAATACTGAGCCAACAAATACATCGCCGTTGAACGGGTAATAAATTCTTCTTGCGAAGCAAACGGCAAATGATATCGAGCATTAGGTTTTAAATGGGAAAGAATTGGGCAGGCGCTTGTTGCCATAATTAATCCCATTAAAGAACGAACGCCTTCTTCCAAGGTTGCCTGTTTAACGTATTCACGCTCTGGCGTTACCACGCGTATTTTAGCTTCTTGGATTGCTGGCAAACGTTGAAAATCAGACACCACATCACACAAGTCCACCGCCGCTGGACAATGACTACAATTTTTTGCCGTTAGTGGACAATTGCTACATTGATGATGACCAAGCTGAGTCCATTCCGGTAAATGATCACGGTTTTCTGAAAAATCATAATCGCGCTCAAACTTCACCTCATAATGAAGCTCGATGTCATCGATTTGGAAATAGTAATCAACCGCCATAGGGTTTCCTCAATTCAGCGCATTCAGCTATAGCTATTCCCATCAATATAGCAGCTTTATCTAATAGTTCTTAAATTGAGTTCAAATTCTTGAACAATTTCAAATAATTTCAGGGGGTTAGCCAATCTTAAACAGCTCTGCGACAATTCACAAAGTTTCTCAGTTTTTTTCCCGTCCAGGGTCTATTCTGTTCTATGCTTATAAAATGCATCCTTTGGGGTAGTTAAGACCAGTTATTAAGAACCCCTTTGTTATTACGAATTTCAAACGCTGTAGGAGTGAGTTCGTGCCCACGCCACTTACAAACCCCGGATCTACCGCCGCAAACCCAGACTTAAATTGGAGCCAAGTTAGAGAAACGGTTTCAATGCTTTGTCTTGCCATGGCCCAAGTAGAAACATCTCTAAACGACAGCTCAAAATCCGTAGATGTACTTACCGAAAGCTTTACTGACATTGCTAATGATGCCCAATCACTTGTTAAAACCCTACAAGAAGCAGAAAGCTCAGATGCATTAGATCAATCAAAAATGGATATGATGTCGAAAGCCAGTTCCATTTTGTCGAAGATGAATCATGCTGTTGTGGCCTTTCAATTTTATGATCGACTCAGCCAAAAGCTAGCTCATGTAAATGAAAGCCTCACCCACCTAGGTGATGTCATTGCGGATCAAAACCGCGTATACAACCCCGAAGAGTGGAGTAAAATTCAGCAAGAAATTCGCACCAATTACACCATGGAATGCGAGCGCTTAATGTTTGATCTGATTATGAAAGGCGCCACTATTAAAGAAGCTCTTGAACTTTATCGTCACGAATTCGATCTGCTGGATGTAGCCAGTGATGATAGCGAAGACGATATTGAGCTGTTCTAAGGAACCAGCTCCACCTTATCTCCTACTTTGATTTTACCTTGTCCCTGGGGCAATAAGTTTTGCCCAAAATAGACTTCGCCATCGCGCTGTCGATATTTTCGTAAAGCCTGAAAAACCTCTGGTTCTTTTTTAATAGTGTCGCGATTAATCGTTGGGATAACACAGCGAGAACAAGGCTTAACCACCTCAAAAACAAGCTCACCTATTTTAATGGCTCGCCACTGATCTTCAGCCCAAGCTTCCGCTCCGGCCACCACTATATTGGGGCGAAAGCGTAGCATTTCGATGGGAGAAGATAAGGTTTGATTAAAAGCTGCCAAAGACGCATCGGTAGTGAGTAACAATGGAAAACCATCGGCAAAGCTCACTGTTTCACCGGCTTTAGCATAGGTTTCATCAACTCTACGTTTAGTAGAATCTGGCATATAGACTAAACGACAAGCACGCTGCAAACAGTCTGATATCCAAGCGTTCAAATCGTCACTTGCCACTAGAGCTCGACAGGTATCACGCCAAACCAGCACATCAGCGGCATGACTTTCGTTAAAACAGGCTAAACCAACCTGTTGGCTTATCGCTTCGCCTTGAAGCGGTTGATAAGTTAACGTGAGGCCATCGCTCTTAATATCAACAGAAAAACGCACCATGTCGGCGCACTGCCTTTGAGTGATGAACTTACCTCTATCGTCCACCAACATCCAACGTCGGTCATACTGAATACCAAAGCGATCAATCTGCGCACTTGCTAATGATTGCCCGCCCATAGACTTAACGGGAAAGCGGTACAATGCAGAAATAGATAGCGCAGACACAGAAAAAGACATTTTAGCCCCCAACCTTTTATCTTCGGATGCATGGTATTAAATTGGTATTTTAAATTCAGTAGTTTTTTCTATACTTCCTAGGAAGGAGAAAAACATGACCGCTAAATCAATGAAATCACTGCTTATTTTTACAGCAGCCATCACATTATTCGCCTGTGGCGGTGGCCCCTATGCGGACTACAGCCAAAGTGAGCTTCAGGATGCATACAGCGACTGTGAAAATCGGGATTCCATGTCCCCAGGCGCTGCTATCACCTGTGACAATATACGCCGTGAATGCGACAGCCGTGCTAAAGAGAAAGGCCGAAAAGTCTGCTTTTAGTCAGGCTTTTCTAGCCCCGGCTTTTTGAAACATCAAATAGTCGTAACCGCGCCTTCGGTAGGAATATCTGCCTGAAGGCCAAGCTTTTCACTGAGCGTCTTCTGCAATACCTTTAATGCTTCCGCCTCACCATGAACTAAGTAAAAGCGTGGATGATTAGTAAAATTCCCAGCCCAATCCAATAGCTGACTTTGCCCCGCATGAGCAGAAAAACCACCCAATGTATGAATCTGCGCTTTTACTGCGAACAAGTTACCAAACATTTTAATATGCCGAGCCCCATCCACGATTAAACGTCCCAAGGTTCCCCCGGCCTGAAACCCAGGAAAAACCACATGACATTCGGAACGCCAAATATTGTGCTTTAAGTGATGCCGTACTCGCCCACCATTGCACATACCACTTCCGGCAATAATAACGGCGCCACTTTTAATACGGTTAATGCTCATAGATTCTTCGGTGGTGGGCGTTAACGTCAGTGAAGGCAAAAAGCCTTTAAAGGTATCACCATTGCTGGGAGATAGTTTGAGTAAATCTTTTCGATCTAGCAGCTCGATATAATCATCGTATAATTCAGTGACTTCAATTCCCATGGGACTATCTAAAAAAATCTTTTGCTGCTTTAAACGCCCCTGCGTATACAGCAACGCCAAGTGATACAACATCTCCTGAGTTCGCCCAACAGCGAACGACGGTATAATGACATTACCTTCATCCTCATAAGCTTGTTGTAAAATCTCGTTGAGTTCTTCCAGGGTGTTTTCTAGTGAACGGTGATCGCGGTCGCCATAGGTGCCTTCCATTAACACCACATCAGCCTGCTTAAATAACGCCGGATCGTGCATTAAAACTGCATCCGGATTACCGAGGTCGCCAGAGAAAACCACTTTTTTGCTCTCTCCATTTTCTGCAAATTCCAAGGCAACGATGGCCGAACCAATAATGTGGCCAGCATCATGGAAGCAGACTTCAATACCATCAGCGACGATAACTTTTTCCCCATAAGCAACGCCATGGCTATGCTCAAGCACATTCAACACATCAGTCAAATCATAGAGGGGCTCTAAAGGTTTTTTTCCGGCACGCACACGACGCTTGTTTTCCCATTCCACATCACGCATATGCAAGTTGGCAGAATCTTCGAGCATCACTGCCAACAAATTTGCCGTAGCTTCTGTGCAATAGAGTGGACCTTTGTAACCATCTTTATAAAGCTTTGGCAAAAGACCGGAATGATCCAAATGGCCATGGGAAAGCACAACTGCATCGATATTATTAACATTGAAAGGAAACGGTTCTGCGTTACGCTTTTCTGAACTTTTGCCCCCTTGGTGCATACCGCAGTCCAACAATACTCGACAGCCGTTCACTTCAAGCAGATGACACGACCCTGTGACTTCCTGTGCAGCCCCATGAAAAGTTAATGTTGCCATACTAAATTCTCGTAATTCATTGATTCTTATATCGTAAACCAAACCGCCCAAACGCGGAACTAATAACCTTCGTAAAATAATAATCGAAGCCGCTTGCCCGCCCCAAAATACTGTATATAATTACAGTATTCTTTAATTTAAAGGTTATACGAAACACCACTATGAACCCCAAGACAACCGCTAACAAAGGCTTAGGCAATTTGCTGGAAAACCCACAAATTTGGCGTGCTAGCGATACATTGCAAACTCAGCAATGTGCGCAGCAAACCGCTAGCACTATTGCCAGCGGTTTTGAGTTACTAGATAGGGAATTACCCAGTGGTGGTTGGCCTGTACAGGGTTTGATGGAATTACTTTGCCCACGTTGGGGCGTGGGCGAAATACCGCTTCTCTCCCCCGCTATGGCCCAGCTTAGTCAGCAAGGACGCTGGCTAGCTTGGGTTTCTCCTCCTTGGTTGCCTTATGCGCCTGGATTAATCAATGCGGGGGTCAATATTGAGCAAGTGCTCATCATTAAACCTCAATCGGAAAAGCAAGCCCTATGGGCTATGGAAGAATGTTTGCAGTCTGGTAGTTGCAGTGCTGTTTTAGGCTGGCCTAAAAATCCCTTACCGCAACAATTGAAACGTTTACATATTGCCGCGCAAAAAGGCGATAGTCTATGCGTGTTAATGCGCCATGAACAATGCGCGCAACAACCATCACCTGCACCGCTACGCATTGAGTTAGGATCACCGTTATCAATGCAGCAACAGCTTTCATTACGTATTTTAAAACGTCGCGGAAGCTGGACTAGCGATTGGTTAAAGCTACCTCTGCCAGATTGCATGGCGTCATTAACCCACGAGTGTGCAACCGCTTTAACGACATCAGCAGACGCCATCAAACAAACAGTAACACAGCTAAAAACTAACACTGCTGAAACGCGTCAGGCTGCATCAAATATCGATACTGATGTCGCATCATCAAGGGCCACTGCTAAAGCCGATGACACACTTGTTCATCCCGCCTTTCAAAGCCCGACATCATCTAACCAACGTCTACCCCACTAAGACCTTGTTATGCTTTGGGCCTGTATACACCTACCCTTATTGCCTCTGGAGGTTTTTCAACACGCCCACCAACAAACCCCATTGGTCATTGAAGACGTTAATCGCAATCGCCGTTACGTGGCGTACGCCAATCATTCAGCTCAAGACTGCGGTATTAAAATAGGCACTAGCATTCCCACTGCTCATAGTTTAATTCAAGGTTTACAAGTTAAGCAGCGTCACCCAGGGTTAGAGCAGCAAGGGCTGGAACATATCGCTACCTTAGGCTATGGCTTTACGCCTACAGTATCGATTCAAACACCGAATCAAGTATTAATCGAAATTGAAAGTAGCTTACGACTATTTAAAGGATTAGAGGCACTCAATGCTAAGCTTTGTGATGCCCTATCACAATCACCCTACTTTGCTTATGTGGCGTATTTTAAAAGTGCTGCTGGAGCCATGTTATTAGCAAAAGCACAACCGCAATCGAATATTCAAGGCATTAGCTATAGCGGTGATCATTTACAGCAGTGTTCGTTGGATTTTTTGGCTGTTGAAATCGATACCATCGAGCGGCTTAAAAGTATGGGCTTTACAACGCTGGGAGATTTATTTTCACTGCCAAATGATGCATTAAGTAAACGTTTTGGAAAAGCCTTTGTAAATTACTTAGAACAATTAAACGGACAACAGACTCTAGGATTATCGCCATTTAAACTACCACCAAAGTTTGATCGCCGTATCGATTTTGTAGAAGAGCTTAGCCATAGCGAAGCCCTGTTATTCCCTACCAAACGATTAACAAATTATTTACAGCATTACTTGTTAGCCCGGCAATTATGTGTACGTAGTTTAGTGCTAACACTTTATGAGCGCTTTGAACAAAGCCAGTCGTTAGTAATCCAACTCACACAGCCTCACTACTGCGCACAACATATTATGACCTTAATTCAGCATCAGCTGGAAAAGATACAGCTGACTCAACCGGTCATTGGGGTGCGTATTAGCGCTGATTGGTTTGCGCCACTAAAAGCACAAAACCAAGATTTATTTGACCGCTATGCAATCACCGCTAAAGATCAATACCAACTGGTGGATACACTGCGCGCACGACTTGGTAAAGGTCGGGTTCATGGATTAACCATTGCCGAAGACCACCGCCCAGAAAAGGCATGGAAAATGAGCATCCCTGGCGAAGGAAAGACGTTTGAACATCCAAATAACAAGCGCCCCTTATGGTTACTTAATCAGCCACAGGCATTACGCCATAAAAAAGGCGTACCTGTTTATGGCGAACGCTTACAACTGTTAAAAGGCCCTGAAAGAATTGAAACTGGCTGGTGGGATCACGCCCCCATTCAACGGGATTATTATGTGGCGTTACACCCTAATGGCTCGTTGCTTTGGATTTATAAAGATCTACAGCAAAGCCAAGCCAAAACAGCTCAAGATCAATATTGGTTCTTGCATGGTTTATTTAGTTAATGACTTTGATTGATTAAAACCATGGCCTACGCAGAACTTCACTGCTATAGCAACTTTAGTTTTCTTCGCGGCGCTTCACACCCGGAAGAACTTGCCATTGAAGCCGCACGTCTTGGCTATAGCGCACTAGCCGTAACGGACGAATGCTCATTAGCGGGTGTTGTGCGCGCCCATGTCGCCGCAAAAGAGCATCAGCTAAAACTCATTATTGGTAGTGAATTTACTACCAAAGAAGGTTTCCAATTTATTGCTTTAGCTCGCCATCGGTTTGCTTATGGGCAACTGTCCGCATTTATTAGTCGTGCCCGTCGACGTAGTGATAAAGGCCAATATGAGTTATCACTCAAAGACCTTACTAACAGTCTAACGGAATGCATCATTCTTTGGTTGCCTAACCATCAACAATGCCTCCATAACAGCCCTGAACGTAACCAGTTTCTTGAATCAATGCCTTCACCTTGCTGGATTGCTATTGAGCATCACTTAAATGGTAACGAAGAAGATCTAATGGCATGTCGCGAGCACCTAGCTCATGAACTGCAATTGCCCACAGTTGCCTGTGGCAATGTGCATATGCATTGCAAAGAACGTAAGCCATTGCAAGATGCTCTCACCGCAACGCGATTGAACACCAATATTCATAGTAGTGGTTTTAATCTACACGCGAACAGTGAACGCTATTTGCGAGGTATTAGTGCTCTAAAAAACCTTCATCATCCAAGCCAATTGGAAGCGACTCTGATTATTGCAGAGCAGTGTCATTTTTCATTAGATGAGCTTCGTTATGAATACCCTAAAGAATTAGTACCACCCGGATTAACCGCTACTGCTTACTTACGCCAATTAGTGGAGGATGGAGTAAAACAACGTTGGCCTGATGGTGAAACTCAGTCTATTCGCGACTTGATTGAAAAAGAATTACAGCTCATTCAAGAACTCGCCTATGAATATTATTTCTTAACGGTCTACGATATTGTTCGATTTGCGAGGAGTGAAAACATCCTTTGCCAAGGCAGAGGTTCCGCTGCTAATTCAGTAGTGTGCTTCTGTTTGTTTATTACTGAAATGGATCCCGCTAAGAGCCACCTATTGTTCGAACGTTTTATTTCCAAAGAGCGGGATGAGCCACCGGATATCGATGTTGATTTTGAGCATGAACGTCGTGAAGAAGTGATTCAGTTTATCTATCGAAAATATGGTCGCCAGCGAGCAGCCATTGCTGCTACGGTGGTTACTTATCGTATAAAAAGCGCGGTAAAGGATATTGGTAAAGCTTTAGGTTTTGATATGTCCTTAATCGAGCAATTAAGCCAATCCATTGCTTGGTGGGATAAGCGCGATGAATTTCCACAACGACTAAAAGAATTGGGAATTGATATTAATAACCCGTCCATTCAGCAATTTCGTTATCTGGTAAATCAGATATTGGGATTTCCAAGGCACCTTTCACAGCATGTGGGTGGCTTTACTATTTCTAGTGGCCCTTTAGATCAAATGGTTCCCATCGAAAATGCGGCTATGAAAGATCGCACTATTGTGCAGTGGGATAAAGATGATATCGAAGCACTAGGCCTTCTAAAAATTGATGTATTGGCATTGGGAATGTTATCAGCAATTCGTAAAAGCTTTGCCTTAATAGCCACTTTACGTGGACACCACTGGCAAATGTCTACGTTGCCCCAAGAAGATCCAGAGACTTACCGGATGCTACAAAAAGGCGATAGCGTAGGCGTTTTTCAAGTGGAATCACGGGCGCAAATGGCAATGCTACCACGCTTAAAACCTAAGTGTTTTTATGACTTAGTGATTGAAGTAGCGATCGTACGCCCAGGGCCTATTCAAGGGAATATGGTTCACCCCTATCTAAAAAGGCGTGGAGGTATAGAGCAACCCAACTATGGTAGTGATGAAATTAAAGCCGTATTAGAGCGCACCTTAGGCGTGCCAATTTTTCAGGAACAAGTGATTCAACTAGCCATGGTTGCCGCTGGCTTTAGTGCTGGCGAAGCGGATCAATTACGCCGCGCTATGGCCAGCTGGAAAAAAAAGGGTGAGCTGAGAAAGTATCAAGATAAACTAGCCCAAGGATTTTTAGAAAGAGGCTACACCCTCGCCTTTGCTAATCGCATTATTGAACAGATTAATGGCTTTGGTGAGTATGGATTTCCTGAGTCCCACGCCTCTAGCTTTGCTCTATTGGTTTATGTATCAGCCTGGCTAAAGTGCCATGAACCAGCAGCTTTTTGCTGTGGCTTACTCAACAGCCAGCCCATGGGCTTTTATTCATCATCACAATTAATTCAAGATATTAAATGCCATCAGGTTGAAATATTTGCCATTGATATTCAATTTAGCGATTGGGACCATACCTTAGAAGCGTCATTTAAGACGCCTGAACCAGACCTATCAAAGCAACCTGCAATACGCTTAGGATTAAGACTAATCAAAGGCTTATCTCACCAAGCAGCAGAGCGCTTGATAAGCGCCCGACAACGACAACCATTTCGCGACTTAGCAGATTTAAAATATCGCGCCCAACTTAATAAACACGATTTAGATGCCCTAGCCCATGCCGATGCCTTGGCATCTATTACCGGTCATCGCCATCAAGCCCGCTGGCAAGTACAAGGCATTCAGCCAGAATCACCATTATTAAAAAACCACCACCAGGTCGATACCACTGTAGCGCTGAGTGAACCAACAGAGGCTCAAACCTTAGTGGAAGACTACCGCAGCACCGGGTTAACCCTTAAAAAACACCCCATGGCTATTCTAAGAAGCCACCCTGCCCTTAAAGGCTGTAAGCGTCATGAAGACCTGTTTTCCTTGGGTCACAAACGCTTCGTTAAAATTGCCGGTATTGTAACCGGCCGCCAACGACCTGGATCCGCAGCCGGTGTTTTGTTCTTAACGTTGGAAGATGAAACTGGTAATAGCAATATCATTGTGTGGCGGGATTTAGTGGCTCGCCATAGGGCCATACTCTTGCAAGCAAAACTATTAAAGGTCAAAGGGGTTATTGAAAGAGAAACATCAGTTGTACATGTGGTCGCGGGGCATTTGGAAGATCTCACACATTTACTAGGAGAAATTGAAACCAAGTCGAGAGACTTTCACTAAGCTTTGTCATTAAGGCATTGACCTGCGACGATTTGTCGCATTCTAGAAAAGCTGCCTTTTAGATAACATCCACCCCCGAATTTTATAGATGTATTTTGGGGCAATGATGTACTTAAACATGTACGCAAGAAATAGTTTGATATTCGGCCTTCTGGCACTCATTACGCTTCCTTCATGGGCAGAAGAAGAATCCTTTCCGTATGCACACACCGATACCATGGTTGTGACCGCCACTCGAGAAGAAAAGCCTAAAAGCGATATTGCTGAATCAGTCACCCTAATCGACGAAGCAGCTATACAAGCTGTTTCACCTTCTCATCCTAGTGAAATCCTTAATCGGGTATCTGGTGTTCATGTCAACAACCTAGGCGGTGAAGGTCATATGACCGCTATAAGACAACCAATCACCACTAGAGGCGTTTATCTGTATCTAGAAGATGGCGTACCGGTACGGCCCACAGGTTTCTTTAACCATAATGCGCTCTATGAAGTAAATATCCCTCAAAGTGGCAACATCGAGGTGGTTAAGGGTCCCGGCTCTGCACTCTATGGCAGTGACGCTATTGGCGGCATGATTAATTCATTAACAGTCGCGCCACCAGAAGAACGTAGCTATCTGCTCAATATAGAGGCCGGCTCATATGGCTGGAAAAGAGTATTGGTCAGTGGTGGTGATTCTTTCGAGAACCACGGTGTGAATGTGTCACTCAACGTCACAGACAACGAAGGTTATCGCGATGAATCTGAGTATGACAGAGCTTCGCTTACCAGCAGGTGGGATTACCACAATGACCAGTTTTCTGCAAAAACCCTTCTCAGTTATACAGAAGTCAATCAGAGTGGCGTTTCTTCCTTAGAGGAAGATGACTACAAAAACAATACTAAGAAGAATCGTTTTCATGGCGATATTGGCTCCCGAGAAGTTGAAGCTTTACGCCTTTCGTCTGAATTAATATTCGAAACCCAGAATGCCTCGTTTAGTGTGATTCCTTTTTATCGCCATAACACGATGACAATGTCTCCCTCATGGATGGTTACCTATGATCCTAACGTGAGAGAATATTACTTTGAATCTTTCGGCATGCTAAGCAAATACCGCTACAACATTAACGATGAGAATGAATTCATCGTGGGTTTCGATGTGGATTATTCTCCATCGACCTTTGAAGAAGAAGCGGTAAGCCATACGTTAGACGAAGATATCTATGTTTCTTACGAGGGTTTGGGAAACAAAAACTATGATTTTGAGGCAGAACAAACCTCTCTTTCGCCTTACATTCAATACGAAAACCGCTGGCAAGATAAACTCATCACCACCTTAGGCATTCGCTACGATTACTTTCGGGTGAAATATGAAGATCAATTAAATAGTGATGATCCAGAGTCCATATTTATTCCCCAACTTGGTCGACCAACAACACACTTAAGACCAGACGATCAGACCGTTGAATTTGATCAAGTCAGCCCTAAAGTAGGCTTGGTATATCAATTTAATGATCGATACGAATCTTATTTTAATTATCGCCATGCTTTTACGATTCCATCTGTCAGCACCTTATTTCGCTCAGGATCCACACAAAACTCGGATGAACTAAATCCCATTAAAGCGGACAGCTTTGAAATTGGAATTCGCGGCAGAGTATCGCCATTATTCAACTACGAAATCGCTGTGTACCACATGCAGATCGAAGATGACATAGTCACTGTCATCAATGGATTCGAACGCAACGTATTTAATGCTGGAGAAACGGAGCATCAGGGTATCGAGTTTAGTTTTAATGGTGAATTAACAGAAGAATTTGCCTACGCCATTGCCTATGCGCGCACTAAGCAAACCTACGAGAAGTTTAGTTATACCTGCTGTTTCCCATCACAAAATATTGATGTTAGCGGTAATGATGTCGGTAAAGCGCCGGAAGACATGGGTAATGTTGCCATCAGCTACCGACCGCTAGCGGTAGAAGGTCTCACCCTGGAATTAGAATGGGAACACCTCGGCGAGTACTTCACCGATGAAACTAATACTCAATCTTACGATGGGCATGATCTATATAATTTACGTGTCGCCTACAACGCAACGGACAATATTGAAATCTATGGTCGAGTTCAAAACCTTACCGATGAACTTTATTCGACCTATACCTCCAACCAAGTTGGCAATGACAATATTAGCTACCGACCAGGTTTACCAAGAACACTTTATGCAGGATTTAAGGCGCGTTTCTAATGGCAAAACACACGTTGATTAAATGGGCTCGTCAAGGACATCAATCACTGGCATGGCTGGGTGCAATAGCACTGTTCACCTTTGTCATCTCAGCCTTAACTCACCCCATTATGGTATGGACCGGCCCACAATCAACAAGATTTATGCCGCCCTCTATGGTTGTTGATAAAAACCAAGTCGCTGCTGTACCACAAGCTATCAAGGCAAGTGGAATTGACCAGGCAATTATCACTAAAGTGGTCCCTTCACAAGGGGGCCCGTTACTACAGATAACGACTAGTGAAACGCAGCCAAGACGTTATTTTTCGCTTGATACCTTAAATGAGCTTGTTGATTACGATAAAGAGCAAGCCGCTTGGCTGGCCCGTTACTACACGGGCTTAGACACTGACATTAAATCAATAGAATTTATCACTGAGTTTAGTGAAACCTACCCATGGGTAAACCGCTTAATTCCCGTTTATAAAGTAACATTTGCTAGCGATGAGAACCTATCAGCCTACGTTTATACCGAAACTAATGCATTAGCGAGCTTAAATAACGACTGGAAACGGTCTCTACAATCAGTTTTTCAAGCTTTACACACATGGTCCTGGCTTAATGAATACTCGCTGCTACGAGTCGCTATTCTTAGCCTTCTATTATTAGCTCTAACTGCATTATTACTGATGGGTTTAGTAATGATGCAGGGTATTAAACGCAAGCGTTTTGACAGCGGTGCCCGACGTTGGCACCGAGTAACCGCTTGGATAGTGTTTTTACCATTACTTGGCTTTTCTATTAGCGGTATTTATCACCTGATTCAACACGAGTATGGTGAAAATTTACGAGGCATGAGGCTCGGAAAACCCATTGCTTTACAAAATATCCCCAACAATTTTAATATCGATATTGATACCATCTCAGGTCAATCACTAAATAGCTTTTCACTCATTAGCCACGATGAAAGGCTGTACTTTAGAACTAGTCTTGCTAGAGAAAAATCTTCAAAGTCAGCAGATCATAGTGCTCATCAACATCACTCACCACAAAAAATCAGAAATCAACGATTCGATGGTGTAAGCAAAGAGAAAAGCGCTATCTACATTCCGGTTAGCAACGACTCCACCCCCGAATTAAATGATTCTCAACTTGCTAACCATCTTGTACTCAATTATTTGGCACTACCTGAAAACCATTCTACAACCATAGAGCGTATTACGCGTTTTGGACCTGAATATGACTTTAGGAACAAGCGTCTACCGGTATGGAAAATCACTGCAGATACCCAAAGAGACGATCGTATCTTTGTAGACCCTCGAACAGGTATTCTGGTAGATCACTTGGTAGATTCGCAACGCTATGAAGGTTTATCATTCTCGATCTTGCACAAATGGAATTTTCTTCGCGCGTTTATGGACAGAGAGCAGCGTGACATTATCGTTGTCGTAGTACTGGTAATTACATTCTTACTCGGTGTGCTTGGTGTTGTTATGAAACTGAAACGCAAAAAGAAAGCAAGAGTGTCCCAGCCAACCTCTAGCCCTCATGCTGGGACTGAGTTGCCAGTGCAGCCCGAAGCAACCGGCCATTAGCCAAATTTACGTTTACGATACTTCAAAGGCTTATCCATAAGATTTTTACTCGCCGCGGCTATTTGATTCCAGCGACCCAGTAATTTCTTTTGAATTTTAGTTTCGATATTCAATGCCTCTTTATCATCTGCCACCCAGGTACTATTGAATAATTGCTTGGCAGCGGATACTGCATCGGGAGAGCGAGCTGAAATTTCTTGGGCAAGTGCGAGTGCGTCCGGCATGGGATCATCTGACACATAAGAAACAATGCCCATTTCTTTGGCTTCGACACCCGAAAAGAGTCGACCAGTCATTGCTAACTCTTTCGCCAAATCAATTGAAATAACTTCTCTAAAAGTCACACTACAGGTCATATCAGGAATGAGTCCCCATTTGACTTCTAATACTGAAAACTCTGCATCTGGCTTGGTGATACGAAAATCTGCACCAAGCGCAATTTGCAAACCACCGCCGTAACACTTGCCTTGAATGATGGCGATCACAGGAACAGGAAGCTCACGCCAACACCAAGCAGCTTCTTGTACTAAATTGGTATAGCGCACGCCAGGTTTAACCAACAGCTTGCCGATTAACAGGGGATTCTTTTTTAGGTCGCCAATATCTAATCCCGAACTAAAGTTCTTACCTTCACCTGACAAAATAACAGCGCGAATAGAACGGTCTTTGCGTATTTTCTTTGCGGTTTTAACCAGCGCTTCGAACATGGCAATATCGAGCCCGTTATATTTCTTGGGACGATTCAGGGATACAAAAGCAATATCCCCTTCTACCTTATACAGAACACGTTCAGACATGGTTAGCTCTCGGCATCAAATTAAAGAGCTGGAATTCTAGCAAGTAAGTTGACGCTGTGAACAGTTGAAGCGTCTCAAATCAGGGGCAAAATGGTCAATTAGAAGGCACAGAGAGGGCAAATTGGCTCAACGACTGGTAAACACTCCCCCCAGGGGTTAAACGACTCCCATAAAGCATTACACGATTCCATGTTGCCGATTGCTGCCATGATTGATCGAGCACAGAATCAAAATCCGCTTGCTCACTACCACGCTTTAAACGAGCCAAAGTGATATGAGGCTTGAACTTGCGCTGATCTAAGGTAATGCCTCGCTGATCACACAATTCACTGACCGCCGTTTGCAACATTAATAGAGAATCACAAGGTTCAACCAGCGCAGCAATAATACGAGACTTAGCGTCTGGAAATTTGGCAAGAGAAATTAGGTCTGCAGAAAAAGCAAAGGTGTTATCACAGACTTTCGTTAAATCTTGGTGTAATTGCTCAAGTAGACTAAATGGCTGATCACCCAAAAACGCCAGGGTAATATGCCAATTTTCTGGAGGAATCCAACGAATACTGCCGTCATTGAGTTGCGCTTTATGGGCAAGTTGCAATGGTTTGACGCGAAATGAAATCGCACGACTTAATTCATCTGCTAACGGTAAGCCGATAAATGAGCGCGTTACAGAGGAAGAACTAGTTTCGGTATGAAAGTTGGTGTCAGCATGATCAGGCATGCTAAGCAAATTATCACTAAAAATAAAAAAGGCCAACCGAATGGCTGGCCTTAAAACTTCTTTATAAGAGATTACAGCTTATAAACAACGTTTAAACGATAAACCATTGGATCGATTTCAACGTCGAATTTGTCGGTGCCAACACCTTCTGCTTCTAAAGTCGCTTCTGAATCGATGTCAATCATGTAAACGCCTGCGTTCACGCCCCAGTTATCATCGATTTTATAATCAACACCTGCAGAGAATGCCAAGCCCCAAGAATCATCTAGCTCAAGGTCGGTATCAACACCTAAAAGATCAGTCAGTTCTGAAGTATCTTCACTAAAGAACACAGTGTAGTTAATACCAATACCGGCATACACGTTTACAGTGTCACTAACGCCAACGTTGTATTGTAAGCTAACAGTAGGTGGTAGGTGCTTGGTTTCACCAATATCTTCACCAGATAGTTCGCCTGCACCCTGAATGTCGTGCTTAAATGGTGTTGCTGCTAGAACCTCAATACCTAGGTTCGCATCAAGCATATAAGTTAAGCTGATACCTAGCGCTGAGCCGTCATCCGCTTCGACTTTTCTATTGCTGCCCAATACATCAGGAAACACATCGTCACTAGTTGAATCAGGATTTACTGACGCATAACCGCCACGAATAACAATGTCCCCAGCTTCATAGGCCATAGCCTGACCAACGCCCATTGCAACCATTGATACAGCTACCGGTGCCAAAACTTTTTTTACTAATTTCATAACGCGTTCTCTCCAAAACTAAAACAACTCTTCAACAATGTGCTATTAACCCCCACATCGTGTAAGCTCCAGTTTATTGTCAGACCGCTTAATAAAACTGACATACATCAATTCATACAAGGGTTTGAATTTCACTACGGGGGTTATGATGAGTTCCATTGACAGAGGTCAAAAGAGTTTAAAGCTTTCACTAATGTGCTTGACGATTGGCTTATCAGCATGTGCTGGTAGCCCACCAGAAAATCTTGGTATTCAAGATAATAAGCTCGCGCCCTGCCCCAGTTCCCCAAATTGTGTCAGCAGCTACGAAACGTCGGCTGACCACAAAGTTTCGCCTTGGTCCTATAAAGGAAACAGCGCCGACGCGCAGAACAAATTACTCTCGATCCTTAAATCAAAAGATAATGTCAAAGTGGTATCCGAACAGAACGGCTACGTCAGGGCAGAGTTTGAATCGAGCTTAATGGGATTTGTCGATGATGTGGAATTCGTTATCACTAACGCCGAAGTTCACATGCGGTCGGCTTCACGCTTGGGTTATTCTGATTTGGGCGCGAACAAAAAACGCATCGATGGATTAGCAGCTGAATTCAATCCATGCTGTGAGTAGCATTTACGCAAGATAGGTACGAATTTTTGCTGGATAGATACTATCAATCGACTGGGTATTTCTCTCGGTAGCTTTTTACCCACTTTTGCAAGGTCGAGGCTAATTGGTCGGGTTCAAACTTTGACAAGAAGTCATCACAACCCACCTTTTCAACCATGGCCTTGTTGAAACTACCGCTTAAGGATGTGTGCAATATAACAGGCAAATCGCATAATCGAGGATCCTTACGAATTTCCGCCGTTAGCATATAACCATCCATTTCTGGCATTTCAGCATCCGTAACCACACATACCAGCTTCTTGCAAAGGTCCTCACCACTATTCGCCCAACCTTGCAACATCTGCAACGCTTTGGCGCCATCTTGACACTTATAAACACCCACACCAATTTGCTTTGCGGTATCTTCCACTTGGGCAATGCCCACCATGGAGTCATCAACAGATAGCAACATCAACCCATCCGATAGGGAGTGGATATCATCATCCAGGGTACCTTCACTAAGTGCAGAGTTATAAGGAGATATTTCCTGCAGAACTTTTTCCACATCAATCACTTCCACAACCTTTCCATCGACACGAGTGATGGCTGTTAAGTAATGATTGCGCCCAGCGCCTTTAGGCGGAGGCAAAATATCACCCCAATTTAAGTTAATAATACGATCGACGCTTTTAACCATAAAAGCCTGAATAGTCATATTATATTCAGCAATGATCACGTTACAGTTAGAGGTATCTGTTAACGGAGGCATGCCGATGGCACGACTCAAATCGATCACAGGAATGGTACGGCCACGGGTATGCGTGACACCCACCACGGCAGGATGACTATCGGGAATAACCGTCAGTTTTGGCATCTGTTGAACTTCTTGAATCTTAAACACATTAATCGCAAAAGTTTGCCCTCGCGATAATTGAAACATTAAGATTTCAAGCCGGTTTTCGCCAACCAATTGAGTGCGCTGGTCAACCGTGTCTAAGATCCCTGCCATGTGATTAGTTACTCCAAAATACTGTCACTAAAGCTCATGCTTGAAGTGTAGACGAGCCTGCAGTGTCGGTGCTTGGTTAACCGTAGTAACCTAGACGATATAACAAATCACTCTAAAATATAGAAAACTAATACCAAACAAACACTGATATTCAGCCGTAGATACGAGGTTCAGTGCTACAATTTAAGAAGAGTCACGCAGTTTTTTGGTAGTTTATTGAATGTCAGACACTCAACCCTTATTTGCTCGACAGCCCATATATAACGAGAAACTCGGTGTAGAAGGCTACGAACTGCTATTTCGCCCAGCGACGCAAGATCACCGCTTCGATCCAGATCAAGCCACTACCGAAGTCGTGCTCAACGCTTTTTCCGAAGTGGGATTGGCTAAATCCGTAGAAGGCGGCTCAGCTTATATTAACTTTCCGCGTAACTGGATACTGTCACCTCCGCCTTTCGAGGCAGATTCAGTCGTGATCGAAATACTCGAAGATGTGGAAGCCGACAATGAAGTCCTAACAGCGGTTAGCGCCTTAAAAGCAAAAGGCTATACCATTGCACTGGATGACTTTGAATACGATGATTCCAAACAGGCGCTGGTGGATTTAGCAGATATCATCAAAATCGATGTACTTGCAGTTAAAGGCAACAAGCTGGAAAGCTTAATGGAGAAACTGCGCCCACTGGGTAAAACAATTCTCGCTGAAAAAGTCGAAGACTATCAGACGTTTTCTCAATGCCAATCCCTTGGGTGTTCGCTATTTCAAGGTTATTTTCTTTGCCGCCCACAAATCGTTGAAGGGACCGTATTACCTGCTAACAAATTAGTCGTTATGCGACTGCTGGCAGATTTGCAGAACCCTGATGTTACCGTCAAAGATCTCGAGAACAGCCTTACTAATGATCCATCCTTAAGTGTCAAACTGCTCAAAATCATTAACAGCGCGCAGTATGGCATGACCAGCAAAGTCGATAGTTTACAAAAAGCCATTGTGTTGCTAGGCCTTGAAAAACTAAAAAGTTGGGCCAGTATCATTGCGCTTTCCAAGCTCGCTGACAAACCCTCAGAGCTACTCTATCTAACACTGACACGCGCAAAAATGTTGGATTATGTCGCTCGAGAATTAAAGTTAGAAAGCCCGGACATGCTATTCACGGTTGGCTTGTTTTCTTCAGTGGATGCTTTCTTTGATCAAGAAAAAGAAACCATCCTGAGCACATTGCCCCTGGAAAAAGAAGTCAGTGAAGCATTACTCAACTTCGGGGGCCCTGCTGGCCTGCTACTTCAAGCCGTCATCCACCACGAACAAGGTGAGTGGGGGAGAATAAATTGGCAAGAGTTGGAACCCCTTAATCTTACCGAAGAGATTCTGGAAAAAGCCTATATCGAAGGCTTACGTTGGGCCATGCATGTAATGACCTCACTATTGAGCTAGATCTTAGGCAGTTGCTATTCAAGCTAGTGCCATTAAACTAAGCGCTCCAATTAAAGGGGCAACTAGTGTGATAGATATTGGCATTAATTTCACTGATAAAGCATTTCGTGAAGACATCACTGAATGTATCAATAACGCATTATCTGCTGGCGTTACTCACATGATAGTGACGGGTACGCAGCTGCAGTGTACTGAAAATGCTTTGGCTCTATGCCAGGATCATCCACAAACTTTGTTTTCAACGGCCGGTGTTCACCCCCATTACTCTTCCAATTGGAATGCAGAAGTTAGCGCAAGCATCAAAGAGCTACTGCAACAGGATAAGGTCGTGGCGAGCGGTGAAACAGGTTTAGACTTTAATCGCGGCTTTTCACCCCGACCAGCGCAGATAAAAGCCTTTAACGAACAACTTGAACTTGCAGGCGACGCGCAAAAGCCCGTTTTTTTACATGAGCGTGATGCCTTTGACACACAAATTGCAATTTTAAAAGAACATCGCGACCAACTAACAGGTGGTGTTATTCACTGTTTTACCGGAAATGAGCAAGCCCTAAAAGCCTATTTAGATTTAGATCTTTATGTCGGTATTACTGGTTGGGTATGCGATGAAAGGCGTGGCCAAGAATTACAGCAATTGGTGACTTACATTCCCGACAATCGCATATTGATTGAAACTGATGGCCCCTACTTACTACCTCGTGATTTGAAGCCGAAACCCAAATCACGACGCAACGAACCAAAGTACTTGCCGCATATTGCTAAAACCATTGCAAAACTGCGACAACAAGATGAAGCCGATTTTATAGCGCACACCCGCCGCAATACGACCGCTTGCTTTCAGCTATCCTTGGACTGCTGAGCCAACTTTGAGTTGCTCAAACCAATCGAGAAACTTAGTCACATTTTCACCACGGAACATTCGACCATGTTGCGGTGCTAGGATTTCGATATCCAGTTGACGCACCCGCTTAATCCAATCTTGTTTCGCTGTATTTGAAGGCATCCAACGCTTATGAAAACCTTCCATTTTGGGTATATGCGCCTCAAAATCATCAACGTCTAAAGGCGCCCCTGGATCTTCTAAAGCCGCCCCAACATCGCCAGAAAAGTAAATTTTTGATTTAGGGTCGTAGACATGGAAATTGCCAGAGGAGTGTAAATAGTGCGCAGGAATAAACTGCAATTCGGTATCACCAACACGAACACTACCACCTTCATCTCGAATAGGAGCAAAGCCAATATTATTCATACCAAAATGGCGCACAAAACCTTCCCACAACCAAGGACAGTGTAATGTGCAACCGCGTAGCACTTCATCCCATAGACCTAACGAAGAAATAATGTCGGGGTCTTGGTGTGAAGAAAACAAATAACGAATATTTTCTACAGGTACAAATTTGAGCACTGCTGCCAACATGGGGGCAAACAATTCAATACCACCTGGGTCCAAAATAATGGCTTCGCGACCACTCACTATCATAAATTGATTGGTATCGATCAGGTTGTCTGGTTTTTCAGGATCACGCCCAAAAAGAATCCACTGATGCTGATCGTCATAGATCACCTTTGCTTCCATG
>JAKSAW010000309.1 GCA_022361455.1 Pseudomonadales bacterium | reverse complement strand
TTAGGTGCTGGTGTGCAAATTCGAAAAAGCGGCTTCGGGTATTGAAATGGTAGGCACTATCCAACGCTAGGATTTTGTCGTATTGCGCTTGGTCGTAAACAGTTTTTGAAAAAAAGTCCCCGCAATGGAGTTCCACATTACAGTCATAATGCTTTTGAAGCGCGATTGCGTATTGTTCCTGGGAAATGTTCCATCCTTCGATATGTTCTACACCAAAGTGTTGGTTCCACACTTGCAGTTGGTCGCCGCAACCAAAGCCAAGATCTAACACGTGATCTTGCGCTTGTAGCTTGGCTTCGGTACCGAGTTTTTTCGCTAATTGCTCACAGGCGGTGGCGTAGCGCTGGGTGTTTTCCCAATAGCCGAAGTTGCCCCAGGTGTGGGTTTGTTCGATGTTTAAGAGTATGTCTTGCGAATCGAAGAAGGCGTTTGAATTACGCTTTTCCATGGCTGGATATACTGGACCGGTTTGTGTAAGCGCAGCCAGTATAACCAGGACATGAATAGGGGTCTAGGAGTGGGATTTGCCAATAAAAAGGGGTGAAACGGTATCGCTACCGTTCACCTTGGGGTTTAAAGGAGAGAAGTATATTAAAGACTCGGCGGTCTATTTTTTCTGTTTGGGAGAAGAAGGGTTTGTCTAAATCTAACTGAGTGTCTGGGGCCTCCGTTATTTGATAGTCAAAGGGGTGGATGGTTAACAGTTCTTTGATAATGTCACAAGGATCAACCGCAACCCGATCGGATTGTTTGGGGTGCGCTTCGAACAGTATCAAGGCATTTTGTGCTGTTTCTATGGTTTTGCGGGCGCCGCGAATCACGTTGAGTTCTTCGCCTTCTACGTCGATCTTTAGGAACAGTCCGGGTAGGTTGAATAAATTAAAGCTGTCGACGGTAACGGCTTTAATATCACCATGGTCCGATGGCGTTATGAACGCAGCGTGGTCGTGGCCATCGAAATCGGGAAAGGCTAAGTCGGCATTGCCGTAGAAATTGCTGACTGCTTTGTCCATCGCAAAGGCTTTAAAAGGCAGCAAGGAATAGTTGTGCCATAGATCGCCAAAGGATTCTTTATTTGGTTCAAAGCCAATGGCCTCGCTGATGCGATCGGTTTGTGCAGCGAGTAACGCGGTAAACATGCCAATATCAGCACCGCAATCAAACATTAGGAATTGTTCATCACAACTGTTCATGGCATCGCTCACGGCGGCAATGGGCATGCTTTCGTAGTTGAGCATAAAGGCTTTATCGTAAGGGCGTTTCCATAATGGAATATCGATAAATACTTTCTCACTTAATTCAAAGCGGCTGTATGAATTCCACATGTCGGATTCAATACACATTTGTTCAAGGCGATGGCCACCGCGAACGCCAATGTTTTGCAGCCATTTTGTTAGCATGAAAGTAACAGGAGGGGTTTGCTCAACAACAGGTTGTAATTTTGAATTATCTAACATGATGATCACGCTCCAAACCATAAAACTTAGTGTTGCTATTTTTTACCACTGTCGGTTGTAAATAACAGGCACAAAATTCCGAGCGTTATAATCGGCAATTCCTGATTAAGGGGATATATTGCACGGTATTACCGAAAAGCGATTATTGCTAAGCCATTGTTAGCAATAGAAAAAGCCAGTTTAAAAACTGGCTTTTATGGTTGGGGTTAACGTTGAACAATAACAGGGTCATTTTAAGTCAATGCACTAGGCTGCCTGGCTTTTTTCCTCCTGATCGTTGTACAGCGCTTCCAACTTATCGCCATTTGCTAATAGATATTCAAAGGCCGCTAGTGAGGCTTTGGCACCCTCGCCCATCGATATGATGATCTGTTTGTAGGGAACCGTGGTTACATCGCCACAGGCGTAGATGCCCGCTTGGGATGTTTCGCACTTTTCGTTAATAACGACTTCTCCGAATTTAGTTTGATCGACAATGCCGTTTAAAAAGTCGCTATTGGGTACCAAGCCGATTTGCACAAACACGCCTTCTAAGTTTGTGCTGTGTTCCTCGTTAGTATCGCGATCCACATATTCAATGGCATTCACCTTGCCGTTTGCGGCTTTGATTTCTTTGGTTGCCACATTCTTGAGAATGTTGATATTGGCTTTGGCTTCCGCTTGATCTACTAACACTTGATCTGCTTTAAGCTCTGGCAAGAATTCAAATACCGTGACTGATTTTACGATGCCTGCTAAGTCTAAAGCTGCTTCGATACCGGAATTACCACCACCGATGACTGCGACATCTTTGCCTTTAAAGAATGGGCCATCGCAATGTGGGCAGTAGGCAACACCATTGCCAATGTTTTCTTTTTCGCCTGGTACACCAAGCTCACGCCATTTTGCTCCGGTGGCAATGATCATGGTTTTTGAGTGAATCACTTCACCCGATGAAAGCGTGACGCTTTTTATGTCGTCGTTTTCCACTTGGGTAACTTTAAGGTGTTCTTTAACCGTTACATCATATTCGTTTAAATGGGCCTGCAATGCACCGGATAATTCTGGACCAGTGGTTTTAGGTACCGAGATTAAGTTTTCAATCCCCACGGTATCTTTCACTTGGCCACCGATTCGATCGGCAATCAGGGTTACCTTTAAGCCTTTACGCGCACTGTAGATTGCCGCGCTAACACCTGCAGGGCCGCCACCGATAACAGTGACATCTTGCAATGGCAAAGCTTGGCTGGCGCTAGCTTTTGCAATCGCAGGTTCTGTTGCGATTAATTTATCAACCAATTCAGCGACGGTAACTTTGCCGTTAGCAAATAGCTCGCCGTTTAAGTACACGCTGGGTACGCCTTGAATGTCGCGTTCTTCCACCATGTCTTGGAATAAGCCACCATCAATCATTTCTGTTGTGATATTGGGGCTAAGCAACGCGAACTGATTAAGTGCTTGAACCACATCTGGGCAGTTATGGCAGCTTAGGCTGACAAACACTTCGAAATTTAGTGATTGCTGAACGTTAGCGACCATGTTTTTTAACGCGTCATCTAGTTTAATGTCGGTGCCAGATGCTTGTAAAAACGCTAACACTAAGGAATTAAATTCGTGCCCGCTGGGAATACCGGAAAAACGAATACCGGTGTCTTCGCCATCGACTTCGATTAAAAAGCTGATGGGGCTTCTTAATTCGCCTGCAGTGTCGCGTTCTTCGAACTGCAGGTTATCGGATACGCCTGCAATATCAGATAAAAAAGATTTTAGTTCATCACGCTTTGTATATTCACCGGTTTGCAAGACGAAGGTAACCGTCTTCTGCATATTCGCGGTGTAGCCTTTGAGTGCGTTTAAAATATCGTTGGTTAACATGTTGCTTTCCTTTCAAACTTGCTTAATTCGGTGAAGGGTGTGGGCTCCGCTAAGAGCCCACGTTGCTTGTTGTTAAATCTAATGGTTAGATTTTGCCAACAAGGTCTAGCGAGGGAGCCAATGTTTCTTCGCCTTCTTTCCAAGCGGCTGGACAAACTTCGCCTGGATGTGCTGCTACGTATTGCGCGGCTTTAACTTTGCGGATCAGATCTTCTGCATCGCGACCAATACCTTCTGCAGTAATTTCCATGGCTTGGATTACGCCGTTTGGATCGACTACAAAGGTGCCGCGGTCTGCTAGGCCTTGGCCTTCGCGCATGACTTCAAAGTTACGGGTGATTTCGCCCGTTGGGTCGCCGATCATGGTGTATTGGATTTTGCCAATGGTGTCGGACGAATCGTGCCAAGCTTTGTGAGTAAAGTGTGTGTCTGTTGATACTGAGTAGATTTCCACATCACGCTTTTCGAACTCGTCATAATGATCGGCCAAGTCGCCTAGTTCAGTGGGGCAAACAAAGGTGAAGTCTGCTGGGTAGAAGAAGAATACGGCCCATTTTCCTTGTAGGTCTTGGTCGGACACTTCAATAAATTCGCCGTTCTTAAAGGCGGTTGCTTGGAAAGGTTTGATTTGAGTATTGATTAGTGCCATGACGGCCTCCTAGCTAAATGTAATGTTGTGTTTGGGTACGGGGAAAACTATAAGCTGGGGCCTAGGTTCGGTAAATTTGAATAAACTGAACTTGATGTTCTATTATTTGGATCGATACATTTTCCTGCTGTGGAAAGCATTATGATTTCAATTAAACAGATCAATTACGCCCTAGCCGTTGAGAAAACCCTGCACTTTAAGAAGGCAGCGGAAGCCTGCAATATCAGCCAGTCTGCCTTGAGTACCGCCTTGAATGAGATGGAAAAGCAGCTGGGAATTCAGATATTTGAACGTGATAACAAGAAGGTGCTGATTACCCCCTTGGGGCAAGAGGTATTGGATCGATCCCGGCAAATCATGCTGCAAATAGAAGATTTGCAGCACCTGGCAGAACATCATCAAAAGCCCTTGAGTTTCCCCTTAACCATTGGGGTTATTCCCACCATTGCGCCCTATTTGTTGCCCAAGATCTTTCCTGTGCTGAATGATGAATACCCCCAAGCCCAATTAAATATTGTGGAAGAACAGTCCCACGTGTTGGTGGATATGGTGCGCAAAGGCGAGATCGATACCGCCATTTTGGCGCTGCCCTACCCTATTGATGGGCTGTTAAGTATCGAGTTTTTTGCAGAGGATTTTTATTGGGTGGCCTGTAAAGGAGATCAATTTACTGAGCTTAAAGAGGTGACTAGTAACGAGTTAACTCAGAGTAATTTGATGCTGCTAAAAGAAGGTCACTGCTTAAAGGATCATATTTTGGATGCTTGTAAGCTGCCGGATCAAACCGCCAATCATGGCTTTGGCGCTACCAGTTTGAGTACGCTGATTCAGATGGTGTTGGGTAAGTTAGGAACTACCCTAGTGCCAGAAATGGCGCTAGAACAGCTGATTTCGCAGAACCAAGACCTTACTGCAATTCACTTAAACGAACCGGGTCCACACCGCCGTGTTGCCTTTATTTTTCGGCCTAATTACACGCGGCTTTCGAGCATTGAATTAATTGCCGAAACCTGCCGTAAAGCCTTGGCGTAAGGGGTGATCTAAAAAACTGAAGATAACGATCTAATTATCTAGATATACAAGTTGCGGGGTGAAAGCCACACTGAACCCAAGTTAAGCGATTCTTCCGATGTTGAAGACAAGCTTAAACAACGCAAAGACAAAGGAACAAAAGGAGCATTAAGATGAAAGAGATCGTTAAAGCAGCCGCCGCAAAAGCCGAGAAACGCCGCGCAAGCCAAGCTAAGCGCAGAAAAGGTTCCTGTAACTACGACAACAATTATTACGGTGATCAAGTTTGTAAAAAAAGTGATAGCTAATGGCTATCACTTTTTTATAGGCTAATTGCAGTAAGTGTTAAACCGCTAGTTTGAACTTACGTCTAAAATATTTATGGATTTCCATCACCACAAACACGGAGAAAGCTAAACCTAACAGCTCCAACCAATGTTGTGGTGACACTGGTTGAATTTGTAAGACATCGCTTAACCAAGGTGTGTACATAGCGCCGATATGCACTAATTGGGCAACAACGGTTCCTACCAACAACACTGGGTTGCGTAGTGGATTATGTTGAAAGGCCGAACGGGTTTCAGAGCGGCAGTTAAATACGTGAATATTTTCGAATAACACCATCAGCAGTAAAGTACCGTTGCGTGCTTCTTCCAAACTAAATCCACGCCCCAGCAAATACTGATATAACACAAAGGCAACCGTGCCTATTGAGACCGCAGATATCAGCACCCGCTCAATCATAATGCGATTAAATATTCGTTCACCTGGGTCTCTGGGTGGGCGTTTTAATTCATCCCCTTCGCCCGGTTCAAAGGCTAAGGCAACATCTTGAATGCCATTGGTGACCAAATTAAGCCAAAGCAACTGCACTGCAAGTAATGGCAACGGTAAACCCGATAACAATGCCAGCGAAAATAAGACCAATTCCGCTGCACCGGTAGAGATTAGTAGAAATATCACTTTGCGCACATTCGAGTAAGCAACGCGGCCTTCTTCGACACCGGCAACGATGGATGCAAAGTTATCGTCGGTAATAACTAAGTCAGCGGTTTCTTTGGCAACATCGGTGCCTTTCATGCCCATGGCAACACCCACTTGTGCCACGCGAATTGCCGGTGCGTCGTTAGCGCCATCACCACTCACCGCCAGGAAATGTCCTTTACGTTGTAAGGACTGCACGATATCTAATTTTTGATGTGGGCCTACTCGCGCAAATACTCGCGCATCGTGGACAAGCTCATCCACTGTATCATTTTCAACAGCTGCTTTAAGTTCTGGCCCGGTGACTAACTGTTGCTCATGTTCAGCCATTTCTAATTCTTTTGCGATTGCTAAGGCAGTGGCTGGGTGATCACCGGTGATCATCACCACTTCGATTCCAGCGTGTCGGCAGGCAGCGATTGCGCCTTTAACTTCAACACGTAGTGGATCGATAATGCCCACCAGGCCAATCAGGGTTAAGCTCGACAAGTGTTCCTCGCTAAACACCTCACCCGGTTTCAATTCAATCTCACCAGAAGCCAGCGCCATCACGCGAAAGCCCTTGCTGGCTAAATTTTGCAATTGGTTTTCGATGATTTGCTGATTGAGTGGTGCATCCTGCCCTACCATTGCCATGGAGGTGCACATGGGTAATAACTTTTCAGCGGCGCCTTTTACAAACGCATGCTGTGTACCATTTACGTTGTTTAAACTGGCTGAAAATTGTCGCTCTGATTCATAGGCAATCACGCCTACTTCTGGAAAGGTGTTAGCCATTTCCGCTTTGACTACACCGGCTTTATGAGCCATTACCAAAAATGCGACATCGACTGCATCGCCGCGTTGAACCCATTCAGAACCACCATGCCCCAGAAAACCTTCGTTGGTGAGCACGGCCACTTGGCATATTCGCTCCAACAACACGATTTCTTCTTCCGTGGGTGTGCCATTGGGCGTTAGGAATTGTCCTTCTGGAACGATGCCTTCGCCGGTTACTTCCCATTCACCTTGATCGGGAAAAGCGATACAACGTGCGGTAAGTTGGTTTACGGTTAAGGTGCCTGTTTTATCAGTGGCGATACAGGTACAAGAACCCAACGCTTCCACTGCTAACAGCCGCCGCACAATTACATTTTGTTTCGACATTCTGCGCATGCCAATGGCAAGCGTCACTGTTAGCGCTACCGGTAAACCTTCTGGAATTACTGAAACTGCCAGCGCCACTGCTAGCATAAAGGTTTCGCCCAAAGGCGTTCCGCGGAACACTGCCACACAGAACATAACCAGCACAGCAACCGCGACACAGATTGCAATGGCATGAATAAAGCGCCCCATACGAACTTGCAAAGGTGCTTTTGGTTGTGGCTTAAATAAAACATCAGCAGCAATGCGACCTAGCATGGTGCTTTGTGCAGTAGCGACAACAATGCCTTGGGCACGGCCACGACTAATTAAGGTGCCGGTAAAAAGCATATTACGGCGATCACCCAGTGCCACGTCTTCGGCTAACACTAAGTCGGCATCTTTATTAACGGGTAAGGATTCTCCGGTTAATAAAGATTCATCTACTTCTATGTCGTGGGCAGTGATTAAACGTACATCGGCGGGTACTTTGTCGCCGGACTCTAAGAGAATAATATCCCCCGGCACCAACTCTTCGGCATCGATTTCATATGTTTCGCCTTCGCGCAACACTTTGCATTGGGCACTGATCAACTTGCGTAAAGCAGCGGCGGCACGCTGTGCTGAAAATTCTTGGATAGTGCCAATTACCGCATTAATAATTAGTACGAGGGATATGAATCCCGCATCGGACCATTCTTCGATGGCAGCGGAGATAATGGCAGCCGTGACCAACACATAAATAAGGGGACTAGTGAACTGACGGGCAAAAATAAGCGCAACACCTGGCGGTTTTGCCTGGGGTAAGGTGTTTTTGCCATATTGTTCAATCCGTGACACGACTTCGGCCCGACCAAGGCCATGGAGAGAACTTTTCTGCTGGGCTACAACTTCTTCGTGTGACTGAGTATGGGCAGTGGATACATCACTGACCAACGATCCGACATCGTCACTCTTCTTGTAGTTATAGATAGACACCTCCGATCAGCTATCCCTGAGCTAATAGATCCACTTGCTGCGATTGAAAGACAATAGCCTAATGCAATGTTAACAGGGTAGTTTAGTCAAGAATTGACACCGATCATCGGTAATAAAGACACAAAGGGGTTTTCTTAGCGATCAGACTGGTTGATCAATCAGTATTCCATCGAAGCCGGTCGAAAATCACTGAATTAGGTTTATCTGGGCGAGCTGATCATGGATTTCGTTGCCCCAGGCCAGATAGCCTTCACTGCTCAAGTGCAGGCCATCCCAGTGCATATAGATATCATTCAGCTCGCGACTATCTGACATCAGTGCATCGTTAGGGTCGATGTAATAAACGCCGTAGCTGCTTAGCGCATATCTTCGTACTTGTTCGTTGTACTCAGATATGGTGGTATTCACATCCTGATAAGACGTTGGCCGTTGCGCTAACAACACCATAGGCGTTTGCGGTAGCTTAGATCTTAATTCTGAAATCAGACGAAAAAGTTTTTCAGCAGGTTCGCGAACGTATTGATAATCGGAGTAAAGCAAATCATTTACTCCGATATAGAACACCACCAACTTGGGATCATGATTCAAGATTAAGTCCTGCTTGTAATAAGCAACATCATTAATCTTGGCACCACCGAATCCCCGCCTTAAAACGGTTTCACTACTAAAAATGGATTCTAGTTGTTGAAATAAGCGAATACTCGAACTGCCTACGAAAATGACAGGTTCATTCGATTGAGATGTGTCGTTAAAGTTAACGGGCTTTTGTTGCATGAGCGCATCGATACTTGACTGCCACACTGCAGGATCATCGCTCATAACCCTGTAAGACCCTATGCCCCATAACACCAGCAGCCACAACAACAGCGTTACTAGTGGGATACTTAGAACAAATAAACTTAACTTTAACTTATTACTACAAGCACGCTTCTGCAATTCGTCAGAGGCAGCACTCGTCTGATAAGGCAATACCTTGTTCATGGTAAGCAACTCCCTTTACCATACAAACATCACAAGACGTGGGATCAAAAATCACTTTAATCCCGTTAAGCCCTTTCAAACTTTGAATTCCCAGCAAAAATAAAATCAAAAATTACCAGCGTGAGGAATGGTTAATAAAACCAAAAGGTAATTTCTAAAAGTCAATTGCAATCAAGTACAATTGTTTATATTTATAGAGCCTATTGTAGAGTTATCGTCACACAAAACAGGACAAGATTACGACAAAACATGACAGTGATAATTTAAATCAAGAGTGGTTAACCCAAACCGTGGTTAAGGATTGCGCTGATCAGCACAGCTAAAAGAATAGCGAGCCACGAATGCATACCACCGCGTAACCACAAAGGTGCTTCATGTAGCTCCATAAAGTATTCGGTGACAAAGAGTATTTTTATACCCGCGATTAAAATCAGTGCGGCAGCCATGGAATCTTTATTAAGTAAAGTTGCGATCCAAGAGATTTCCTGTAGCGATGCCGCTAGCAAAGTCAGCATTACCAAAACAATATAAACCCAGCGATTGACCTTTACAGCCTGTAGTGCAGCCACAATGTGTTCCTCACTTCACTGTTAGTTTAATAGATAGAAGAGTGAAAATAGCATTAGCCAGAGTAAGTCAACCATATGCCAATAGCATGCGACGCCTTCGAACAGACCTTGACTTGGTAGGGCTTGTTCCTGCTGTTTTTTTATTTTAAAAACGATAAAACCCAACAAGCTAATCCCGATCACCACATGCAACAAGTGAACGCCGGTAAAGGTAAAGTAATAACCAAAAAAGTCACTAGTGGTAACGGTAAGGCCTTGATCATACTTCTCGATGTATTCAAACAGTTTTAAGCCGACAAAAGAAAGCCCACAACCAATTCCGCACAACAAGCTTCTGTTCGCTAATCGGAATTGGTTCGCTCGGAAGTACGCTAAGCCCTGCGCAACAAAAAGCGAGCTAGTGAGCAAGATAAGAGTATTGCTCAAACCTATCGCCTGATTCAGCGATAGCGAGCCGGCTATAAAAACTTGAGTTGTTGCCTCGCTTTCAAAGCGGGCAACAATAAAGGCGATAAACATGGCCGAGAAAACAAATAGGTCACCAAAGATGAGCAGCCAAAACTCGGGCTCAACAGGGACTCGTTTTTCCGCTCTGTTTTCTCGAACAACATCGCTAAAGATCATCGACCTATATCCTAAGCGGCATTATTGAGTCTTTTCACTGCTCCAGCTACAGCTAGCATCATTGCAACAAACCAGGCAAATAAACCGGCATAGGGAACCCAGAAACCTAATAGCCCATCGTAAGCAAAGGGTCCTGTATGAAAAATATTGATAACACAGGCAGGCGCGCCCAATACCAACATCCACATATTAAAGTAGCCAAACCACTTGGGGAAAATCGGAGCAGTGCTTTTATCCCTAAATACGGCAACACAAATACTTCCAAGCTGCAATAAGGTGGCAGACGCAACCCATGTGGCAAACAACCAACCCAAATCATGAAGTGCCTGAGTGATTTCAGGGGAACGTTCTGGCCTAAAAGCGGCGGTTCCCCAGCAAACGGTCATCATAAAAGTGAATAGAAGGCCAAACAATCCGGCAGCAAATTGTACCGAACCCAATACAGGCATGACCATTCTGCGCTTCATAATTTCTCCCACTAGAGCAAATAGCGGGATAAGAAATGGCGTGCCGAACATCATAATACAGAGGCCAATTTTCTTTTGCAGGTTCGCCTCCATATAAAAAGCGGCGATCGTTTCCGCCGAGGCGCTTGCCTGGCCAAATGGCGGCAACATAGGCGCTAGAATGATCACACCGAGTACAGTACAAAACACCATAAAGGCTGCGCTATAAACCGAAAATAATGCACTATCAAATTTATAATCTTTAGCTAGCGTGGTTGGGGTTGTTAATATTGATGGTTGTGCGTAGTCCATAGTTATCCTCACTTTATTATGTATTCATTAAGGTCTGGGCTTTGCATTGATTCTCTGTAAGAGGCAACTGAACCTGGCCAAACGTTAGGTAGGCCATTTTGATCTAGGTAATAGCTATTGCAGCCAGACGCCCAGATAGTTCCAGGTGTGCGCTCTTTTAATTGATCGTTAAACTTTTGTACTGCTTCGGGGTTTGGTGCTACGGAAGCGGCCTTACCTTGAAGTACTAAATCAGCTAGCTGTAGGAAGTAACTGATTTGCCATTCAGCGACTTCAATAACAGAAAAGTTAGTTAACGGGCTGTTGGGACCCATCACCATAAATAGATTGGGGTAACCAGGAATCATAATACCGCGGTGGGCGAACTCACCTTGGGCCCAGGTATCATCCAATAATTGGCCTTGATCACCTTTGATTTTCATAGGGCGCATGTAGTCATGCATTTTGTAGCCGGTTGCAAGCACAATAACATCGAGCTCATGCAGGTCACCGTTCTGAGTGCGAATACCGTTGGCTTCAATACATTCGATGCCGTTTGTCTCTAGCTGGGCATTATCTTTTTGCATTGCGGGGTAAAAGGTTTCCGACCATATCAGGCGTTTGCAACCTGGCTCGTAATCAGGGGTTAACTGGTTACGCATCACTGGATCAGTAATTTCTGCTAAGCGCTCATCGCACTGCTCACGAATTCGTTGAGTCGTTTTTCCGGTGGTATCGATAAGAATGCCATCAACAATCTTTTCAATTTTATCCAACATACCGTCGGCTAATTTCTGAAGGTATTCGGGGTGCTTGCGTAAATGTTCTCTTTGCGCTTCGGTAATCATGGGATTACCGCCTTCGAAAGGTGCTACCCACTGCGCTGTGCGTTGGAACAATACCAGCTGCTCAACATCATCTATAATGGCAGGGACGAGCTGGGTGCAAGTAGCCCCAGTTCCAATCACACCCACTCGTTTGCCCTTTAAATCGAGCGACTCATCCCAACGCCCTGTATGAATTAGTGTACCTTCGAAGCTACTGAGGCCTTCGATATCTGGATAGTTAAGATTGCGTAAAACACCTGTCGCCATGATGACGATGTCGGCAGTGTCACTTGCACCATCAGAGGTTTTTACTAGCCATTGATCGTTGCTGTAAGTGGCTTCAGATATTTCTTTTTCGAACTGGATAAATTCTTTCAAGCCATATTTATCGCTTACCATTTGACAGTAAGCTCGTATTTCATTCCAGGCAGGATACTGGCGACTGAATTCACAACTTCTTTCAAATGAATAGGTATAAGCGATAGCAGGTACATCACAGGTTAAGCCAGGATAACGATTGGTTTCCCAAGTACCGCCGACACCCTTGTTTTTTTCATAGATAACCAGATTTCGGTGACCGGCTTCGAGCAACTTAATCGCACAACCCATACCGGAAAATCCGGCTCCGACTATAATGATTCTTTTGTCACTCGATATATGAGATTGCATTTCTATCGTACCCCAAAAAACTACAGTAATTGCTTGTTGTTGAAAGCAGACTAGCAAGCCCTTGGGGTACTGAGTAGCACATTGCTGTGGGTGAATCGAGAAATGCCCGAAATGATTTTCATGGCTTTAAATAGTCAAATAATTGAGGTATTTTAAAGCTGTTCTTGATATAAGACTTGCAGACAAATACTCAGCCTAGCGCAGCGTTATGGAGAGCAACACTGTAGATAGGCAAACGAATCAGGCACTTAGAAAAACAATGACAAACCGGCAATAAAGAGTATGACTTACACAGAGCAAGCGAACACTGTTAGTTCACCCACACCAGAACTTTTAAATGTTTCTGCCAATCATGTTGGACTTATCGCCAGGGAGTTATCTAAGCGAGGTGTCGATGTTGAAGCCATGTTTGCAGAGGCAGGGGTTGATGTACCACAAACCCACAGCCCATCAAAAAGAATTTCAGTCGAACAAATTATTAAGCTACTCAAACTAGCCATTGAAAAGACTGACGACCCCACCATGGCGGTAAAGATTTTTAGCAAGGTTCAGTTAGGGGATTTGGACGCGTTAGGTTTTGCTGTTTCCTGTAGTTCTACTTACCTTAGCTTGCTGCAAAGATTTCAGCGCTTCTCCAAGTACATAATGTCTTCAAGCAATATTCAAATCATCGAAGAACCGGATGGTTATCTTTTCCTAGCGGAGATTGAAGATAACGATGATATCGTTGAAAACAACCAAGACAAAGATAATCATGCACCCGGACTTAGTCATTTTTCATCAAAGTACAAAGACTTTATTATTTTGCTGGAAGCTTTGGGTACCGGTTTTGTAAAAATGAGCAACGATGTTTGCCAAGAAAAAATGTCGCCAATGAAAGCTTATTTAATCACGCCTAGCCACCCGCTAGTCATGGAGGAAATAAGACACCACCTTGATGATTGCGAAGTGGTTTTAGCGCCATTTTGCGGTGTAAAGTTTAATAAAAATATTGCCGACAAGAAGTTGCCCATGGCAAACCCACAAATGGCTAGAATTAACGATGAAATCATTGTTAAACAAATCGATGAAATGTTTCAGAATGACATCGTGTTCCGCGTGGAGTCGATGATTAGAGATGGGCTGGCCATTGGGGAATTTAGTAGGAGTGACGTAGCAGTAAAACTGGGCATGAGTGAACGCAGTTTGCAACAACGCCTAGACGATCGAAAAACTTCCTTTAGTGATATATTACTTCGCGTTAGAAAAACCTTAGCAATGCAATTTATTCGCGAAGACAAATTACGAATCAATCAAATTGCTTATGCACTCGGTTTTACTAACGGTAGTAATTTTTCTAGATCCTTTAAATCATGGACTGGCTATACGCCCAATGAGTTTAAAGAGCTATAGCTATCAGTCTTCTATGCAGAAGTAGCATCTGAAACATGGCTGTTATCAACCCCTGAAACGACACTATCTCTGCCCAGGTGTTCTTTCAAATAGTGCTCTGCCTGTAAAAACACTTCTTCCCACATATATTCGCCATTTTTATCTAACAGGCTCTTCAATGGGCTAACATACTTGCTCAATAAGTTAATACCCTCACTTCCCTTTTCTAGGCCCAAGAACACAGCTCGTTGCAACTTTGAAGGCGCAGGTATGCCATAGTAGGAACAGTAACGATCACCATAGGTATTATGCAGCGAGGCTCTTATTACACCATCAATCAACTTTTGTAGCGTTACTGATTGTGGAAACATGGCTTCTTCTAAGTGCACTTCAAGAATCCCGGAGTAGAATTTCTCGGTAAATTCTCGGTAACACTCACTGTTGATTGACAGCATATAGGCCGAGAAATCGACTCGCGTTTCTTCTGCGGTTCCAAAGAGCATATCCTCTGGGACACCTTGCATGAAACTCACATAATTAGCCCATTGATATAACGCTTCGATTTCCCTGTCGCTTACTTTTAGCGAATTGTTTCTGCGAGCGCTATCTATCGCCGCAGCGACGGTCGTTACCACAACACAACCTTCAGCGCCGGATAGTGGAACGCCTAACTTATCGATCTCCCAACCCACTGGTGGATCATAATTCCAGTTCATCAGATTATTATTGATTGCTTTCCGAACATAACCATGAACCACGCGAATTCTGCAGTTTTCTGCAAAAGCGTTACCAAAACGCTCACTGCATCCAGGTTTCGCGATTTGGTTGAACCATTTAAAGGTTTCTATGAAGCGCATTAAGTTAGAAGGATCACCAAGCACATCATGCTCAGCCAGTGGTACGGATTTACCCTTTGGCCTTTCCTTAAACACGGCAGCTGCGCCAATACCCACTGATGCAGCTTGAATAGCAATCACCGGCACACCGTACATAAAAAAAGTAATCGCATTAAGATTCTTACGAAATACGCTACCGCCTAGCTCAATCAATTCTCGATCAAAAAACTCAGGGAGATTCTCAGCCGATTCAATAAAGGCCACAAGCTCGTCGCATGGATCTTCGACAGCCTCAATACCTTGCTCAATCGCGATTTTATAATCTGATCTAACTTGACGATCAGCGCTCATTTTTATCGCCAGTTCGTCAGCAGGCTTATCTGCAGTGAGAAAGTTTCTGTTGAGCCTTTCTTGATAGGAGGGCGTTTGCTTTAACCGACGCGCCTTTTCTAGCACAGATTGGCCGAAGACATTTTTAACAATATCTTCCGCCAAGTTAGCATTAAAGTTGAGTCTCTCCAAATAACTATTAATTACGTTTTTATTCTCTCTTGCCATCATCACAGGATTCCTAATTCAAATCGTGCTATTTATTTTTCTAGTGACTTCAGCCTAGCAACGACATGAAACGGGGGACAGCCCAGAGCTAACATAGAATGTATTTATGCTCGAAAGGATGCCCCATAGAATCCGAGTAATTAATTGACGTTACGAGAACGATTTTCCCAGTAGGGTTCCCGTAACTTGTTTTTTAGAATTTTGCCTGCACCACTGGTGGGGAGCTCATCGATAAACTCAACCCGACGAGGGCATTTGTAGCCAGCAATCAAGCTTTTACAATGATCGATGATGTCTGCAGCAGATATCTCAATCGTAGAATCGGAGACTACAACGGCCATTACCTCCTCTCCCCATTCATCATGCGGAATACCAATGACTGCGCAAGCAGCAACATTGGGATGTTTTTGCACCGCGTTTTCAACTTCTACTGAATAGATATTTTCACCACCGGAAATGATCATGTCTTTCATACGGTCAGCAATAAACACGAATCCATCTTCATCCATGTAACCCGCATCACCTGTGTGCATCCAACCATTGGTAAGGGCTTTTGCTGTTTCTTCTTCGCGATTCCAATAACCGAGCATGACCGTTGGCCCGCGTGCGATGACCTCACCGACTTCGCCCCTCGGTAACTCTTCATCGTTGTCATCGACGATGCGAATTTCTCCGGAAAGCACGACTTGACCTGCTGATCTTATTCTTCCTGCATTGGGCCCTTCTGTAACGTGATACTCATCATCTAGGATAGTGATAATGGGAGATAGCTCCGTCATACCGTAGGCCTGAGAAAATTTAACGTAAGGCATTAGTTCCTTGGCTGTTAGCAATACCGCTTCGGGCATTGGCGATCCGCCATAACCGATACGGTCTAAAGAGGAAAGATCGTGGTTATGAAAGTTTGGCGAGCTAACCAACATGTTGACCATAGTGGGAACTAGAGTCACATTAGTGACCTTAGCTTTTTCGAAAATATCCAGAACTAAATCAGGCTCAAACTTAGGCACAAACACATGGGTTCCACCCAGCATGGTTAGACCAATATTGGCGCATGCATCGGCAGCATGAAACATAGGGGCGGCATGTAAATAACGGGAATGCTTATTCATGCCAAAGCCATGCACAGCATTCAGGCCATTGGTAACCAGATTGTTGTGGGTGAGCATCACACCTTTGGGTAAGCCTGTGGTACCCCCGGTATAAAAGATTCCGGCAATATCATCGCCACCTGCTCCGGTATCTTGAATACTAGGCCCTTCGCTAGCTAGTTGCTCATAAGCAATGGTGCCATCATGCTCACCATCACCCAGGTACACAATGGATTCCACGGTGTCGAGCTTGCCTTTAAACTCAGCCAACAGCGGTATAAAGGTTTCATCGACACATAATACTTTGGCGCCGGAATCATTGAGTAGAAACACTAATTCATTCGCTGATAAGCGTATATTTAAGGGGACTGATATCAAGCTCGCCCAAGGTAAGGCATAAATTAACTCAAAATAGCGATCGCTGTTAAGTGACAGAATAGCGACTCTGTCACGCTGATCTAAACCTAAATCCAACAAGCCGCCAGCAACCTTTTGAACTCGCTCGGAAAACGCTTGCCAAGTGGTTTGCCTGTCACCATCGATGGTTGCAATGCCTCCAGCATTTATTTGTAACGCTCGCTTTAGACTCTGTGTTAAATGCATATTTTTATTCTCGCTTTGGTTGGTTGCTAGATTGAATTTAAGGCGATATTTCCATGGTATTTTTAGGACCAGAAGCTGTACACAATACGCATTTAAATGAATGCATTATTGCCTGATAAGCATTTAGATACTGGTTAACGTTAGTAATGGAAATTTCTCGATTTGTAGAACAACAAAATAACCAGAATCGGAGTGCATATGGCAGAGTCGGGTTACTACATTGCCTTTAGGTGTTCACCAGAACTACAGCAAGAAGCGAGTCAATTTATAACGTTAATGAAAAAAGGCTCTCCCAAAAAGCAAGATGAGCTGCTGTGTTCCATGCTTACTTTTTTAACCAACGAAACCATTGACGCTTACTTAATGGATCTGATTGTTAAGTCGGAGATAAGAGGAACTCAAAGGAATGTGATCGAAAAGGCGAATGTGTTTATTCGAAAAACTGCGGAAACCGTCATATCCAAGGTGGCAAGAAAGCTCACGCCAGTGCAACAAAAGGGCATTGCCCGGCATATCGAGTCCTGTGTAGTATTCGAAGCAGAAGACACTGAGAATAACTCGATGTTGATCGGTTGCCCGATCGATGAGGACTTCTATAACCAGGTTGTAAAGGGGCATAGCGCTTTGACTGAACAAGGTTTGGATGCTGCCAAGCCAGTGGTGATTCGTAACCAAAAGCTGCTGATGAACGAAGTGGTAGAGTACCTTGTGGAAAGATTAGTGGCCAATGTGACCTTAGGCCCGATCTTACAAAAGATAGTGCGCTTTGGCATCGACAGCAGCGTTAAGCTTTTGCATACCACCCATGAGAAAGTATTTACAAAAATGACAATGGAAGAAATGCAAAGAGCCAACCAACATTTTTCAGAGATGCTATTAATCAGCCCAACAACAATGAAGGCCGCCTATAGCTAGGAATTAATACCGGTAGGATTTAACTATGTCTAAGTACCAAGTGGACCCAGATCTACAACCGTTTCTTCCCGTATTACCCGGGGTCGTGGATTTTTCTACTCAGGAATCCATTAATGCGTTTTGGGAAAAATTTGCCGAGCTAAATCGAAGTGGTGAAAGCCAAACCGAAAAATATGATGTTAGCGTAGAAAATCTCAACATTAGTGGTTTAAATGGCGATCCAGATATTGCCTTAAGAATTTACCGGCCAGCTATAGAAGGTTCAGATAAACTCCCTGCAATCTACGAAATACACGGAGGCGGTTTTATTATCGGTGACCTTGATATGCAGGACGCCTGGTGCGCTTTCGTTGCGCAATCTGTAGGTGCTGTTGTGGTTTCAGTGGATTACCGCTTAGCCCCTAAAGATCCCTACCCTGCTGCCCCCGACGATTGCTATGCTGGTTTACTCTGGCTTTTCGAAAATGCTAATGAGCTTGGTATTGATTCCGCGAGGATTGCCATTTCTGGCCAGAGTGCCGGGGCCTGCTTAGCGCTTTCCACCACCCTTCGGGCTAGGGATTTGAATGGGCCTAAGGTATGCTTTCAACTGTTAGAAATTCCAGTGGTAGACGATCGCCTAGAAACACCTTCGATGCTCGATTTCGTGGATACCCCTATTTGGAATTTGCCGAATGCACAATGGGGCTGGAAGCATTACTTAAGTGCGGTTGAGGGCGAGATTCCCGCCTATGCGTCACCTGCGAGATCAAATGATTTATCCAATCTCCCTAGTACTTATATTTCAACGATGGAATTCGATCCACTACGCGATGAAGGCATAGAGTTAGCGACACGACTAATGCAGGCGAAAGTGCCCGTTGAATTACATCATTACTCGGGCACTTTTCATGGCTCAACGATTATTAATACTGCAGAATCATCGAAGCGTATTACCGCGCATACGCTGGATGCTTTAAAGCGGCATTTAACTCCATAAGTACCAAGAGTTAGCCACTAAAAGCCTGGTACTTTTTGATCATATTAATAAGTACCAGGCCATTGAAGCAATATACGCTAAACATCAAAAACAGAACGAGCAATAATCTCCTTCATGATTT
>JAKSAW010000545.1 GCA_022361455.1 Pseudomonadales bacterium | reverse complement strand
CATACCGGTTATACCGATTTCCGTAAGCGCTTCTCTCACTTCATCTAGCTTAAAAGGCTTGATGATTGCCGTAATCATTTTCATAATTGCCGCCCCCAAACGGATGTGACTTTGAACTAAGCATTGTTCAACTTTGATTTTGTTTGATTAATGATCGTTTTGAACTGCTTTGGTGCGCAAGCACCAACTCGGGGCATGCACCATTTGGGCCAACAGATAATTTCCTTAAATATCAACCAGTTAGGAAATTGACTCATGTAAAAAGGGCTCGCAGCGCACTCTTTTGGATCACCAAAAAAACAACACGCACCAATAACGCGCACCCAAAGCGGTCATTTGTTCTCCAAACACTGCGCAGTCACTTGATGTGAATCAAGACGGTTGTACACGGGGTGTCTATACTCCTAGTCGGACTCGGAAACTCGCCCGAGTCTATCTGTGTGGAGAGCACAGGAGTCTTCAGTGAAACTCAATCAACAAGATAGGAATCTTACTCAATGAGTAACAGTGACCTTTCAACGCCACAATATAACTACAAAGTAGTTAAGCAGTTTGCGGTTATGACCGTTATCTGGGGTATTGTCGGTATGGCTGTCGGTGTACTAATTGCCGCTCAGTTAGCCTGGCCCGCCTTGAACTTTGACCTTCCTTGGCTAACTTATAGCCGTTTACGTCCATTGCACACCAATGCAGTGATCTTTGCCTTCGGGGGCTCGGCACTTTTCGCCACTTCGTACTACGTTGTACAGCGTACTTGCCAGGCGCCACTTATCTCTAATGGCCTTGCAGCTTTTACGTTTTGGGGTTGGCAGCTGGTCATTTTATTAGCAGCAATTACCTTACCTTTAGGTATCACCTCTAGCAAGGAATACGCTGAACTAGAATGGCCAATCGATATTCTGATCACGGTAGTGTGGGTGGTCTACGCGATTGTGTTCTTCGGAACTATCGCTAAGCGTAAAGCTGCGCATATCTATGTAGCCAACTGGTTCTACGGAGCATTCATCCTAACGGTTGCGCTTCTTCACGTGGTTAACAGCCTGGCGATTCCGGTGTCTCTTACCAAATCTTACTCTGTGTACTCAGGCGCTATCGACGCTATGGTCCAGTGGTGGTATGGGCACAACGCAGTAGGCTTCTTCCTAACCGCAGGCTTCCTGGGCATGATGTACTACTTTGTACCCAAGCGAGTTAATCGCCCAGTTTTCTCCTACAGACTTTCCATTGTGCACTTCTGGGCATTGATCTCCATTTACATGTGGGCTGGCCCTCACCATCTACATTACAGTGCGCTTCCAGATTGGGCACAATCTCTAGGCATGGTGTTCTCTCTTATTCTACTAGCACCATCTTGGGGCGGCATGATCAACGGTATCATGACTCTTTCTGGTGCGTGGGATCGTCTCAGAACAGACCCCGTTATCCGCTTTATGATCGTGGCGCTTTCCTTCTATGGTATGTCCACTTTCGAAGGCCCAATGATGTCAATTAAGACGGTTAACGCTCTGTCTCACAACACTGACTGGACCATTGGCCACGTACACGCTGGTGCACTTGGTTGGGTTGCGATGATTTCTATTGGCGCGATCTACTGCTTAGTTCCTTGGTTATGGAACAAGAAGGATATGTACAGCGTTAAGCTAATCAATATCCACTTCTGGCTTTCTACCCTTGGTGTGGTGTTCTACATCGCTTCCATGTGGGTTGCAGGTATTACACAAGGTTTGATGTGGCGCGCAGTCAATGCGGATGGCACGTTAACTTACACCTTCGTGCAATCGCTAGAAGCCACTTACCCTTATTACGTGGTCCGAACCTTTGGTGGTCTGCTGTTCCTCATCGGTATGTTCATCATGCTGTATAACGTGATCAAAACGATCAACTCAGCGGACGAAGCTGATACTGCACCCGCAGCTCAGCCAGCATAAGGAGTAGAGAAATGGCCCAATCACATGAAATAGTTGAAAAGAATATTGGCTTAATGATCGTGCTAACGCTGCTGGCTGTGAGCTTCGGTGGTTTAGTAGAGATCGTCCCTCTGTTCTTCCTTGATGAAACCACTGAGCCAGTTGACGGCTTAAAACCATACACCGCGGTTGAACTTGAAGGCCGCGACATCTACATCCGTGAAGGTTGTTATGTTTGTCACACCCAAATGATTCGCCCTTTCCGAGCAGAGACCGAGCGCTATGGTCACTACTCTGTCGCCGGCGAACACGTTTGGGAACATCCATTCCTTTGGGGTTCTAAGCGTACCGGTCCTGACCTGGCGCGCGTAGGTGGCCGCTACAGCGATGATTGGCACCGAGTGCACTTAATCAATCCTCGCGACGTGGTACCAGAATCAAACATGCCTGGTTTCCCATGGCTCGTTGATGCAGTGCTTACTGGTGATGACACCGGTAAGAAGATGTCAGCGTTACGCGCAGTTGGCGTGCCATATACCGACGAAGATATTGCCGGTGCGAAAGCAGCTGTTAAGGGTACGACAGAAATCGATGCCTTGATTGCTTACCTGCAAGCACTTGGAACTTCTGTGAAGTTCAAGAGGTAACGATGGATATCAATACCCTACGCGGATTATCAACCATCATCATTATGATCGCCTTTGCCGGCGTGTGCTGGTGGGCATACGGTAAACGACGCAAGCAACGTTTTGACGAGGCTGCCAACCTACCCTTTGCTGATGATTCGCAAAACGAACAAACCCTGAAAAATCAGAACGGGCATGGAGATAATCAACAATGAGTACTTTCTGGAGTGTATGGATCATTGCAATCACACTCTTCAACATTTTCGGGTGCTTGTGGCTACTTTGGTGGACACGTAAAAAGCCAGAGGATGTCATTGAAGAAGGTGAAAATACCCTCGGCCATGAGTTCGATGGCATTGAGGAATACAACAACCCACTACCAAAATGGTGGTTGAATTTATTCTACTTCACCATTGCGTTTTCACTAATTTACCTACTGCTTTTCCCAGGCTACGGTAGTTACCCAGGCGTCTTTGGCTGGACATCTGCAAACCAATGGGAACGTGAAGTAGAAACCGCCGACAATACCTACAACCGCATCTTCCGTGATTACGCCAAATCTTCTATCGAAGAATTAGCAAACAATCCTGAAGCAGTTAAAGTGGGTCAGCGTTTGTATGGTAATAACTGTTCGGTTTGTCACGGTTCCGATGCAAAAGGTTCCAAAGGCTTTCCTAACTTAACCGACAACGATTGGTTATATGGTGGCACACCTGAAGCGATAAAAACCACGCTAATCAAAGGGCGTAATGGCAATATGCCACCAATGATCGCTGCTGTTGGCGGTGAACAAGGTGCCAAAGATGTTGCTGCCTATGTGCTTAGCCTTAGCGGACAAACTGGTTCTGGTGATGCAGAAGCCGGCAAAGCTAAATTCATGGTATGCGCAGCTTGTCATGGCATGGATGGCAAAGGTAATCAAGCAATGGGCGCACCTAACCTAACCGACAATATTTGGCTTTACGGTAACAGTGAAGAAGCCATTATCGAAGCAATTGCCAAAGGTCGACGTGGTCAAATGCCAGCCTTTGAAGAAACGCTTAGTCCAGAAAAGATTCACGTTATTAGTGCTTATGTATATAGTCTAAGCCAATAATTCCGAGTCAACCTGGGATTGAATATGCGCCGCGGCAAATTGTCGCGGCGCTATTGTGTAAGGCCCTGCAAAACCATTATTTTTCCGGGGTTATAAGTACTTTTAAGAAATCTTTGTCTTGCGCTGCGGTTACGACACAAAGTTTTCTTAAAAGTATTTAAGGTAAAACTAATCATGTCTGAAAAAATTGCTGTTAAAGACGTTAGTCCTAAAGGTGGTGTAAAACAGTTTAATCCCGATCCAAAAGAAAATTACGACCTTTACCAAAAGCGAGAAAAAATATATCAACGTCAAATGGCGGGGATATTCCAGACAATCCGAAATGTCACCATTTGGATTACCATGGCCGTTTATTTTATTGGCCCTTGGTTAGTCTGGGACGGTCGGCAAGCAGTTCTTTTCGATCTGCCTGAGAGAAAGTTTTACATCTTTGGATTTACCTTCTGGCCACAAGACTTTGTGCTGCTGTCTTGGTTATTAATCATTGCAGCCTTTACCCTGTTCTTTGTTACCGCCTTGGCTGGTCGCGTCTGGTGCGGATATACCTGCCCACAAACGGTGTGGACCGCATTTTTTATGTGGATCGAATACCGTGTAGAGGGAGACCGTAATCAGCGCATCAAACTAGACGCCCAACCTTGGAGTGCCAACAAAGCCATTCGTAAAACAACAAAACATGCACTTTGGTTGCTGCTGGCATTCGGTACTGGCTATACCTTTGTCGGTTATTTCCAGCCTATCAAAGAACTGACGCTCGATATTGTTTATCTTGAAGCCCATGGCTGGGCCTGGTTCTGGTTAATCTTCTTCACTGTTGCGACCTACATGAACGCTGGCTGGATGCGCGAACAAGTGTGCCTATACATGTGCCCCTACGCTCGCTTTCAAAGCGCAATGTTTGATAAAGACACTTTAATCGTTACTTACGATGAAAAGCGTGGTGAACCTAGAGGCAAACGCAAACGCGGTGTGGATCCAGAATCTATCGGCAAAGGAGATTGCATTAACTGTCAATTGTGCGTACAAGTTTGCCCAACCGGTATCGATATCCGCAATGGCTTGCAATATGAATGTATTAGCTGCGCGGCATGTATCGACGCCTGCGATCATATTATGGATCAGATGGGTTATGAGCGAGGCCTCATCAGATACTCCACTGAACATGCTATGGAATCCGGTGAAACTCATGTTATTAGGCCGCGATTAATTGGCTATGGTATTGCTTTAGGGGTAATGATCTCAGCCTTTATTTTTGTCTTCTTCACGCGAGTTCCACTTGAATTAGATATTATTCGAGATCGAAATCAGCTGTACCGTGAAAACGTTGAAGGTCAGATTGAAAATACCTACACGTTAAAAATCATGAACATGACGCAGCAAGAACAAACCTATGTGGTAACAGTATCTGGCCTGGAAGGACTTCAATTAAATGTTCCAGAAACCGTCAGAGCTCTCGCAGGCGAATTAGTGGTTGTACCAGTGAACGCAGCACTAGACCCAGACAAACTGAAGAAACCCAATCACACCATTGAATTCAAAGTACAATCGACCACTGATGCAGCTTTAATGGTAGTGGACGAAAGCCGCTTTATTGGCCCCAATCGATTGTAAATGACTTAATAGAGGCAGTAGCAAACTCATGAACACACTCGCAACGGATACAAAGCCTTGGTACAAACAATTCTGGTTTTGGTTTGTTATTGGCATTCCTGCATGCTCGGTGGTTATGGGACTCACCCTGCTTTACGTTGCCACGCAAAATAAAGTTAGCATCGTAAAAGAAGAGTGGTACAAGGATGGTCTTGCCATTAATCAGCGTATCGACAAGCAGCTAAAAGCAAAAGAACTTGGGCTAAACGCGACCATAGAGCTGTCTCGCGAAAATGGCGCACTTACTATCGCTATTCCGCAATTAGATGCTAATCAAACGGCGCTAATGCTCACCCTAGTTCACCCTACTTCCGAAGATGGTGATCAACTCTTAGAGCTGGTACGAACTCCGAGCGGCGAGTTTTGGGCGAAGGTAGAACCCAACAAGAAAGGCTTCTACTATCTTCAACTCACCGATAAAGCCAACGTTTGGCAACTAGATGGCGCCATTAACTTCAACAACGAAAATGTTAGCCTAACCCTAGCCTCCAAATAATGAGCGAAAATGTGCCATCGTGTTATCACTGCGGATTACCCTGCAACGATAGCACCGAATACAAGCTGATTATTCTTAATGAGCAACGAGATTTATGCTGCCCCGGTTGCAAAGCCGTGGCCGAGGCGATCGTTGATGCTGGTATGGAATCCTATTATCAACATCGTGAAACAGGTACGCCCGGTAGCTCACCAGCACCCGAGTTAGTGCCTTCGTTTTTGAAGCAACTCTCCGCCTGGGATGATCCTGATCTACAAGACACTTATGTCAGGGAAGAAGCTAAGGATGAATCAAGCGATCAAAGTACCGACAAAGCATCCATCACACTGATGATATCGGGGATTACTTGTGCCGCTTGCGTATGGTTGATAGAGCATCAACTTGAAAACACTCCAGGCATTATCAAGACCAAAGTAAATTTATCTACCCATCGTGCTGAAGTGGAATGGCATCGACAGCAGCTGCAGTTAAGCGATGTATTACGTGCCATTGGCCGCGTTGGCTATAAAGCAGAACCCTATTCGCCGCTAGTTCAAGAAACAACGATTACCAAAGAAAATCGCCAGGCGTTGGCGCGTATTGGCGTAGCCGGTTTAGGCGCAATGCAAGTCATGATGTTTGCGGTAGGACTTTACGCTGGTGATTATCAGGGCATCGCAACCCAACACGAAACGTTCTTACGCTGGGTAAGCGCACTAGTTTGTATCCCAGTGTATTTGTATGCGGGTGCCCCCTTTTTGAAAGGCGCTTGGCGCAATATCAAAACCAAACACTTTGGCATGGATGTTCCTGTTGCCATTGCAATTAGTGCCGCATTTTTCGCAAGCATCTGGTCTACCTTCACTCAAGGTCCCGAAGTTTACTTCGATTCAGTCTGCATGTTTATTTTCTTCCTATCGGTAGGTCGCTACTTGGAAATGCGTGCCCGCCATCGCTCTATCGCGAGCTCTATCCGCACCAGCCAACAAGGCGTGTTAATGGCAAGGGTAAAGAATGACCAAGATGACGAATGGCAACTGAAACCTGCCGACCGCCTAAAGCGTGGTGAAGTCGTTTTTGTAAAAGCAGGCGAAACCATTCCTGGCGATGGCATTATTGAAACAGGTATCACCTTGGTAAACGAGGCCATGTTAACCGGTGAAGAAACGCCTTTAGAGAAAGCGCCTGGAGATTTAGTAACGGGGGGCACCGTTAATACCGAGCAGCCGATCCAAATCAGTATCACTAAAGATCCCAAGGACAGTGTGCTCTATACACTGCGCCGCTTGCTCGATCAGGCACAAAGTGAAAAACCAGGGATTACTCAACTAGCGGATCGTGTTGCCGGTTATTTTGTTTTGGGTGTATTGGTAGTCGCTTCCGTTACCTATACCAGCTGGTATTTTATCGAACCCAACGATGCTTTCTGGATCGTGCTATCGGTACTCGTAGTCACCTGCCCTTGCGCGTTGTCATTAGCAACGCCTGCAGCAATTACGACTGCTACGGCAAAACTAGCCAATCATGGATTCCTACCAACCCACGCGAAGTTTATTGAATCCTTTAGACAAGTCACGGATGTAGTATTCGATAAAACAGGGACGCTTACCTACGGTAAGTTCTCAATCATAGAAACGGTTAATCTTTGCGATCAAAAAAAGCAAGATCTATTGATTGTCGCCGCTTCCTTGGAACAGCATTCTGAGCATCCCATTGCTTCGGCGTTCACCGCTCAGTTCGATAGCAAAGAACTGTTGCCGGTTAGTGCGCCACGGATAGAAAGAAACCAAGGTGTGGAAGGAACTGTAAACGGTATTACCTATCGCATTGGCAGTGCGGAATTTATAAGCCAAATGAGAAATGGCCAATCACCACAACCGCCGACGCCTCATGAACAATGGATTTTACTTGCCACCGAACAAGCAGACTTAGCTTGGTTTAGTATTGCTGACGCGTTACGCCAAGATGCCAAGCCACTCGTTGCCTACCTACAAAACGCGGGATTAACCTGCCATATTCTTAGTGGTGACAGCAGCGAACATCCATTTAAAGTTGCTCAAGCACTAAAGATCAATGATGTTATCAACAATGCATCACCAGAAGAGAAGCTCATCCATATCCGTCAGCTACAGCAGCAAAACAAACGAGTTTTAATGATTGGTGATGGTCTTAATGACGCGCCAGTACTCGCGGGCGCTGATGTGTCTATTGCACTATCTACCGGGACAGATTTAGCAAAGGTGGCGGCAGATGCGGTGTTGCTTAATCATCAAATAAGCAGCCTTGCCCATGTGGTAGGCGTAGTGAATAAGACCTATCGAATTATTCAGCAAAACCTTTCTTGGGCACTAGCCTATAATTTATTGGCGCTGCCAGCTGCCGCTCTGGGATTCGTACCACCCTGGTTAGCAGCCATTGGCATGTCCAGCAGTTCCTTAATCGTGGTATTTAACGCTTTAAGAATTCAAAAGGTGAATGCCCAACTCGATCTGAAAGCAAACTGAGGCTAAGCATGGACGTTATTTACTTTTTAATTCCACTGGCTTTGATTCTGCTAATTTGCGCCATTGGTGCTTTTATGTGGGCTGCCAAAAGTGGTCAGTTTGAAGACCTGGACAGAGAAGCTCACCGTATTTTATTTGATGAAGATATGAAACCTAATCAAGCAAAAGAAAAGCCAGATTCTCAAAACCAAGAGAACCAATAAAACATGGATTTTACCTATTCCATTATTTCCGCACTAGCCATTGGTTTCTTAGGCAGCTTACATTGCGTAGGTATGTGTGGTGGTATTAGCGGTGCATTAGCAACTGCGCTTAAACCTGCTACATCCCCCAGCGCTATGGCGGATGTATCTCGCAGGCTTGCTTACCAATTTATGTACAGCACCGGTCGCTTGTTTTCATACGCGATAGCCGGCGGCATTGCTGGATTCTTGGGAGAAACCATTACATCTGGCATGCCTCATGGCATGTCTTATCTAAGAACATTCGCCGGAATAATGCTTGTGCTTGTGGGCCTGTATGTAAGCGGATGGTGGATGATTTTATCGAAACTAGAACGGGTTGGCACAATACTTTGGAAAAGAATAGCTCCCATCACCCGCCAGTTAATGCCCGTTGACACCTATCCAAAAGCGCTGGCATTAGGGGCACTCTGGGGTTGGTTACCTTGCGGCCTAGTTTATAGCGCTTTGTCTTGGTCTATTGGCAGCGGTTCAACCATTAACGGCGCACTTCTTATGCTCTACTTCGGTATCGGTACACTGCCTGCCATGATTGGCGTAGGTTTGTTTGCCAATATTTTGTCTGATATCGCGCGCTCAAAGGCCATGAGATCGTTGGCAGGGTTATCGCTGATGATATATGGTGTATGGATTATTTGGGGCCATATCCAACCCCATATGCATCATTAACGAACGAATAACTGCGAGTAAAACGATCACAGGGAAATGATTGAAGAGCCTTTATCCCACCACCCCGCTTTGCCTTGGCGGGTAAATAATCAGTTCCAACTGTTAGTGAACGGGGATGTCTTTTACCCCGAGATTCTGCGCGCCATAGAAAATGCTCAGCAGTCTATTGAAATCGAGCTTTATCTTTGTGACTCAGGTGATATTGCGAATCAATTTATTGAAACTTTATCAGCCGCATCAAAACGAGGTATAGAGGTTCGTGTACTACTAGATGCCGTGGGTTCAAATGGATTCAAACAACGGGATCGCCAACAACTTAGAAACAATGGTGTGGACCTGCGTTTTTATAACCGCTTTCAAACTAAACGCATTCTGCATAATCTCGCGAGAGATCATCGCAAGATTGTAGCTATCGATAATAAGATTGTTTTTGTTGGCGGCGCCGGCATAGCGGATGAATTCTTCAACAAGGATGGCAATGCAGAGAACCCCTCATCATGGCGTGAACTCATGGTTAAGATACAGGGCCCTATTGTTGCGGATTGGCGCTATCTGTTTGAGCGAGTATGGCACCAGCACAAGGGGCCAGAAGGACTTACCCATTGGCGTGATAAAATCTATGATTTCACGCGCTACTACCAGAAGCAAGCCCGACTTATCACAGAAAAACCTCAAGCCCACGTTAACGCCAGTCGCGGTATGGGTAGCGAACAAATTAAAGGGGCTTTGGTTACTGAGCTTCGTAAAGCAAAATATCAAGCCTGGATCGCTACCGCTTATTTTTACCCTTCACGAAAATTGCGTCGCGCCATTCGCCGTGCGGCAAAACGCGGTGTGGATGTACGCTTACTACTCCCAGGTCCAAAAACCGATCACCCCTCCATTCGTTATGCTGGCCGTACTTACTACAGCGATCTTTTGAATGATGGAGTGAAAATCTATGAATACCAACCCAGTTTTATGCATATGAAAATCGCATTAGTGGATGATTGGGTATCGGTGGGATCCTGTAACTTTGATCGTTGGAACCTCCGGTGGAATCTAGAAGCCAACCAAGAAGTTATCGATCCAAGGCTGGCTAAACAGGTTTTCGATATGCTGGTGAACGATTTCAAATCCAGCGTTTTATACAGCGCCGAATCCTGGCCAGAACGACCCTACTTCATCAAACTAAAAGAGCGATTCTGGGCTTATGTAGGCGTTTTTATCGAACAGTACCTCTATCGTTAGAACCTACTTTAACTAGGAAAATCAACGTCTTTCTTTATGTTTTTTTGGTTTATCCACAGTTCTTTTTTAGCACAATTCCCTCTAATAAAGTCGTGTCATTGCCGATTAATAGCTGTTTAAATACGTTAGTCCGTTGGGGGGCAACACAAATTACAAAGATGTTCTAATATAAAACTTAAGATGTTTCTGTAAGTGGCTGTATATCTTAACGATCACTTAGTGCAACCGGCGAATCTTAGCATCAAGAACTTCTTATTTGAGTGTTTTAAGCTGTAAACAGAAGTACCGCAATACGCGGCCAATAGGTGAAAGAAGTGGGCATTTGTGCAACAGAATTGAGAGACTACGTGGTGAGACCCACGTTAGAGAATCTGGGGGTGGCTTCTCCAGTTTTGGAGGCCCTGCTACTAGGAACAGCAGCTCAAGAATCTCAGCTCGGATTTCATGTCAAACAAGATCGTGGGTTTGGTATCTTCAAAATCGATAGCAAAACCCATAAAGATGTTTGGGATACCTTTCTAGCCTTTGATCCAGATCGTGCCAGCCTCGTCCGAGGTATCGCTTCACAGCGGGAATTTCTCAAAGAGCCTGACGTGGAACTCGTTACCAATCTAGCCTACGCTTGCGCCATCGCATGGGGCGTTTATGCATCGCAAAATGCTGATCTACCTAGTGATGCTTCTGACCTGCAAGCTATCGCTGAAGTCTGGTATCGATATTACCCTCGCGAAGACATCACTCAAACGCCCGCACACTATATCGAAAACTACCGCAAGTACATTTCTGAAGGACCCAAGTTAGTGGCTTGAGCTACCACATCAAGCCACTACCGATTAATGCATGAAACTACCATTTCTCAAATAGGTGATCGTTTGAGCCGCCACATCAGCATCGTAACGCATTGCTGAATGACTAATCGGTAGCAGAATAAAGTCACTCATACCCTCAATTTTGGTGGACTCTACTGGTACCAATCCATCATCGGCTCCCGGAATGATTTCGTCGTTTGAACTGCGTTCAACAGTTCCAGCAATTACGCCTAGGGAATAATCTGGTTTTGGTAATGATTTTGCGAATCCATTATCATCCGTGCCCAGTGCCAATGTCATTTCCCCAGCAAATTGCATCCACCAGCTATCACGGTATTTATCCACCACAGGAGTTCCATTACTTGGGCTGCCAATTAGCACGACCTTGCCAAGATTCTTAACATCATGTTGCCCGAGATAGGCGCGAATGATTAAACCTCCAAGTGAGTGACCGACAAAATGAATGGTAGCTTCGGCTTCCTTACAACATTTCTCAATATCAGAAAAAACTGATCCGAGAACCTGGTTCGGGGTTTGCTGGATCGAATCATAATCAATGCTAAAAACTTTGTAGCCGGCATTCTCTAATCGATGTTCCAGTAGCCACATCGCCATATCACTGCGCCCTAATCCATGCAGCAGAATAACTGTTTCTTGCGACGCAAGCGGGTTAGCAGGCTCAGCGACAGACAACTTTGATGCGCAAGCTAACAACGACAAACTAAACAGGAGCAGAACTCCTCTATAGAACTTAATCATCAATATTCTCTGTTAGATTCTGTTTATACACAATATATGGGAAGCTGCTTGCCCTTGCATTAAATTGCGATGGAGAAGGCACCGCTTGCTAGCAAAGTGGCGTCATTCGCTAGTGTATGGCAGCCTCTGCGCTCATACAATGTCACTATCAAAATCAATACATAGTCAGATCAAAGTGAGATTAAATCGATGACCAAGACTACAAACACCGCACTTATAACCGGCGCCTCCGGTGGCATTGGATTAGAGCTAGCACGCCTTCATGCTAAAAACGGTGGCAACCTCGTTATCGTTGCCCGCTCCCAAGATAAGCTAGAAAAGCTGAAGCAAGAGTTTGAGAGCGACTATCAAATAAACGTCACAGTGATGGTTGAAGATCTCGCTAAAGCAGATTCAGCAAAACGTATTTTTGAAACGACTGAAAGTAAAGGTATTGTAATCGATACGCTAATCAACAATGCGGGATTTGGTGGGCATGGATTGTTTCATGAACGCCACCTTGTAGATGAGCAAGCGATGATGCAAGTTAACATGGTCGCACTGACAGAGCTAACACACTTTTATTTGAAAGGCATGGTGTCTCGAAACAAAGGTAAAATCCTTAACGTATCTTCAACCGCATCATTTATGCCCGGTCCTCTTCAAGCTGTCTATTATGCAACTAAGGCATACGTCACCTCATTTTCTCAGGCAATCGCAGAAGAAGTGAAAGATCACAACGTTACTGTCACGGCATTGTGTCCGGGCGCGGTGGCAACAGGTTTTGTAACAGCAGGAAACTTGCAAGGCGTAGATCTTTGGAAGAATGCCAAATCAGCTGAGTCGGTTGCCAAATGCGGCTACGATGCAATGGAAAAAGGACAGCTAGTTGCATTCAATGAAGGCAGCTTGAAATTTATGCTGAACTGGATTGTACCTTTTCTGCCAAGAAAACTAGTATTAAAAATCTCCCGACAAGCAATGGAAAAAGCAGCCTAGTGCTGCTCACCTACCAGGGCTAAGCTATGAAACGAGCAAGTAAATTTTCTGTATCTCAACACTGGAAACTGCTTTTAATTGATATGGGTATAGAAGTAGCCAGTGTACTTGCCTATGCAAAGCTGCCAGCGGATCTATTCAGTCGAGAGCTAGCCAGCTTGACTCCTGCTGAATACTTCAATTTCTGGAACGGTCTGGAGCTAGCAGCGGAAGGCAAAGACATACCACTTCTACTCGCAAAACATATTAGCGCTGAAGCCTTTGACCCGCCCATATTCGCAAGTATCTGTAGCCCCAATTTAAATTCGGCCTTACACCGACTCAGCCACTACAAGCCGTTAATAGGCCCTATGGTTTTGGATATTAATGAAGGTAAAAAAGCAACTCGCATGGAAATTACTTGCTATGGATACAAAGAAAAAATCCCTAAAAGCCTCGGGTTAACTGAATTAGTGTTCTTCACCCAGCTTTCTCGCATCGCTACTCGTAAAGAAATCAAGCCAGTCAAGATTGAACTGCTAGAAATGCCTGAAAACAAGAACGCCTACGAAGACTACTTTGGATGTAAGTTAACTCAGAGCAAAACGCTTGCGATTTCGTTTTCACATGAAGATGCAAATAGACCATTTCTGACATCAAACCTCGCCATGTGGGATTTCTTCGAAGACAAGCTAAACCAAAGCCTCGCTGAACTTGATAAATCTGCATCAACAGTGGATAGAGTTCGTGCAGTATTAATAGAAATGCTGCCCAGTGGGGATAGTTCAATCGATACGGTGACACAACGCTTAGCTATGAGCAAAAGAACCTTGCAAAGAAAACTAACGGCGGAGGCAGAAACCTTTAAAACTGTTTTACAAAGTGTGCGCTCAGAACTAGCAGATCACTACCTGGAAAACTCCACTTTGCCCCTTACAGAAATAGCGTTTTTATTGGGTTTTCAAGAATCCAACTCTTTCATTAGAGCTTATAGTTCCTGGAAAGGGATTTCACCGGGTAGCTTTCGAGACCAACTGCACTGAGAGTGAGATAGCCTAATTTAGAATTGAATGCTGTCAGAATTAACGCATGGTAGTGTCGGCGCAACTAGCATTGAAGGTCAAGGATCGACATTCTGGTGCTCCCTCCCCCTTTCGGCAACTGCGCCTGAACGCGAAGATTCAGACATTGAATTCAAGAACACAGCAACTATCAACAATTAAGCATGCTAGTAACCAAGGACAATTCAGTGAACCGCTTTGTCGCTAAAAAAATGTAGCCATGCTCGGAATAGAACCGACGTTTGTCGAGAATGGACAAGAAGCGGTGGAACGACATGCAACAGACCAAACCAACCTAAAACTAATAGGTCAGCGCACTAAATGGCTTTTCCCACCACACCTCAGTACAAGTCTCCCAGCATTCTCTAATCTATCGATTAGCCACAAAAAAAACTATTGACCCAAACAATCAATGCAACATATATTGATTTTATGTTGCATAACAATAAACATGATTAGCACATCAAAATACTAAGAATCAATATCAGTAGTACTTAGGAGTTAAGGGAATGCTTGGATTCAAGAATCAATGGGCCATGTTGCTCACTAGTTTTTTTCTTGTGGGTTGCGATCAAATTCAAAGGATAAATGAATTACCCGTCGCTAAAGCTCATACGGCAAAACAACTTTGCTCCTACATTTTTAATAGTGGGTTTGATCTCAACAGAGCCAAGTGGCGATTTATCGCACCGGATGTATCTGTTTTTCCATTGATATGGAAAACCGAAGTCGACTACGACAACAAACGGGTCACCGTTAGCGATTTTGTTTTTTTAAATGAATCCTTAGAGAAGCATGCCGTTTACAGAGAAGGCATTGGTTGTACATCTGTCGTCAACAAAACGCCCGATCAACTGCAATCCGAAACGCTTGAACTGCTATCACCACCCTTGTTGAGTCACGAACACTATTGGCCCCAAGGCAGCATGGGTATTAACGAGGCGATAATTGACGGCTTAGACTATGAGCGGGTCGAGCAAGCGTTAACCCTAGGCTTTTCAGAAAACCGAGAAAAGCCTAAAAATACCACGGCAATGCTAGTCGCTTATCAAGGCTCATTAATTGCTGAACGCTATGGTTTATCCGTTGGTGTCGATACACCCCTGGTTGGTTGGTCTATGACTAAATCGCTCACCAGCACTCTGGTCGGATTGCTATCGGATCAAGACATTCTCGATGTTAACGATCCGGCCCCCATCGCTGATTGGCAACACACCGAGAAAGAAGACATTACGATTGATGATTTGCTACGAATGTCCTCTGGCCTAGATTATGTCGAGGGAAATACGGGGTTGTCTGACTCAACTCAAATGCTATATCTCGAGTCGGATCAAATAGACTATATGACCGGTTTGGATTTAGTAAACGAGCCGGGCACCACCCATAACTACAGTACCGGTGAAGCGAATCTTTTAGCCAGCATTATTCAGGATACCGTTGGCGGTAGCGCGCAGGATGCGTACAACTTTTATCAGCAAGCGTTGTTTTTTAAGCTAGGCATTGGTTCCGCTTTTATAGAGTTTGATGAATCTGGCCAATTCGTCGGCGGCGCTCATGGTTACATGACAGCGCGCGATTGGTTGCGTATGGGACAATTTTATCTGCAACGCGGTCAGTGGAACGGAGAACAGCTGTTATCTGAACAGTGGATTGATTATGCCACTACCCCTTCAGCAAACAACAATACCTATGGTGCTCAATTTTGGTTGAATACCGACGGCGAATACTTCCCTGGCTACGAGATTCCTCACGATACATTTTTGTTTGCTGGGCATCACGGACAAATGGTGGTGATAGTGCCTTCTAAAGAATTAGTGTTGCTTCGTACGGGCGTTTTTAGCGCCTTAGACAAGTCGATTGTGGCCGAAGTACTAGAGGAAGTGATTCGAGCACTACCAAACTAGGTATTAGCTGAGTCAACTATAATTTGTACAACCATCATTTGCACAACCATAGCTTAATGCAACTAAAACTTATGCAACTTGATGGGGTAAGCGCCGCGGGCATTCCACTCGCAAACATAAATGTGACCGTCATTATCAACGGTCACATCATGCACGTGGTGAAAGGCAGAATAGTCAGACACTAAGCGAACCAATTCGCCAGCTTCATTATGCTCAGCGTGGCCACCCAATGTTGCGCACACTTTATTGTCTTCATCTAAAACTATAACGAAACCTGAGTTGGGCTTTAGATGAACGCCAGACCAACACAATCCTATATAAATGTAATTTCCATGAATAACTGGCCGACAAGGAAAGCTACCCGGCAAGCTGATTTTTCCTACTAGCTCGCCTTGCAGTGAAAATTGTTTAATACAAGACTCACGACGGGAAGTGACCAAAAGCAATTCATTGCCCTGCCCTTGGCGGCGATCGATAGCAATACCATGGGCAAAATCGAGATGACTCTCTCCCTTTCCTTTGCCACCAAAATGTCGGATATAGTCGCCATTCTTTGAATATTGAATGACGAATTGAGAGCCATAACCGTCGGCTACATAGATATCGCCATTATCGGCCACAGCCGTTTGTGTTGGTGCATAACCTTGAGTAGATCGGTAGATACCAAGCGTATGTGGCGATGGCAAAGTTTGTAAAACTTCACCGGTCAGGCTCGTTTTCACGACTGAGCCAGAATAAGCATCGCATATCCAAAGTACCTGTGAATTTCCTTCACTAACCATCGTAAGGCCATGAGCGCTTTTCATACCAAGCGTCCAGCTAGAAAGAACATTGCCGTTAAGATCGTAAACAATCACATTGTTCTCGGGCTCATCCGTTAGCAAATACAACTTCCCAGAGTTATCAATTTCCATTTCATGGCAATTCCTCACTGGGTACTGCGACGGATTGGCTTGACTCCAATGTTTGTCATATCGATATTGCCAATCGCCACTCCCCAATACAGAGACATTACGATGGGGAGTTCGGAGTAAACTTTTCGCACTCAAAAAACCAATGATAGAGACAAAACCGTCATTCAATTGCTTATTTAAAAAACCAAACAATGATTGAAAACTAAAAGACTTCACTTTGATTTCTTCCTTGGATTAAGGACGTATTTCATCCCTTTGAAATTCAACTAACTTACCCTTCAAAACTTCTTACGTTGCCGATGTAGTGGCAAGTTCAAGCGCCTCAGTATTTAATAACTCCGGCCAACCACTGTTTTTATTGGCGTCATCTAGCAAACTTTTTTCAGCAGCAGAGGCATGGATGCGATCCCATTCTTGCAGCTTTGGCGCAATCATTTTCCGCCAAAGCGGTGGAATCAAACAAGCATGCAATGCGGTAATTAAACCACCGGGCATTTCTGGCTGATTATCAAATGCTTTTAAGTCTTGAAACGGTACCTGTGCATGAGCATGATGATGACTATGGCGGGTGATGTTAAAAGTAATCATATTGCTGATCTGATTATTGCAGTTCCAAGAATGTCGTGGTTGCACAGGCTCACTAGGAACCCTGACGATGCCATAGTGTTCAATATAGTTAGTCATTTCCAGAGCCGTCTTCCCGATCAAGCATAACCCGTAATACACCACGACACCCGCTAATCCAGCCATGTAATAAGCAAATATCGTCGTCGCCAGAGGAACCAATGCCAAACGCAACATCGAATTGCGTATGGAGAACGGACTGCAATCAAGCTTCCGCAGGCGGTTGACTTCGATTTCCCAGGCATTAACCACCGTTCGTTTCAATGCTTTGGGAAGATGCTGATATAAGCTGTCTCCACGAGCTGCGGTTGCAGGGTCTTTAGTGGTTCCAACATAGGAATGATGGCCATAAACATGCTCGATCGGATAAGCAATTCCCCATGAAAAAGCCATAGCAAGTTTTCCGACCCAAAGATCAAATCGCCGCCAGGTACGATGCGTTAACTCATGCCCTGCAAGCAAACTAGCACCAGCGAGCGGAATGCCATAAAACAACGTCATTAATGCGATGTCATACCAATGTGTTGCTTGCTGAGCGACTAACGCATCATATCCTGTTAAGGATTGAAAAAATGCTGCAAATCCAAGTGGATCATTAACACCACCACCCGCAACCCAAAGTAAGTTATAAATAATCAACACAACCGAAGGTAGCGATAAATAAAGGGCTAAATCCAACAGGAATGGGTAATTAAATTTATCCTCATTAAGATCTTTAGGAAAAACCTGATCAACCACGATCAGAGCAGCTGTTCCTATCAACACCGGTAGCCACAAGTAAGCGCCCCCCAAGTAAACTGAAAATGACAGAGCGGTAAAGGCGACAGGGCTGGAATAGTATTTTAAGTAACGCATCATAATCATTAGTCCCGTTAGCTGGATGACTGATCGGAGAATTTATCGAGATAAATATTGGTTTCATTAAGTTGCCTACTCACCAATACATCAATGGCAGCGTCAAGCATTGGCGGTGGGCCACATAAATAAGCATGATTAAATGAAGTGGGTGTATCCGGTATATGCTCAGTCACCATACCAACAGCACCGGCCCAATCGGAATCTTCTTGCACGGCCGATAACACCGCTTTAAAAGCAAAGTGACCACCCCACCCTTGTCGGATCTTTTCAATTCGATCAAGGGCATAAAGATCCCGCTGCTCTCTTGCCCCAAACAAAAATAAGGCATCATGAAAAATGACTTTATGACTTTTCTCGATCGCACCTTCCAACACCGATAAAATAGGCGCTAAGCCACTACCGCCGGCGATAAAAATAGCAGGGCCATCAATATCCCGTAAATAAAACTCGCCGTTGGGGCCCTCTGCAATCAGGGTCTCTCCAATATGAGCTGGATCGGTCAACCAATTGGACATATTGCCGCCTTCCACGCGACGTATAAAAAACGAAATAATCTTGGGATTTTCGGGGTGGCCAACATTCGCAAAGGAATAACAGCGGGCGGGCAAACTGCCATCTGCCGGTGAGAGTCTCATGTATTGACCAGGCAGAAAGCTTATAGCCTCTTCTAACTCAATTGTTAACTCGAAAATATCATGAGTTAATTCTTCGATGGTGAGGAGCTTCCCCGAAACTGGCTTGGCGGTCTTATTCCAACCTGGAAAATCGACTACCACAGCGTCTTTAGCTCGGGTTTGACAGGCAAGAATATAGTTTTCTTGAAGCTCCTGTTTGCTAAGCAAATAACTGGTGTCGGTAAGCTCTCTGACTTTGCCGTGTTTGAGCTTGCATTTACAGGTGCCGCATCCACCAACCCTGCAGCTATGGGGTACATGAAAACCTTGTCGCAGTGCGGCATCAAGAATGGTTTCTTTCTTTCCAATATCAAAGGCATCTGAACCATTAATGGATAAGCTAGCCTGATGCTGTTTTGAGCTAAATGGCCACATAGTGAAAGCTCCCGAACAATAAGGCTTGCTGCTCAAGACAAGCCGATGAGTAAACACAGGCTTTTCATTGTATCTATCCGGCAAGGCATATATTGACAATCACGGCCACACTGATTGACAATAGTGGCCATCAAAATTCTTAGGAGTTGGGATCAATTGGAAGATGAGTATTTCGTCGCGTCTGAGCTTTCTTTGCTGGTATTGCGTTACTTAAACGAAGAAGCGTTAAGCGTACCTGCCATTCGGCGAAAGTTACTCGCTTACCCCAGAGGCAGCCGAATGCCAATTCGCATTTGGTGGGAAGTACTCGACGAGCTCGCTGCAGAAGTCAAACATCCTGATTTAGGCTTTGAAATTGGGCAACGAGCCGAGCTGTTTCACACAGGTGTTCTGGGTTACATGATTGCTCAAAACGAAACGGTTCATGACGCGCTTATCTGCTTTCAGCGCTACCAATCATTGCTTCATGATTACGGCCCATTGGTGTTAGAAGAAAAAGACCATCTGCTACATGTGCGCTGGGATTACTTAGGCAAGCAATCTACTCTAACCTCCGACAAAGTGTTTGTATCATCTTTTATCGCGGTAGCGAAAAAGCTAGCAGGTGGGCTGCAATTAGCACCAGCACAGGTACGCTTTCAACAACCGCAAGACATTGCAGGCGCAAATACTGAAGAACGCCTTGGTTGTTCGGTTGTATTCGGCGCAGAGTCACTGGAGGTGAGCGTTAACAGCGCGATTCTAGCGTTGAACCTGCACACCCAAGATCCATACATTCTTGAAATCATGGATCGACAAGCTCAAGCATTATGGAGTGATGCGAACAAACAAAATAACTTACTGTTAACCGTTGAAAACACGATTGTTAACGCACTCTCTAGCGGCCATCCAGATGCCGACTCAGTGGCCCAAAGACTAAACATGTCCAGACGAACCCTGCATCGGCGTTTAAAAGATAATGGATTAAACTTTCATGAAGCACTCCGCAATGTTCGAATTAAACTCGCGCAACTCTATTTAGCGGATAACCAGCTGTCTTTAAATGAAGTCGCCTTTCTTCTCGGATATTCCGAGCAAAGCGCTTTTAATAGAGCATTCCGCAGTTGGTTCGGACAATCACCTGGACAGTATCGCACTAAGACTTTTTAACAGGAGTAATGACTAAGATGTTTACCTCAAGCTTTTCACCTCGTTTTTATGAAACCGATGAATATGTACAAGCGATAGAGCCTTGTGAAGGATTCATGGTTTCCTGGCAACGCTTCGCTCAGATTGTGGAGCGAACACCATAGGTTCATGTCGCTTCTTATTTGGGAATGGCACCCGAATCTTTAAGTTGAGCAAAACGAAACCTTAACAAAGGTTAAGGTTTGCATGTAAAGCTGCCGGTATGTTTTCGACAAACATCCACTTTAAAGGCAATGAATATGGCGACCGAATCAACGTTAACGCTTATGATTTTCCCGCCCTCGGCTATGGCGATGGACGCGCCGTATCCGTTCTGGAAGCAATATTTAAAGGTAAGCGCTGGGAGATGCAACTAAAAGGCGGCGGTAAAACACCTTATTGTCGGGTGCCGATGGCAGAGCTGTATTACGCTCAAGCATTCGAGAGTTTCTTGCCCAAGAGCATATGCACGCACTCAGAATCCCCACAACGCGCTCTTTGTGTCTCTACGCCTCAACATCTGAAACAGTTATCAAAACCACAAGATGTTGAGGCGCTATCGGCAAAGATGAAGCGCATCAATCCAAAATACACCTGGCGCGACTTACAGCAGGTACTAACAAAGCCTTACGACGAACAAACCCCAGCAATAACCGAGAAGTACTATCAAATTAGGTCAGAAGCCTTTTTTAACTCAGGCGGCGTTTCCCATTACAGTTGTTCTTCGTAAGCCTGGTCATGATCGCTTTACTTAATATTTAGTCTGCGATCAGGTCCATGCTTTGAGGCTCATCGAAGTACAATAACCCTGCAACAAGAGCAATGGTTATTAACTCAATGACAAGGAAAGTCACTTGAACATTATTGATATCTTGTTCCATAAAATAGCCAACCAAACGTCCTACAAACAATGAGGTGATCACAGTTAACACACAAACAAGGCCCGCTTTAACGTTATGCTTTAGGCAGTAAATAAGATAGAGACCTACCCCCAAGATCAGTCCGCCATAAGCGCCAACGAACTCCATTAAGGCACCTCGCTGATCTAGCTGGTAGCCAAGTGTTAACGCAAACCATTCTGGGAAGAAGAATGCCGGAACGCTGAACAGGAAAAAACAGCCGACATAAAAATTAAGCGTATATTGATGAATTTTCATTACATTATCCTTTGCTGAAAAACCAAAGGATAATGTAAACATGAATTAATTCGATTACCTGTTAGGTAATATCAGCAAGGAAAAGCGCTTATACGGGTAAAGCGTCAGATGACAAATCAAAGGAGTTAAAGACTCGTTCCGATAACCCATATTTTTTGGCCTGTTGGCGCCAAGGTTCTATATGAGGTGCTTTTAGATGGTTTTCTAGCGATTCCCTACTCGGCCACAATTCTGAAAAGCGGATTAAACCTTTGTCGAAAGGATCTTCTGCCAGGTCATAGGCAATACATCCATCATTTTCATAGGTAGCGCGAACAAGCTCATGAAGATGGGGTAAGACCTGTTCAACCTGCTCAGGAGGAAAGCGGAGAATTCCAAAGACCGCTACTTTTGCTTTCATTAAATATCCTTATTATGCGTGATTGAGGTATAGCTATCTGGGCTTACCTTGATAAACATCGACCAATAGGTTTCTTACCATGATAAAAGACTCCTTTGGATCAATATTGTATTTTTTAGCAAGACGGCGCGATATTTTTTGTAAGGATGCGCGACCATCAATCTGCGCAGCCACTTCGGCCAGCATGGTATGAGTGCTTTGAAATTGTTTGAAATATTGAGTTTGCGGGATCACCTGTTTCTCGTCTAATAACCATTCAGGAAGCGCTTCTCGATGTTTGGGAAGAGCAACATCCTCTGTCTTAATCGCTTGCCAAGACCATACTTTTTCCATTCGGTATCCAGCATTATGTGGCGACTTGAGATAGGGTATTTCATGCTCATTAATTTTTTTAATATCAAAGCCATTAGCCGCTGCCAACGCTTCCATTTCATCGATGGCATAACAATGCGCATCGCGGCGATCGGTGAACACCAAACTACCAAAGTTAATCCAGCTACCACCCACAGGCAGATACGCATTTAAACATTTTAAAAAGTTGCCTAACTCAAGGGGCTGAATGTCGATCACCCAAGGCGTTACAATGGCATCAAATGCGCCTTGTTCAAAAGGCGGATGAGCAGCATCCGCGAAAAGCAGCTGAAAGCCCTCTGGCCAGTTATCAGGGCCAGAAAGCGGATTGTTGATCACGATGTTGTTGTGATCGATAGGATGTGGAGGAAACTCTGGAATATGGAGTTTTTCTCCCTGCAAAATATGATTGGCTGCTAACAGGAGCAACGGATTAATATCAGTTGCCACTGTGAGTGCTGGCGATTTAGCTAAATGGATATCGAGCGCAAGGCGGCAAGAGCCAGCGCCAAGCACCGCCAAACGATTGATCTGGTCACTTGGGCATTCAGACAACACGATATCGGCCGTTAATTGGTTTTCACTCTGCCCCCAACCCCAATCTCGATAGAGATTCGCTTCATAACTTAAAAGATTCTGGGTAGCCGGCGCTTTGCCTCGCAAAGAATCATAGACTGCGGTCGTGGGCAGCTGGATGGAGCCAAGGGGTTTAATCAACTGATTAACCGCAGTAACGAAATCGCGTTTGCCTTTGATCAGTGCTTCAAGACGCTGTCGAATGAGTGTAGGTGACTTTATCAGTTGTTTTTCTAACTGAGTCGCTTCTGAGGTAAAAACTTGGTTAAGGTGATGAATCTTAGCCCCCCAATCAAGCAGCGAGTTACCCGGTTCGGGTAGTAACCAAGGAATGCCATCAACTAAGGGATAATGTTCACTGCCAT
>JAKSAW010000259.1 GCA_022361455.1 Pseudomonadales bacterium | reverse complement strand
TTGAACTGCTGAAAAACAAAGCCAATATGCTCGGCACGGAAACGATCCTTTTGTCGTATAGACAACTGATCTATACGCTGCCCCAGGATGCTGACGCTGCCGCTATTTACCGCTAATAACCCGCTGAGCACATTTAAAAACGTAGATTTGCCGCCTCCAGAGGGGCCATGTATTAAGGCTCGTTCCCCATCCGCAAGTGACCAATTGGGAATGCTCAAAATAGGCTGGGTTTGATTCGGGTAGCGAAATTGGACTTCATTCAGCTCAATAGCCATTTGATTCTCTGATCTGCGCATCTTATCGATGCATGTACGTTTAGGTGCTTAAACAGGCATTAGGAACCGGTTTTAAGGCCAAATAGTACAATGTATCATTCTTTTGTTAAACTGAATGGTACCAATGATCCGAGCAATCTTGGATTTGTATAATTGAACGGTATTTAAAATGCGATCTGTATATTTGTTGTTGATGGCTTCAGTCCTGCTAGCGTTATCAGCTTGCCAAGATTCAAGCGACAATCAAGCCGGAGCCAAACCAGCAATCGAAAAGTTGCCTCAGTCAGCTTTTAAGGATATTGAATGGACTGATTTGATGCCCAAAGAAGACTTCGAGGCATTATCGAATCCACCGGCATACCTTAGCGAAATAGAAGATGGTTCACCCGAAGATCAAATCAGCAGTCAGATGGCGAGTGCTATTGAAATTGCCGCAGATGATCGTTATCAGCAAGCTTTAGTTTCAACTAAGGTGGTTGAGGAAATGAATGGCCAACCGGTGCGTATTCCTGGTTTTGTCGTGCCCCTAGAATTTGATGAGGACAGAGCCATCACCGAATTCTTCTTGGTTCCTTTTTTTGGTGCTTGCATACACGTTCCGCCTCCACCGCCAAACCAAATTGTTTTTATTAAAAGCCCTGAGGGCTTCAGAGAAAAAGAGCTTTATAATCCATTCTGGTTTTCGGGCGTGCTCAAAACGACACAGACCGTAAACGAGATAGCAACTGCTACTTATTCTATGGAGATGCAGTATTTTGAACCTTATTCAGATGCGCAGTAGTATCGCTTTTTAAGCGAGGCAGCTTAGAAGCTGCGCTTCTAGCACTTCACCAGGCTGTCTTGATATCACTTCAATACGACTCTCTTTACACTCCTGTAAAGGTTCCTCTGTTAGGGCATCTGTCGTAAGGTTGTAACCAAACTGCCCTTTATTAGTGATAAATACGGCCTTCATTCTTTCAGCATGAATCGTCTTCAACAGCTGAGTTAAGCTGTCGTAGTCAAATATCTTAGTCGCAGCAAGGCGCCAACCCACGCTATAGAAACCCTCACCCTGATTGTTGGCCATGATATAGCCACATTCTGGAATCGGTAGTTCTGAAACTAACGGCTTAGGTTCAGCTGAATGGTGGTGATGATGGTGTTGGTGATGACTCGTTGCGGTTGTATGACCTTGAAGCGCATCTAACGGTAATTCACCGTTTTCAGTGAAGATAACTTCGGCATCTGCTTTACCGTGATCTTTAATGTATGCCTCAAGAGTGTCTTTGTCGTCTGGGTTATAGAGATCCAACTTATTACCAACAACAACGTCGGCAATAGCAATTTGCTGATTAAAGGTTTCGTGCTCTGTGTAGCGCTTATCTGATAATTTACGAGCATCTACCAAGGTTAATACTTTCTGTAGATTGAGTGCATCACGGAACTGGTCTCCGCTGAGAACTTCTAACACCTCCATCGGGTGTCCCAGCCCCGTGGGTTCAATCAGCAAACGGTCTGGCCGAGCTTTAGAGAGCAACTGATTTAATGCCACTTGCATTGGTAATCCAGCGCTACAGCACATGCAACCGCCGGGCACCTCTCGAATGAAAACCTCTTGTGCTGAATTGCTTTGCCCTTCAAAGAGACTTCCATCCACGCCTATCTCACCAAACTCATTCACCAAGACTGCCCAGCGCTCATTTTCGGGCTTTTGTTTCAATAAATTTAGAATAGCGGAGGTTTTACCCACCCCTAAAAAGCCGGTGATGATAACGCTGGGGACCTGTGAAATAGGCTGCTCATCAGCATTCATTCGTTTGCCTTACTGAGGCTGTCCATAGAGGCTTGTAATGCCTTGTGTTGGTCAATGACATCAGGTGGGCTGCAGTTTGTTAAAAGGTGACTTAGAGCACTCTTGAAATCTGCAAAACGTTCTTGACTGCCATCTAACAAACGCAAGTTAACTTCGCCAGACTCCACCTCGTTTGCTCCCACAATAATCATGTAGGGAACTTTCTTAAGGGTGTGTTGGCGAATCTTGAAGCCTACTTTTTCTTTACTATTATCCAGCTCAACTCTAATACCCGATAACTCCAGCGCTTGGCTTAATTGGCTAGCATAGTCACCAAAGTTTTCTGAAATAGTTAGCACCGATACTTGCACAGGGGCGAGCCACGCAGGAAGCTTACCTGCATAGTGCTCGATTAAAACACCGGTAAAGCGTTCAAGTGAGCCAAACAACGCGCGATGCAGCATCACTGGTGTTTTTCTTTCGCCATGCTCATCGACATATTCCAGATCAAAACGAGACGGTAAATTCATGTCGACTTGTAGAGTGCCACATTGCCAGTCTCGGCCAATCGCGTCCCGCAAAACAAATTCTAGTTTCGGCCCATAGAAGGCACCTTCGCCAGGATTCAATCGATAATCCAATTCTAACTCTTTTAAGGATTGAATAAGCGCGTTTTCCAGCACGTCCCAAGTTTGGTCATCACCCATGCGGTTTTCCGGCCGCGTGGATAATTTAATACTGACATCGCTAAAACCAAGCTGTTCGTATATGTCGAGTACTAGTTTTATGATCCGGGTACACTCATCCAGCATTTGGTCTTCTGTGCAGTAAATATGGGCGTCATCTTGAGTAAAATGTCGCACACGAAGCAGGCCATGCAATGAGCCTGACAGTTCATAACGATGCACCTTGCCAAACTCCGCCATACGGATAGGCAAATCGCGATAGCTTTTCAGTCCATGGTTGTACATCAGTACACTACCGGGGCAGTTCATAGGTTTAAGCGCTAGCGTGCGCTCATCTTGAGTATCGGTGGTGTACATATGGTCATGGTAGTTCTGCCAATGACCAGATTTTTCCCATAGATTGCGGTCCATCATATCCGGTGTATTCACTTCGATATAGCCAGACTGCTTTTGACGGCGACGCATGTAATCAATCAGTTGCTGAAACAGCGTCCATCCTTTCGGTTGCCAGAACACCGCACCGGTTGCCTCTTCATGGAAATGGAACAGATCCAATTCTTTACCCAAGCGACGATGATCACGCTTCTCGGCTTCCTCCATCATTCGAAGGTAAGCTTTAAGGTCTTTCTTATTAGCCCAAGCGGTGCCATAAATACGTTGCAGTTGCTCGTTCTTTGAATCACCGCGCCAATAAGCACCGGATATTTTGGTGAGCTTTACGTTTTCTAAGAAGCGTGTGTTCGGTACATGGGGGCCGCGACACATATCGATATATTCTTCATGAAAATACAAGCCCATACTTTCTTCGTCGGGCATATCTTCGATCAGTTGCAGCTTATAGTCTTCGCTTCTTTTCTGGAAAGTATCAATAACTTCGTCACGGGGTAGTACGCGCTTGATCACATCATAGTGAGTGGTGATTAATTGTTTCATGCGCTCTTCAATAGCGGCTAAATCTTCAGCGGTAAATGGCCTGTCGTAAGCAATATCGTAGTAAAAACCATTTTCAATCACTGGCCCAATCACCATTTTCGCTGTTGGGTACAGTTGTTTCACAGCATGGCCCACTAAATGTGCACAGGAGTGGCGAATGATGTCTACACCCTCTGCATCCTTTGCGGTGATGATTCTGATTGATGCATCTGCGTCTATCGCATCGCAAGCATCAATAAGTTGACCATTCACTTCTGCAGCAATGGTACTTTTTGCTAAACCTGGCCCAATGCTTCTTGCGATTTCAATCGCTTGAATACCTTTGGGATATTCTCTCTTAGATCCATCAGGCAAGCTGATAGAAATGACTTGTCCGCCGTCGTTCATAGTTTGCGATCCAGAAAAGGGGGAATACTTTGTTAGTTGCTCACCTATTAAAGGCGAGTCTCATTGCGGAGTTGGATTCTACAATACTTTGACCATCAAACACATGTTGGCCATTGATCCAAGTACCTATTATTTTCGAAGAGAACTGATGTCCATTAAACGGAGACCATTCGCAATGATAACGAACACTCTCGTTGGCGACAGTCGTCGTTTGGTGGGTGTCCACCAGCACTAAATCAGCGAAATAGCCCTCGCGAATAAAGCCTCGCTCCACAACACCATAGCGTTTTGCTGGGCTATGAGATGTCTTCTCAACTATTTTCTCGAAGCTGAGCCGACCTTGCTGCACATGATCAAGCAAAGTTAGCAAAGCATGCTCCACCAAGGGTAAGCCCGCTGGTGCTTTGGAATAATCTTGTTGTTTTTCTTCCCATGTATGCGGTGCATGATCAGTAGCAATAATATCAATGATATTATCGTTGACCGCTTGAACTAATGCGTCTCGATCAGATGGCAACTTGATGGAAGGATTACACTTTATAAGATTTCCAACTCGAGGATAGTCTGCGTTGCTGAACCATAAGTGATGCACGCAAGCCTCTGCGGTAATTTGCTTGCTTTCGATATCACCCGCCTCGAATAAACTCAGTTCTTTTTCAGTGGTGATATGTAATACATGCAATTGGGTGCCATGTTTCTTCGCCAGGTCGACCGCATAGGATGAAGATGCGTAGCATGCCTCTACATCTCGAATGAAAGGATGATCTTCGATGGTTGGCACGTGTCCGGAAGCAATCATTTTTTCTAGATTGCTATTAATAATGGGGCTGCTTTCGCAATGGGTTACCACCAATGTTGGGCTTTCTGCGAAGATTGCCTCTAAGGCTTGGGGGTGTTCTACCAATAGATCACCGGTTGACGCGCCCATAAACACTTTTACACCGCAGTGTTTTTGGGGGGCAAGCTGTTTGATTTGCTCTAGATTGTCTTCTGTGGCTCCCAAATAAAACCCATAGTTGCCCAGCGATGTTTTAGAGGCGATGTCATATTTCTTTTCTAGAGCATCGATGGTGGTGGTTGCGGGATTCACATTAGGCATTTCCATAAAACTGGTGATACCGCCTGCGGCTGCAGCACGTGACTCGCTTGCAATAGAGCCTTTATGAGTCAAACCAGGTTCGCGGAAATGCACTTGGTCATCAATAAAGCCAGGCAGTAAGTGTTTGCCTTCAGCTTCAACAATCTGATCCGTTGGCAGTGCACTTAATTCAGCAGCAACGCTTTCGATTCGCTGCCCTTTAATTCTTAGGTCGCCCTGGAATACACTACCCTCATTAACGATTTGGGCATTCTTAATTAGAACTGAAGACATAGCTACTTGGCATTTCCTTGGATAATAACTTTTTGATTTTCGGTATCGACTTTCAAATAAAAGCAGTCTGGGCGACCGGTGTGACAAGCACCGCCCGTTTGATTGACCTCGCACAAAATAGCATCGCCATCACAATCGAAAGACATGGAAACCAATTTTTGGATATGGCCGCTGGATTCACCTTTTTTCCAAAGTTCCCGCCGGCTCCGAGACCAGTACACCATTCGTTGGCTTGTAATGGTTTGCTCAAGTGCGAGTTTGTTCATCCATGCGAACATTAATACATCTTTGCTAGTGGCATCCTGAGTAATAACGGGTATCAAGCCCTGTTCATTGAAAATCAGACTATCAATGATCTCTTTTAGGTCAAAAGCCGTGTTGTGCTCGCAATTCTCTATTGCCTGCAACTTATCATTCTTCATTTAGCGGAATCCGCGGAATGTTCAGGGCAATCACAGTTTTCATGCTCCCGGCAGAGTCGGTAATTTTGGATGTGGCCCCATATCAGTAATGCAGAGCCAATTACCGTGAGTGATTTCTCTCCCGCCTCACCGAATAGGTCTTCTCCTAAAATTGCAGCGACTAGAAACACTAGTCCAGCGCAACCAAAGGCCACCACACGATATCGTTTGTGTTTCTTGCATCCTAACGTGAGTGCGTAAAGGCTTATCGGTAAAACCGCTATAATCATCCAAATATGGAAAGCTTCATTATCAAGCCGTAGCGAAGCAAGGCTTGGCAGTGCCACCAAAAGCACCGGAACAGCCAGGCAGTGAATGGTGCACAGTAGCGATAAACTTATGGCTAATTGATCAGAATAGGCTCGTAGATTCTTCATTTTGGCGTTCTTTAATTCCTCGTCGCACAGCTATGGCATATACAGTTCATTTCAAGTTGCGGACTCACTAAATGAAAACCCGCTTGCTCAATATTTTCTTTCAGCTCATCCATTGTGCTTTTGGAAATATTGATTTCTTCAACCTTGTTGCATTGGTTGCAAATCAAAAACTGGGGCACTTCGTGAGCATGACTGCAAGTGATATGTGCGCAAGCGACGTATTTATTGGCAAGATTTAGCTTGTGCACAAGGCGTTCCTCTTCGAGGAACTCCAAAATTCTATATACCGACATTGCGGGTATAGATTCACCAAACTTTTCCTTGCAGAAATCAATGAGCTCATAGGCCGATAGTGCTTTTTCTGAAAGGATTAAGCCAGAAAGGACCTGCTTTCTTTTTGGCGTTAGCCGAGCACCATGGCTTTTACAATGGCGCTCCGCATGTTCAATAATGGTATCTACGCTCTGCATGAACCTTACCTAAAGTTTATTAGCTTGCTCTTGGCGGTCAGGTTGACTGCACCTTGCTTGGATTCACTTACCCACATAGCGTTAATCTCATAAATGCCAGGGAATGCTTGAAATAAACCAACGCTAACTGAAGTTAAATTGCTTCTGTCCTTACACTCATAGAAATAACTCGCGACAATCTCGCTATGAGTTTCAGAATCATGATCGCCGTGATCATGATGGTGCTCATGCTTGTCTTCATGATCGTGCTTATCTTTGTGAGCATGCTTGTCTTCATGATTATGCTCATCTTCATGGTCATGTTCTTTGTGGTGATCATGATCTTCTTTAGCACTCAGCAATCCGGATGCATCCACCGTTGATTCAACAAGGGTGCAGTCACCTTCAGAAAAACTAAACAGCGAATCGCCATTTTTAAGCATGGCAACTGCTTTCTTAACGGCTTCTTTGTCTTTCGATGATTTAGCTTTGTGCTCAAAGCCAACTAAGTTCATCGCTGGTGATTCAAATTCTATCTGTAGCGCTTTGCCCTCAATGGCTATTGTTAATTCAGAAACACCATGAACGTGGGCGTCGAGGGTTTGCTTCTTTGAATGGGAATCGGCGGCATACGCCCATTGACTGAGTGCAGCGGCAAGAGCTAAAGAAATTGTTTTTTTCATTTTATTTTCCAACGTTATTTAATCGGCCATAAAGTCCAATGTTAACAATAATCGTTGCTCAAGTTCGCCAACTTTTGGTGAACGATGCACAAGCCCTGCATTTTCATTACCTATCCAAAGCTCTCCTTTCAACAAAGCAACGTCTCCAGGAGTTAAGCAACGAATATCGCTTGGGTTGGTGAAAAGGCCAGATTCCTCATCTGGCTTTCCTTGGTTGCCATGGCCAAGCTTGCTGCGATCAACAACATTATGCGGTAGCCACTCCGTTGCAGTGCCTTGATAGGTAGTGACTAGGCGGCATGGTACGCGATCTACATGAAACCTAGGGCACATGGCATGCTCTAGGGCAGTTAACCTTAAACCGACGCGATTAAGTTCGAACAGAAAGCAAAACATATCTACCAGCTCTGCAATATCTTCGCTTAAAACGGTTGAGTGCTGTTCGTTGAGCAATTCGCTAAGACTAGCAAGGCTATCTTGAGGGGATACTGTTAGGGATGTTTTTAGGGTCGGCTGTGCCTGCAATAACTCACTCACTGTACGGGACAATTCGCCGTTTGGCTCACGTTCCCAAACGACGATATTGGTATCGTCCTGATAAATGTCGGTAAGTACACTGGGATGGTCGCCTTTCGCACAACGTCTTGATTTTTTTTCAAAAACTGGGCTCTGAATAGTGGATTCTGCCGTTATCACGTGTTTCCCCTGGGCTGCTTTGCCTAACATGGCGATATGTTACAACATATCATTTTAGCTAGAAAGGCAAATCAACCCATTGGATAGGTTTATCGATACCACTCAATAATACGCTCTGCTTCTCTAAGTCCAGTCTCATAAGCACCGGGAACATTCGAGCCGTTGTCGATAGAAGTCGCTTCCCCCGCAAATAGCACTCGGGCTTTCACTGGGAGCGATAAGAACAGGCTATCCAGCACACCCGCATTCAGCGATTCATAAGAGTAAGAGCCCTTGGCAAAAGGGTCGGCGGCCCAGCGGGTGCGCGTTACATTAATTGGCTCTGGAATATCTTTCCCGTATGCCTGTACCAGCCGTTGCATGGCTAGATCAACCATTTGTTGATCGCTTAATGCTTCTAGGGCTTTTGCAGAACGTCCGGCAGAGAACGCCATAAGGGTAGGGCGTCGGGTTACTTTTTCCATATTTACCCATAATGCCAAGCCACCTTTTTCAGGTTGGGTGATGCCCAACATATCTGGATCTTGATCCCAAAAGCTGTAGGGAAATTCCAAGAACAGCTTATTCAATAAACCGCTACCTGTTTGCTCAATGGCTTGTTGTTTCCAGTCCGGCAAAGCGGGTGAGAAGCTAATATCCCCAGCTTTTAGTACCCCGATTGGTGCCGTTACGATGATTAAATCGGAAGATAATTCTCCTTGATTGGTAGTGACCCTAATGGGATCTTGGTTGTAATCAATATCTAATACTGTTGTATTCAACTGAATATCTAAACCTTCGGCGAGATAATCAGTGATTTGGTTATAGCCCTTGGGAAAGGCAAGGTTTTTGGATCTTTCTTCTTCCTCATCGATGGATTCGTCTTGTTCACTTGGGATTATCATTGCGAATATATCGCCCAAGTAAGATCGCACCGTTAAATCCTCCGCACTCGCTGCACTGGATACCTCTATATCTGCGGTGACAAGAAAATCTACCAGCTCCCGTGAAAAACCAGCTAATGCCAGTAATGGCCAAGACTTATCGATCACATCTTGCATGGAGGCAGAGCCACCCATTAAGTTGGCGAGGCCTACGCCAATCTGCATGGCATTAATCAAACTTTCTGTATCAACTTCACTAAGATGTTGGCTTTGCCCCTCAGAGTTATGAATTAATAGATTTTCAAAGTCTGTATTTACTAACTCAATCCCTTGCTGCTTTGCTAAGTCTTCAAACGGTGCAAAATCCCCATGTATCCAGCTTGCACCTAAATCGAGGGTAGCCCCTGTATTGGATTGATAAGACCAAGTGCGTCCGCCAATGCGATCGCGGGCTTCCAGCACTGTTACATCAAATCCAGCTTCGGTTAATCGCTTGGCTGTCGCTAATCCAGAAACACCTGCACCAACGATGGTGATTTTGGGAGCTTCTACGTCGGGTGGTGTATCTGAAACACAAGCTGTGAGAGAAAATAGCGACGCTACAATTAGGAGGCGGTGAAGCGAAAATGCTAAGCTAGTATGGCGTGCAAAGTGCAGAGCGACCTGCGTACAAGTCTTCACTAGATTCATCATGGGACTTTGGCCTTTTGTGGCTTGCTAAATGTACGGCTTTTATTATCGTTAACCGTCGATACAAGTCTGTCAGCGAAAGTCTCGAATTGTCACCTGATGTCACCACTCTCCTTTAGCTACAAAGTCTTTAACTTAGATAGACAAATACCACAAAGGATCCAGCACCTATTAACGTGGTAACCAATGTGCTCTTCTTAAGTTCCGGTGTTTGCCAAGCCATAATAAATCCAGAAATAAGCAAAAGCCCGAGTGCCAGCGATAAAATAACCGCGTAGACCTTGAAAGCTTCACCACCTTTAGCCTTATGCAATTGAACCAGGTTTCTGTACCAGGTGGTATTTTTTACAGTGAGTTTGGCCACAAGTTGGTTGTTGGTGGGTTCTAAAATGATATCTTTCGATGAGCCTGTCCATTCCAAAAGGAAATGACTACCGTATTTTTTAATTTTTGGTTTTCCTTCAGGATAGGAAATTTCCATTTTATCTAGCTCGGCCTTCGCTAATGCGAGCAACGGTGAAAGCTCTGGTTGCAGTGCCTGGCTGATCGTAATTTCATGGGCTTGTTTGTCGTAGCTACCTTTTTCGCCCCAGGTATATAATGCCCCAGTCACTATATACATTATGGCGACCGGGAGAATGAAAGCCGCTAGCAGCGCATGGGCTTTCCTGAGAAATAATTTATCTAACATCAGCTTTTCCTATACTCGTAAAACTTTGTGGAATGCAGTCTGCAGCCCCAGTGCATTGTATCAGTCAACGTATTGAGCTATTACCCTTCATATCTAGGGTTATTGAGCTGACTAGTATCCGCGCAAAATTCTACAAGATAGTTTGCGAAGTTTTTATGAAAGATTGATAATTCTACTCCTCTTCGCTGATACAGCTCCGGGTATTTTCATTAATTGCGAGGGCTATTATGATACATGCAAAAAGGCAAAAATGAGCCTTTAGGGATGGAGCAATGGAGTTGCGGGTAGTACTTAAGAATTAGAATATGAGCATAGCCGCAACTGCTAGGTTCAAGGACATCATTATAAAATCAGTCACGAATATAAATAGCATAGTTCCTTTTAGTACTTGCCAAACGCCATCACCTTGAGTGTTTTTAATGGCGACGGGTACGTTAAAGATGAATTGTGATGCATGAGCGATTGCAAACACGAACAGTAAAAAAGCTCGTTGCCCATCGTTCGGGAACAGATCCAAATTGAAAATGAGTAATAAATTGCAAAGCGCAAAAGCGAAATTCATTCCACCCAAGAAGCGACCAGATTCGGCCAAGATATCAAATAGCGGACTGTCGCGCTGGTCTCGTGGCACTACGACTTTCGCAAACCTTCTATGATTGATTGAGAAGGTATAAAAAGCCATCGAAAACCAGATGACATTCAAAATCATAGTTAGTAAAAACATGCCAACCTTTCCAGTTTAAGTTAAGTTCTTTTTGTTATCGCTACTTTGTTATTTCATTATTTCATTTCGGGTTGCCGCTGAATCAACTGCAATGCCAGACATTATGCGTTCTACGGAACGCCAATAGAGTTGTTTAATTTCTTTTTTTGATCGGGGTAGTAGGCCCCCTATATAGAGTGAGAAGAATCCAATATACGAAGATAGTAAGAGAGCCGATACTTCTCCCGGGTGATCTTCTTTAAAGTAACCAGTTTCTATACACTCGTTGATTCTTGCGGTGTAAAAATCGAAAGATATCTTTGAGTCTTTTCTTAAATCATTGTGATTGGCTAGCTCGTCCTTAGTATCAGATTTAACGAATATCAGTTCGAAATAGCGTGGATGATCCATCACAAAATCCAAGGCGTACTCTAATGTTTTGTAGAATCGCTTTTCCGCGGTTTCCTCTTGTGTGGCTGGCAACAAATAGTTGGTGTAGGTGCCAAAGCCATTTTTTATCACCTGGTGAAAGAGTTCTTCTTTGTTGCTGTAGTGGCGATAGATAGCTGTAGCGCTAATACCCACTTTGCTGGCGATCTTACGCATGGATAGACCGCGATAACCATCTTGCAGGTACTGATCTAACGAACAAGCCAATATGATGTCTTTTGTCGAACTCATGTTAACGCATGTTAACTTTAAGTCGGAAAGCAGTCAAAGAGAAATTGATTGCTTTTTGTACCGAGTGGTTAGGGCAGGGTTGGGAGAGGTACTAGTGTGCTGATATGTAAAGTTATTTTGCCTCTGCGGAGGTGTTTTCAAGAGCCTGTATTTCTTTGAGTAAATCCTCTGCTTCAACAGTGATCATTGAATAACCCTCAATGTCGCCGTTTCGCTGTGCCAACATCGCAAGCTCAAGCTTTTCATGATAAGACTGCTTCAGCTTTTTTAATGGGTCTGATTTAAAAAATTTGAACATGGTTTTGTCCTCCGTTTCTTTTAAATGAAACTAAGCTTCTCGATCCATTTGCCATACACAAACAGAACCCTGGCTAAATTCCGAGATCTCTTTTTTAGCCTCTGACTGCAAGTCTACGCGCCAGTAAACAACAGTACTGGTGATCACGCCGGCTACCACTAGTACACCCACGAGCAAAGAGCTGCCTGAATAAATGAATACAAGGGAAACTAGCGATGTTACAAGTATCCATAAGCAAGCAACTATACTCATAGTCTGATATTTCGAAGGCTTTTCAAACAAGCTGAACCGTAGAGGTTTTAACGTTTCAATGTCTCTGTAGGCTTCTAAGCTGTCTGTTCTCATGGTTTGGTCCTTGCTGTATCTCAGCAGTGATAGTTCCGCAAACAGGTTTCGAAACTGAATCTATTGGATTTAAGACTGCTTTTGTCTGCTTTGTTTCGAGCATTAGTAGTAAGGTAAGGATGAATTTTGGATCTGTCTAAGGCTGTCTAGATTGCTGCTAGCATTGGTAGTGATATTTTATCAGCTGGAATCATCCCCGATTCCATTCTGCAGTTAGGCAGCTAAGGGAGCAAACTTAAAAACCTAGCGGAGCTGTGGATTCCTGTCGAAAAGGCAAGTTGTGATGAGATGCAGTTTGTATACGATCGCCATCCCGCATTGCTAATTAATGGTGAGCCTAATGGTTGTTCCCATCAGTGTAACTAGAAATTAACCCCAAAGGTTAACGCCACTTATTTGAAATAGAGTTTCTCATAATAAGTGGCGTTTATTGTGATGTGGCAACGTAACTGTACTAAAGCAAACCTGGTATTAATGCCTTTCTGTTCTTGGGATATTCAGCAAAGGTTTCCACATACCATTTATGATGAGACAGCGCTCTGGGTCCAAGATTACAAATAGTAAAGAAAGCAAAAACCAATCCAGCGGGTGTCCAACTCATTATCGCCCAGCCGCACCACAACATTATTTCACCAAAATAGTTAGCTGCAGACACGTATCGGAACATTCCGCCATAAGGAATCTTATATCCGGTTTCCCCAGGCTTTCTTAGATTTATCAAAACAGAATCAGAATGGAAGTTGATGATCCAGCCTGCAGCGGCAACGAGAAAGCCAATAATAAAGCGCGGATCTGATAGCCAGGCAGCTTCCATTAAATGTGGCATATGGCCTACTGCATAAGCGTTGACAAAGCCATTAGCGGAATTAAAGAAAATACCGAAGTACACCGTCTCGATAGGCAACCGCTTACCTTCGGTTTTCATTCTTAGAGGATAAATGATGGCGCGATAAATATAATGGCATTGCCATAATCCAAACAGTACGAATGTAGCGGCGTTTAAGTTGGTTTCTGCGGCAGTTAACCAGAAGAATAATGCAAAGGAAAACCACTGAGGAGCCTCGAATAATAGCCACCCTTTCTTTTCAGCAATGGTATTTTTCTGATTGTTCTTCATATAGCGGCCATATCGGTTTGGACGCTTCGCAGTTCCCAAAAATGTAACAGCTCCTAGGAGCGTGATAATACAGAGTAGTCCTATATAAATTATTTCAATCATTACTAGTTACCTGTTTTGATACTTAGCTTTCTTCGTTTAAACAAGAGGGATCCCAAAAGGCTTTCAATGAGCTGATTTTGCCTTGCTCATCGAACTCAAAAATATCCCGGACATGCAGAGATCGGCTTTCAGATTGCGCCTTCATATGCATGGTAAAATCCAGAAGTGCTGAATCACCACATATCACCACTTGGTGTACTTCCGGTTCTAAGGAGTAGGGAGCAGCTTTGAGTCCTTGCCAAAATTGTTGAATCGCCGCTAGGCCATTAAATGCAGGCGCATTTGCTGGGTCTTCGAAGCGGGCATTATCAGCAAATAACTGCGACCGTTTTTCTATATCATGATCTTTAAAGCTCGCCGCATAGATATGAAGTGCGGTTTCAATGTGGTCGCGCGAGTTCTTATGTTGTATCGATTGATAAAGTTGTTCCATGCTGGACATGTATTTCCCCCTGGTCTGCTTTATTTTTAGGACATTAAATCGATTATCTGATTGAGTGTGTCATTCATGTTCGCAAGCTCATCACCGGATACGTTTTTCATCATCTGTTGTAAGGCTTGGTTTTGAGTTCTGACTAACTTATTTGTGAAGCTTTCCCCATCAGTGGTGAGTTGAATAAGCGTTTTGCGGCGATCTTTCTCGTGGGGAATTCGTTTAATTAACTTACGCTTTTCTAACCGGTCTAATGTGCTCGTCATTCCTGCTCTGGTTTGCTGAGTAGCAGTAGCCAGATCCGCCGGTGAAAACGCTACTTTAGCTTTCAGCGTTACCAGCACCTGCAGCTCCACCGGCATCAACGAGAATGATGCTAGATAGTGTTTAACTGCCTGATCATAAAGTCTCGCCACTACGCCTAAACGCCCCAAGAGTTTTAGTTCATCAAAAAACTCCCCAGGAAAATCTGCGGATAGTCCGTTAGCAAGAGCATCCAAATAGTCGCTGACATTTTCCGCGAGATTGAATTCAAGCTCCGCTTCTTGGGTTTCTGTGGTGGGCATCGTGAGTCCTGATCTAGTGAATTAGTTAGCTAAAATATAATTAGCCAGCTAACTATGTGTCAAGAGCTCTATGAAAATTGAGTTTGCTGGATGGGAGGAGTCGAGCAGAAATCTGCTTCTCCAAATCTATTTAGGATTCTTGCATTAGCTATAGGTAATTGAAATATATGGAATAATTAACAAATCAGAATGGTGCTGTGATCATCGATCGATCAATCCCTCACTATTTCTTGTACAGAGTCTTTACTTTACCGAGCTGTTTCGGCATATTGTTCGACAATCATACAGGCTGCGTTTAGCGGTCAAAATTTCGATTACAGGGAATATAAAACGGAGTCAGCCATGACATCACAAGCGATCATCACTAAAGACCATTTCTTAGGTTTTAAGGTTGAAGGGGAAATTGTTAATCGTTTGCAGACCTTTATTGATGCTGTTGAATCGCAAAATAAAAAAGCTGGTAATCACTATGTGTCGTTCGTTGAATCACTCACCGACCATATAACCACTAGCCTGTTAGTGGACGTGATCGAAATTGCTGAGATCAGTAAAGTGGGTCAGAAAGTGGTTGGAGTTTGTGTCTCCTCATCGAATAAAGTTTCCGGCATGTTGTCTTCAAAGATTTATGCCAAAAAGTCTGTTAAAGAATTAGGGCCGGTAGCGGACTTGTGGAAGTCGCGCTTAAAAAATTCTGCCGATGATCATAGTGGAGATTGGTATCTAATTGCGCCGATCGATAAATCTTTCGGTGACGCCTTAGGTGCAATTAAAGCTGAAAAAGGTGATGAGGAACATTTCGCTCCTAAATCACTGGATCAAGTTATGCAGCAATACGATAAGCTTTCCAAAGTGATTATCGATTCATTCTTTTTGGAAGCCACTCGTTTAGTTGAAATGGGTAGCATTACAAAAACGATGTTATCCACCGGCGTATCTACTGTTGAAAAAGCTGTAGCCTCTGTATTTGATAAAGTCATTCGCCCATTAGAGCCAATGTATTTCGGAAGGTTTGTAGACCACGCTAGTCAGTTCCATGTGCGATTTTAATTGAGCGCTAGCTTGCTTAATTAAAACTGGACGGCTCTGCTAGTTGTTGCTTGGACTTCCATTGAGAAGGCGTATCTCCCGTATAGGTTTTAAACGCTCTTACAAAAGCATCGGCATTACTATATCCAACTTTGGATGCGATGCTTTTAAGGGGCGCTTCCGAGTCCTTTAAAAGATACTTTGCTCTATTAAAGCGAATTTCGTTGGACAGCTCTTTAAATTGAACATTATCTCTTTCTAATTTTCGCGAAAGTGTCCTTGGGCTCATATTTAACTGATTAGAGAGTTCTTCTAAGTCTAGATAGATATCGTTCTCCGCGGCTTTCTTAAGAATTCTCTTGGCTTTTTCTGCAATCGTGAGTTTTGCGTCTTCTGAATCAGCAATCTTTTTCAGAATATCCATCGAGAAGTTATGTAATATGCGATTGGAACTTTTGACGCGACACTCATCGATGGTTTCAATATTGGCACTTAGACAGGTTTCGGGGCTATTAAACTTTACTTTGCAGTTAAAGAAGTCCTCATAAATTTCAAGGGTCGCGTCTTCACTGGTATGCCACATAGGTGTATGAGCTAAGGCAACATTGATATCGAGCTTTTTGCCAGTGACTTCTTCGGTGAACTGTTTTAAACCACCGACAATCATTTCCAACACTAGATCGTTATAGACACCCATGTCGGTATTCATTTTTGCTGAAAGGTGATAGTGGGTTGCCGACTTTTTTAGTTCGATATCAACAACCGGTGCGACTAATTTGTGATAGTCCAGTGTGAGTTGTAATGCATCACCTAGGTTAGATGCTGTTAATCCTGCAATACCACCAATTCCCATATTGTTGATGGAAAGTACCGACAGAGCCTGTAGTGCAGGTGGTAGCTTTGTACTGGTTTGTGTCAAGAAGGATAAAACGTTAGTGCATTGTTGATAATTCAAAGCTTGATTAGCATCTCTAAAATCCTCTTCGCTCATACCAATAACAGTAAGAAAATCTTCCAGGTTATAGCCATGCGCAAAACCCATAGACAGGTAACTATCCACGCATTGAAATAACGTTGTTGGAAATCTGATGTGGTCTAAGTTGGCCACCCGATTTGCTCCTTTATTCTTATGATGCTCGGCTTCAAATTTTTGTATGAGTCAAATTATATAGGCGAGAAGAAACGTAGGTATACTGGTCTACTGGGTTATCCAATGGCTGCTATTGAGTCAATTTTGATCGTATCTTCATGATAATTAACACAATTTCAAAATATGAATTGGTCCACAGTTTTACCATTTTAAACATTTATAAACACTAAGTTTTTAAAACGCTCAATTTGTGTACTTATGCAAATGGCGTATATCGGAAGGTAAATCGACCGTTCTTTTCGTTATCTGAGCTTCCTATTTCGTTTCAGAAAGTGTGTTTTAAATGATGCTATCTATGTCCTGAATGATGGGAAAAAGAGTTATTCAAGGAGAATTAACCTTTTTAAACTAGATAAAAAATATAAATTATAAAAAAGAAGAAAAAGACGATGAAGGGAAACGTAATTCGGCTCGCGTTGATGCTGACGATGGGATTGTATGGGTATAGCGTGAGTGCACAGAATCTAGAGAATATAGAGACCGGAAGTGCTCGCGCGTTTGCTTTGGCTAACGCAGTGACGGCTGATCCTCCAGGAATTGACTCGATTCACTTTAATCCCGCTGGACTATCACGCCTGCCTGATGTTGGCCGTCTTATCGAATATCATTTAATTGTTGCAGCTGCAGATGTGGGGCTTGAAAAGGGAAAGGCCAACTACGAAGAGGTTCTCAATAGCGACATCAATTTTGATGATTGCGACAATGAGTGTTTGCTTGGTGGAACTTACGAGGATCCCGCAGGCGACTATGATATTCGGCCTTCCAGGCTATTAGTACCTATACCTAAGTATGGCTTGGTTAAGTTTGATCAGAGTGATGGGTTTACACCGGTAGCATATCCAAGAGCAGGTGTTGCTATTCGATCTCCTGGATCTAAATTTACCTTTGCTAATTCGTTCTATCCAGAAATCATGGGTGGGATCGCGTTTGATACCAGTGACCGTGGTGAGTATGGTGGGCTTAATCATTTAGCCGCCACGTTTTTTAATTACTTTACTCCCACGGTTGCATATCAGATAAATAATGAATGGTCAGTTGGTCTTGGTATGGGTTTTATCGGGAACCGCTGGGATGCTGATGCCTATATTCGTTTACCACACCCGCTTGTGGGTGCGTTGGGAAAAGCCTTCCAGCAAGTCTGCAGTGGCGATGAAGATATACTTGATTTCTGTTCGGAGATTGATTCCGAAGACAACCCATTGGATCCCTGGAAATCGCTGGTAAGACTTGAAGGGGTTCTAGAAG
>JAKSAW010000356.1 GCA_022361455.1 Pseudomonadales bacterium | reverse complement strand
GTTCTCAGTTCGTGCGACATGCTTGCTAAGAAATCGGTCTTCGCTTTGCTGGCTCGTTCAGCCTCTTCCTTAGCTTGAGCAATTTCCCTAGTTTTTGTATCTACTTCCAATTGAATCGCGTGTTGACGGGTTAATAACGACAGAAGCACAGCTTCCAGCATGGCTACATACAAAAGGCCACCAATTAATAAGGTATAGCTTTGCCAACTTGAAACTCGTTTAAGCAGTGAGAGAGAGGGTGTCAGGCTCACGGATAGTTTTCGGTTTAAGAATTCAAACTCTTGATGCCAGGAGTAGTCGCTGGGCTTATGTTTTGTGCCATAAATAATGGTAGGTTTTGTGGGCTCCGTGATATCGGTAATGGTCAGTCCTTCGAGATCACTAGCCAGTCCCATGGTTTCATCGATAAGGTCATTTACGCGGAAGATAGTTTGCACCAGGCCGGTGTAGCCTTCTCCTTGATAATTCTCTATAGGCTTTAACAAAATATAAGCTGTTTGACCTTGTTCTTCCTGTACCAGTTTGAGAGGTGCGCTGGCATAGGCTTTGCCTGTTTCTAAGGCTAGTCTGCTTTGTGGCTCACGATAAGGTAGCGAGAGCACATCCATACCATGAATTTTTTCATTGCCCTCGTAAGGATAGGCATAGGCAATGGGCATATAGTCGGGTTGTTCGTCTTGTTCTACTAGAGCACCGTTTAATTCACGTTTGGTAATTTTGAAATTTGGATAACCATTTTCACGTAGATAGGCTTCCAGATCGGCTCTCTTATCATGGGTGATATAAGGTAGCCATTCTAAAACATGAATCGCCTTTTGATACTTCATTAACACTGACGAAAAGTGATTAAACTCATCGAGATCGACAAAGGAGCTGGATTCATAAAATGCTTTTAAGGAACCAAGAATGACTGACATTTCATAGATGTGTGATTTAAAAATAACTGCCATATGGTCGCCAGTTTCTGCGACTTGGGCCTTGCGGTTCTCTTGTTCTAATTCTCTCACATAGAGAAATGATAAAATCACTAAACCCAAAAAAGTAATAGACATCAGCGCTGCATTCCAAGTTTGCTTTCCTTTGGTGTCACCCGAAAGAATGCGCAAAGCAAACGGTGTAATCACTAAGGCGCCAACAGAATCACCAACCCACCAAGTTAACCAGTTTGTAAACCAAAAATCCCAAGGAACAATATTAAAAAGCCCCAGCAACGTGGCGCCATTTATTGAATTCACCATGCAGCTGGCAGGCCCTGCTAGCAGCAGAAATTTTGCGATTTCATTACCGTTTCTTAACTGCGTGGGGGATATCTTCGCCTTTGTTAATAAGTAGCGTGCAAAAGCAGCTTGAATAGTGGCACCAGTGGCAATCAGTGCGGCGAACCCAAATTGATCGAAACTGAAAGGAATTCCTTGGAGATAAGCAATAATGCTGTTCGCTAACAGCGCACCTAAAAAAATGCCAGGATAAACAACAGCGCCGTAACGAAGTGCAAAACCAAGCGCAATGCCTGCTGCGGGCCATACTGGCGTTGCGTAATCTGGTGGGATAGATAGAAATTCCGCACTTAACCCGAACAATAAATAGAGAACGGCTACCACCAAATTCAAGGTCATAGCCGTAGTATTGCTCAGTGTTAACCGGGGGGTGCGCTCATTCATCCCTTCAGCATAGCAGCTGAAAAGAAATAGGAAAATAAACGTTAAAAATTAATGGCTTAACCTATTAAATAACCACCATCTACGGTAATGCAGCTGCCAGTGGTGTAACTTGCAGCATCGGATACTAAGTAGAGCACTGATCCAGCGATTTCATCGGGTTCAGCCACCCGTTGCATGGGTACATGAGGCATCAACTGTTGCAGTATTGCATCGTTTTTAACGAGTGCCGCAGCAAATTTAGTGTCAGTAGCACCGGGCAGTACTGCGTTCACACGTATATTCGAGTTGGCACATTCTTTTGCAAAAGCCTTAGTCATAGAGATCACCGCAGCTTTAGTAATGGAATAAATGCCCTGGAAAGCTCCAGGAACCACACCATTGATTGATGCGATATTAACGATAGCACCGCCACCGTTGGAGCGCATGATTTTGCCGGCAGCCGCAGACATAAAGAAATAACCCCGAATATTCACATCAACGGTTTTTTGATATGCCGCTAGGTCGGTGTCTAAAATATGGCCGAAATAGGGGTTAGTGGCAGCATTGTTGACTAGTATGTTGAGCTGACCATGTTTTTCTTGAATCTCGCTGAATAAATTTTCAATCTGGGCCATATCACCAATGTGACAAGCAATAGCTGAAGCGTTACCGCCATCTTCATTAATGCTGTCGGCGACTTTTTGGCAGTCTTCGATTTTGCGGCTCGATATGATCACATGCGCGCCTTGTTTAGCAATCATTCGTGCAATACTTTCACCAATTCCACGACTTGCTCCAGTGACCAAAGCCACTTTGCCAGAAAGATCAAAAGGGTTATCAAGATTCATATTTCGTAGCCTATCGATAGGTAATTAAAGTGGGATCCACTTGTTCAAAATAACTAAAGTCATTGAAATAATTTAGACTGACGCGATTGTCTTTAAATAAAACTTTGGTTACTGAGGCATTCACCACAGACCAACTGATTTTAATCGCCTGCTGATCATTTAGTTCCAGCAATTGTTGCATCACCATGCTGATCGCACCGCCTGAAGTAAATACGGCAATACTTTTCGCGTCACTTTTACAAATGTCGTTCATACCATTGGCGCAGCGTTGCTGAAACTCTGCCCAGGATTCTGAATATTCATGATTAAAATCACCAGATACCCAGCGTTGAATTGCTTCCGCAAACAGGTCTTGAAATGCTTTTCTTGGTGATGGTTGCGTTGATAAGTAGGCGGCCATGGCATGATGGGTTTCTAAATCTGGACGATGGCGGGCAATCACCTCTGTATGGTTATACTCACTAAAGCGCATATCGATTTCTAGCTCGATATCATCTTCTTTAGCGCCAATGCCATTTAAGCAATGTTCCGCAGTCTGATGATGACGTACCAAGCCACCTTGGATGACTTTGTCGAAAGTAATACCACGTTTGGCGAGCCCTTCGCCTAATACATAGGACTGCTTTTCACCCAGCGGTGAAAGTTCATCGTAGTTTTCCTTACCGAAAGATGCTTGCCCATGACGAATAAAATAGATAGCTGCCATAGTGTTTTCCTATTGTTGGCTAGCGATTTCTTGCAAGCATAGTTGTTCTAGCATCATTACTACCTGGCCATAAACACTGAAGCGTTGGTCTTTGGTTTGGCCATGATAAAAGCGATAATAAATTTGCTGAAGAATAACGGCGACACGGAATAATCCGTAAACGCGGTAAAAGGTATAGTCGGCGTCGGCAAAACCCATTTTGTCACAGTAATAATCGAAAACCTCTTTGCGAGTCATCATGCCTTTTAAATGTGTAGGCTGAAGGCGCATCATATGCATTGGTGGCGGATCATTGGCTTCGATCCAATAGGATAGGGTGTTGCCCAAGTCCATTAAGGGATCGCCGAGAGTCGCCATCTCCCAATCTAAAACGCCAATAACATCCGCTGGATTGTCTGGATTTAAAACCACATTATCGAAACGGTAATCACCATGAACAACACACACAGCTACTTGCTCACGACGGTTTTGATCTAACCATTCCATCACCTTCTCGTAACCGGGCACATCATCAGTCTTTGCATTAATATAACGTTTGCTCCAACCTTCAATTTGGCGATCTACATAGCCCCAACCTTTGCCCAAGCTTTCTAAGCCTGCGGCCTGATAATCGATTTTATGAAGATCAATGAGCCGATCAACAACAGCACGGCATAACTCAGCGACTTGCTCTTCATTTAAATCGATGCCTTCGGGTAACTCTTTGCGCGGTATTATGCCTTTGATTCGATCCATGGCATAAAACTCGCAGTCCAGCACTGATTCATCTGTGCAATGGGCAACCATATTGGGAACATAAGGATAAACAGGCTTTAATCCCGACATAACGCGATATTCGCGGCCCATATCATGTGCTGATTTTGCTTTAGTGCCAAACGGTGGGCGACGTAAAATTAAATCACGATTACTGTAGCTGATTAAGTAAGTGAGGTTCGAAGAGCCACCGGGGAATTGCTTGATGGTGGGTTCGCCTTCTAAGCCCTCTACTTGTGATTTTAACCATTGATCAATAACAGCTGCGTCGAGTTCTTCCCCTTCGCGAATGGATTGCGCTTGATCGATAACACTCATTGATTTCCCCTGCTCACTTCGCCCACTTTTAAGGTCTTTATTAATTTATTCTTTGCTTAGCCTAAGCCGCGTTTTTTTAATTCAATTTTTGCGATTAGTCCGCGGTGTACTTCATCAGGTCCGTCGGCTAATCGTAAAACGCGATTGTAAGCATACATATTGGCGAGAGGGAAATCATTTGATAGCCCGCCACCACCATGTATTTGTATCGCCTGGTCGATAATTTCTTGGGCCACATTTGGAGCGACCACTTTGATTTGTGATATTTCGCTCATGGCTCCCATGACGCCGACAGTGTCCATTAAGAAGGCTGCTTTCATTGTCAGTAATCGAGCCATGTCGATATTGATGCGTGCGTTGGCAATAATGTCTCGGTTGCCACCCAGGTTAACGAGAGGTTTACCAAAAGCCACACGATCGCTGCCGCGATTACACATTAGCGTAAATGCGCGTTCTGCCATACCGATGCAGCGCATGCAGTGATGGATGCGTCCTGGTCCTAAGCGACCTTGAGCAATCTCAAAGCCTCGGCCGGCACCAGCAATAATATTTGAAATAGGTAGGCGAACATCGGTGAAGGAAACTTCGCCATGTCCAAAGGGCGCATCAAAGGCATTAAATACGGGAAGCATGCGTTCGATTTTTACACCTGGCGCATCTAAAGGTACTAGCACCATGGAATGTTGTTGATGGCGGCCTGCTTCGGGATCGGTTACACCCATAAAGATACCGACTTTACAGTTGGGGTGGCCAACGCCTGAACTCCACCATTTACGGCCATTTAGTACTACTTCGTCGCCTTCGACTTTGCAGGTGGCTTCCATATTGGTGGCATCAGAAGATGCGACGCCGGGTTCTGTCATAAAAAACACGGAGCGAATATTACCCTCTAATAAAGGCGTTAGCCATTGGGCTTTTTGCTCTTCGCTGCCGTATTTTACGAGTACTTCCATATTGCCGGTGTCGGGTGCATTGCAGTTGAATGCTTCTGAGGCAATCGGTGTTTGGCCCATGAGTTCGGCGAGTGGTGCATAGTCGGTATTACTTAAACCTGAGCCGTATTCTTCATCGGGGAGGAACAGGTTCCATAGGCCTTGTTCTTTGGCCATGGCTTTCCATTCTTCCATAATGGGTGGGGTTTTCCATTGGGTCCAATCTTCTTGGTCTGGGCCTAGTTGTTCGAAATAGGTTTGTTCGTTGGGGAGGATGTGTTCGTCCATGAATTTTTTGACACGGGCGATCATTTCTTGGGCTTTGGGGGAGTGGTTGAAATCCATGGTGTTCCTCCGTCAGTTATTGTTTTGTTGGTCGGCTTAGCCAATCTATTTTTCAGAAAACAACTTGCCCCTTCGGGGTTCCCTGCGCTTCTCGCAAAATCTTTACGGCCATATACTCGCCCTTCGGGCTCAAACAAGATGGCCTAATTTTGCTGTGATGCTCGGCTGCGTAATTCTTAAAAATAGATTGGCAAAGCCTCTGGCTCAATGCCAGATTAAACCTTCAGAACATCAAGATTAGGGGAGTTACTATCATTAGGCCAATGAAT
>JAKSAW010000544.1 GCA_022361455.1 Pseudomonadales bacterium | reverse complement strand
TTTGAAAATGACTTAAATGCGATTTCGGTAGAGGCAATGGATAGGTTAAAAACCTATCTTGATGTTCCCAGTCATTATCAATTCATGATCACTAACATCTACGCCTTTTTGCTATTCATGAACGGACGCTACGAGAAAGCGCGCTACTTTGCAGCAAAGGCGAAAATGGCAAACGCTCTGCAAAAAGACGTTTATAACTACTCCATATCTAATGTGCTAATTGCGCTCTCTGACCGCGCTTTAGGTCGTTACGACCTCGCTATCAATGGCGTTACAAAAACCCTTTCGGAAATAGAATGGGTTAAAGACACACCCGCTTACTCCACGGCTCTAATGGTAAAAGCGATGCTCCTTTATGATCGTAACGAGCTTGATGAAGCACGTACCATTATTGAAAACGCCTTGCCCAATTTAGGAATTCCTGCCATTACCGAATTCCTGGTTCATGGGCATTTGATATTAGCGAGAATCGAAATATGGGAACAACGATATGAAAAAGCTGAAGCGCTATTAGATGGGCTTCTTAAGAAACTCGACAGCTCCGGCTATGAGCGCTGGTCCAGCGCTATTACCCATGAACAAGTAAGAGCCAAGTTATTCAACCGCGGTACATCTGATAACCAAGACACAAATGGTTTGGATAGAAGTCTAAACTATTACAACTCACGTTATTGCCCAGCGGTAGGACATATTCCCCTACGCACCCACCTAATGGTGGCTTTACACCAACAGCAACATGATTTAGCGACCAATCTGTTAGGCCAACTTAGCCAAGTTTGCCTATTACAGCGTGACAGCATGTTACGCATCGTACTGTTATCAAGCACTGCAGTATTAGAGTTTAGTCGGGACAATCGCGAGGAAGCCTGCGAATACTTAAATCAGGCACTTCATGCTAGCCAACGATCAGGCATCACTCGAGCCCTGTTTGATGAAGTCTCTGGTTTTGAAAAACTGTTTGCCTATGCAGTTGAAAACAACTTTATCGATGATGATGTCTGCGAAGAGCTTATTGCTAATCTTAAGCAAGTGAACTTTAGACTGGTTGTTGAAAACAAGAAAGTTAACGATGCCGAAAGTCAGCATAGTGGCAGCACTAGCGCCCAAGTTAAGCCTAATGCCAATCTTTCTTTAGATGCGCTAACTCAAACCGAGCAGAAGATACTCATCTTATTGGCGCAAGGCTTACCGAACAAATCTATTGCTACACAATGCAATATCAATATTTCAACAGTGAAATGGCATCTAAAAAATATTTATAGCAAGCTATATGTTAGCAACCGCACCGAGGCTGTTATCAAAGCACAGCAATACCAGTTGGTTGCTAGTTAATTTTGCTTCGCGGCAAGTTTATCTTTTAGGCCTTCTACTAGAATCGGCAAGCTGATATCAATTTGTTGCTTGGTAGCGGCATCCAACAACGGTTCGGCATGCTCACTTATTTTTTCCGCAATCCCATGAGCCACTCCCGCGCCACCTTTATCGAAAGCACTCTGGATACTTACCGCTCCCACGACTATGTGTATCATGGCAAGGTAAGCATCTAACGCTTCTCCATTATCAAAACCGGCTTCCACCATTTTATTCATAAAAGAGAAGGTGATGTGCAACGCGTTCTCACCTATCTGAAAAGAACCGAGTAAAGGTAACCAATTTGTGTCACCCTGCAGCGCGTTATACATGGCTTTCGCGACATGGGTAAACCACTCATCCCAAGGCAAGTCCTGTTCGGGCAACACGTTAGCATTCGAAATAAAGTCATCTAAAACTGCTTTTAAGAGCTCATCTTTATTTTCAAAATGTTTATAAATTGCCATGGGGCTAACATCCAAATCATTAGCCACCTTGCGCATAGTTAATTTCTCAATACCCACCTCACGAATAACACTTAAGGCAGCATTAAGATAGACTTGCTTGCTCTGGTACTTTCCTTTCTTTACTTTAGGCATTCTATTTTTCTTTGGCTTTTCTTTATAGCTAGGTCAATGATCTCAGCGCGACTCAAAGGCAATGGGTAATGTTAGCAGAGTTCGTGCAAACATAGAGGCAACATAAGGTGTTTCACCATTAATTCGAAGCGTTCTCGTATTATCTAAAAACGCCTTGAGTACGATCTTAATCTCCATTCTTGCTAACTCTCTACCTAAGCAGGCATGTACACCATGACCGAAAGTTAGGTGCTTTTTCCCATTTTTTCGATTTAATAATAACTGATCTGGCTGCTCCCAGAATCGTTCATCTCGATTACCTGAGGCCCACATGAGGAATATACGGCTGCCTTTTGGTAAGGACTGACCATGCAAGACAGTGTCATGTTTTGCCCAACGGAAATGGCCCTGGAAAGCAGATTCCAAACGAAACACCTCTTCGACAAAGGCAGGTATTAGCGCAGGGTCCTCGCGCAACTGAGATTGCACGTTAGGATTTTCGATCATCATCTTCAGCGCATTTCCCATAGTGGTTGCCGAAGAATCACTACCCGCAATAATCAATTGAAAGATGGCACTCACTGCTTTTTGGTCATTAAAATCAGTGTTTGAATCCAGTACATTTCTTACAAACAGTCCAATTAGGTTATCTTTGGGATTTCGTTTGGCCTTCAAGAAATGCTGCCAACAATACCTTAAAAAGGTAAGCGCAGCAGCGTAACTCGCCGCTAGCTCACCACTACGCTGAATACCATTTTGGGAATTTAGTATCTCAACACACCATAGCTTTATCTGCTCGAAATCCTGCTCAGGCAGGCCAAGCAATCGCATAATTAGGATCATGGGTAGGCGCCAGCCAAAAGATTGCATGAATTCCATTTGTCCTTTTTCCAAAAGCGGAAACAACATGCTTTCGCATAACGCTTCCACTTCCGGCTCGAGGCTCTTTACATAGCGTGCCCCCAGAGACGCATGACCTACTTTGCGTTCTTGAGTATGAACGGGCGGATCAGACGTAGCCAATACATCAGCTGGTATCACCCCCAAGCGACTTAACTTTTCAAATTTAGCCACTTCTTTTAATAAATCCTGATTGGGTTTTAAGTTAGCCACCACCCCCTGATGTTGGGAAGAATAAGTATCCGTATCACGACTCAATGCAGCAATATCATGGTAACGGGAAACACAAAAAACGCCGTTTTTAAGTTGATAAACGGGATATTCATCTCGAAGTAAACGATAAAACTCATAGGGATTTTGAAAACACTCATTTCCTAACGGATTAAAATCCTCAGGATGATCCTCAATACGATCGGCATTTAGTGTAGATTGTTTTAGGTTAGCTCTTTGGCGATTAACCGAACCTATAGGAACAGATTTAATGGGCAAAGTAATGCGCTTAGAGATATCCGCATAACCCTGCATGGACGCAGCAAATGTACGCGCT
>JAKSAW010000442.1 GCA_022361455.1 Pseudomonadales bacterium | reverse complement strand
TTTATCATTACATTTTTTTGATTCACATATTCCTATACTGATTCCTATTTTCACTTTTACACCATTTATATCATAAGGTTTATTTACAAATTCAATAATTCTATTAGAAATATTTTCTAGTTGCTTTTTACTTTTGTATTTTTCTAAAAGAATTACAAACTCATCGCCACCTATTCGATAGACTGTATCATGTTCTTTTACTATTCTTATTATTCTTTCAGAAACATATTTCAATAATAAATCTCCAACATTATGTCCATAAGTATCATTAATTTTTTTAAATCCGTCAAAGTCTAAGAATAAAGCTGCAAACTTAGTTTTTTGTGAAATATTTTTATCTAATTTTTTAGATAGAAATCTTCTATTTGGTAATCCTGTTAAATCATCATAATAGGCTATTTTTTGTAACTCTATATTGCTGCGATTAATTAGTTTATCCTCTCTTACATCTGAAAGTACGTAATAAATTAATGTTCCCAAAATAAAACCATATGAAATAATTATGGGTATATTGAATATAAGAACCAATGTAAATAACACTGCATTTATAATAGATAAAATTATTTTCGTTGTTTTCATAATACTTATTTAGACGTAAAATTTACTTAGTCGTAAACATTTTTTTCTCTTTATTTCTACCAATCTAATAGTTCAGATAGAGTCTATTATCCATCTATCCATCCTCTACCGATATCAAGACTATTTTCCCCATTTTCCCATACAGTAATATACCCAATACCTTCTCCTAAATAATGAAATACTTCTAGTCCATGTTTTACACCGTTTTTCCATTTTTGAAGCAACCATCGATTTCCGTGTAGCGGGCTATATCTCTTTTCTGAGCCATGTGCTTTATTATTAACATATTCTTTAATAGATATATTAAATCCTTTTTCATTATACCATATTCTTCTACCATTTTTCTTTGAATTTCGCCATTCTTGTATACACCTTAATTTTCTATTTTCCCAGAAAGAAATAGATAAACCGTTCCCTTTTTTATTTAACCAAAATGATTTTGTTTGTTTACTATTATAAGAAATCTTTACGTATAAATCAATTAATTTCATAGTAAATGAACTTTCCCTTTTCTTAGGTTCTCAAAAAATACAGTATCTTTTGAAAATTCTGCTCCTGCAGCTACAAAATGTCCTCCCCCTCCATATTTTTTTGCTATAGAATTACAATTTAAAGTATCATCTTTTCTAGATCTAAGAGATATTTTATTATCTTTTTTTCTAAATGTGTTATAACACAATACATAATCAATATTTGTATACTTGTTTAGCAAATAATGAGCTACATATGAAATTTTGTAAGGTATTTCTAAATATAGATACTTATTTCCTTCTCCATCTTTTCTAAATTGTTTATCTTTTTCTGCCTTTTTAATCATCTTTTTTTCGGTTTTAAAGGCAGTTTTTATTGCTTTTAATTCTTTCCTATTAAAAGGAAATTCATTGTTATTCGTTTTAAACTTATCTAAACACACATTTACAAATTCTCTAAAAGAATTCTCTTGATTCTCTCGCCAAAACTCTATATATGAATAT
>JAKSAW010000543.1 GCA_022361455.1 Pseudomonadales bacterium | reverse complement strand
TGCTGGCTGAATATCCGCGCTATCTAAACGGTATCATCGTGAGAATTAAGCGATTGCAGGGTAATGTGGAGCGGGACCAAACCCATATTCCAGAGCTAGAATCCTGGTGGTTCGATTATCAACAGCGTTCAACTCAGAATCAGGAAAAAGGTACCGATGATCCTGAGTTAGATCATTTGCGTTGGATGTTGGAGGAGTACCGAATTTCCTTGTTTGCCCAAGAGATTAAAACTAAGTATCCAATCTCGAGTAAGCGCTTGGAAAAACAATGGCAAAAGGTGCAGCGCTAAGTTTTCTACAGACTATACTTGTCGGTATTGAAACAGTGACAACGGATTTCCGTACCGGCAAACATAAGCTGTATCGAAAACGTTAATTCTGACATTGGAATTCCCCTGTCTCGTCGAGGAGGAGGTGCAATCGTGAATTCCGAAGAGTCCATCACTGAGCGTTCTTATATGGTAGCGCTGGATTCAGGGCATCGAGTGGTGCCTGGTCATCAGCTTCACCTACGTCATCTCTATAAAGATAAATCCGCACCCGCAGTGCTCATGCTCCATGGTCTGCTGGAGGACGGCACTATCTTTTACTCGAGGGCGGGGCAGGGCTTAGCCTATTACTTGGTAGAGCAGGGGTATCAAGTCTTTATCCCAGATCTGCGTGGCAAAGGGCGAAGTTGGCCATCAGTTTCACAACTTCTGCAATATCGGGTTGTGGACATTATTACCGAAGATTTACCCGCCATTTTTACGCATATCCAAGACACTATCGCCAAGTCGCCCAGCTTTTTAGTGGGGCATGGCTTTGGTGGTGTGCTACTCACTTCATTTCTTGCACGTTATCCTGAATACCGGCATTCCATTACGGGTGTGGTGCATTTCGGCGCTAGACGCGTGGCCACCCATACGAATATCTATCGCAAGATCTTCATCGACTGGATTTGGAGTAACCTTGCTGGATTGCTCGCCAGAATTCGCGGCGTTGTGCCTGGCAGGTTTTTGCATATAGGTAGCGAAGACGAGCATCCTAATCTCAGAGAAGACAGCCTAGCTTGGCTCAATGGCAGTGATTGGCTCGATCCTCAAGATGACTTTAACTATGGTAAGGCTTTGAGTACCGGATTGGAGTATCCACCTTCCTTATATTTCGCTTCGCAGAGTGATTTGGGGTATGGCTCTCCAAGGGATGTCAGGGACTTCATGCGCGAAGTCGGTAGCCATAATGGGCGCCTTGTCATACTGGGTAAAAAAGAGGGAAATCTTCACAATTATTCACATATTGGCATGTTAATTCACCCTGACTGTGCGGACGACCACTTTCCTTTCATGCTAGAATGGCTGGCTGAAATGCTTGATTTAAAAGCGGAAGCGCAATCGAGTGATGAGCCAAATGGTCCGAAACCAGAGGCCCAAGGGCAAGATAAAGAGAGTCGTGGCCCATAGCCATTCTAGTTAAGGCATATGCAAGAGCTGGAGCTAGAACTAACAAGAATGCGGCGACTTAGCAAAATAACTAAAAGCGTATTTAGCACTAAAACCAGTGTGTTGTGCTCTATCCGGAGGTAGATGTGTCGAATTCCGATTTTCCCCGCGTAGTGATTAGCGGAACGGGTTTATTCACCCCTAGTGAATCAATTTCCAATGCTGAATTGGTCGAAACCTTCAATGCTTACGTTGATAATTTCAATGAGGCCAATAAGCAAGCTATCGAAAATGGCGAGATCGAATCGCTACAATATTCAAGCGTCGAGTTCATTGAGAAAGCATCTGGGATTAAAAGCCGTTATGTGATGAATAAGTCCGGTGTACTCGATCCCAAAAATATGAAGCCTTCTATCGCAGAGCGCAGTGATGAAGAGCAATCAATCCAATGTGAAATGGGTGTTGCTGCTGTCAAGCAAGCGCTCGAAAACGCTGGCAAAAGCCCTGATGATGTAGATGCGGTGTTAGTGGCTTGTTCTAACATGCAACGAGCATATCCAGCCATGGCAGTGGAGATTCAGGACGCATTAGGTATCCAAGGCTTTGGCTTCGACATGAACGTAGCCTGTTCTTCAGCGACCTTTGGTATCCAAACCGCGAAGGATTCGATCCTTTCAGGTTCTGCTGATTGTGTTGTGGTAGTTAATCCTGAGATTTGTTCAGCGCACTTGGCTTGGGAAGATCGCGACTGTCACTTTATCTTTGGCGATGTGTGTACCGCCATTGTCCTTGAGAAAGAAGAAACCTGTAAAGTCGACCATCCTTGGGAAGTATTAGGCACGCGTCTGCAAACAAAGTTTTCCAATAATATTCGTAATAACTTCGGTTTCCTAAATCGCTGTGATGAGAGCGGTATTGGGGCTCGAGATAAGCTGTTCCGGCAGAATGGCCGTAAGGTGTTTAAAGAAGTGGTACCTTTGGTGGCTGAGCTTATTGGTGGCCACTTGAGCGATACCGGAATTGAGGTGTCTGATCTCAAGCGCATGTGGCTCCACCAGGCAAACCTAAGTATGAATCTATTGATTTCTAAGAAGGTGTTGGGTCGAGATGCATCCGAAACAGAGGCACCCGTTATTCTCGACGAGTATGCTAATACCAGCTCGGCTGGATCTATTATTGCCTTCCATAGCAATAGCGACGACTTTGAGCCCGGTGAGACTGGGGTGATATGCTCCTTCGGGGCGGGTTACTCTGCGGGTAGCGTTATTGTGAAGCGCCTCTAGACTCCAAGTTTTTGAGATATCTGTCTCATAGCAAAAAGCAGCCATTTGGGCTGCTTTTTTTATGCCATGAAGATAAGTCTCACGCTAAGTCCCTCATTTTTTGCGCTTTTATTCAATTGTGCTAGCTTAATGAGAGCAGATGTTGGGCCAATGGATTGGCCCTATAAGCTGCTTACTCAACCCACCGAGTAAAAAAACAATAAAAAATTACTGCCTTCTTTGAAACTATAAACATTGACCAGGGTCATATCTTGCAGTTACGGAGCTTGGCGGTTCTAAAAAACTAAAACACAAATAAGAGCAAGTTAATCGGCGTTAGCTGGTGCCTGTTCAAACTTTTTATATCTGTCTGAGGAGACAAAACAATGTCAAAGTTAACTTCACTTAAACCTTTAGCTGCTGGTGTTGGTGCGGCTGTGGTAGCTTCTGCCCTTTCTATTTCTTCAGTAAATGCGGCGGAAAATCCTTTCGCAACTAACGATCTTTCTAGCGGCTTTATGCAACTTGCAGAAGGCAAGTGTGGTGAAGGTAAGTGCGGCGGTAAGAAAGGCGGCGAAGGTAAATGTGGCGAAGGTAAATGCGGTGGCGACAAAGCTGCTGGCGAAGGCAAATGTGGTGAAGGTAAGTGTGGCGGCAAAAAAGGCGGCGAAGGTAAATGCGGCGAAGGTAAGTGCGGCGGCTAATCACTTAGGACACTATTATGCTTCAGCTTCAAGATATGCAACTTGAAGGTACTGGGCTAGGTATGAGGCGGGCTCTTTTGAGCCCGTTTCTTTCTACCCAACCCAATACCGTAGATTTTCTCGAAGTAGCGCCAGAAAACTGGATAGGTTTAGGTGGGCGTTACGGCAGGCAGTTTAAGCAAATCGCAGAACAGTATCGATTTGTGTTGCATGGCTTGTCACTTTCCATTGGAAGTCCTGCACCTTTAGATGTTGAGTTAGTTAAATCCATTAAGCAATTTATGGATGAGCATAACATTGATATCTACACAGAGCATTTAAGTTATTGTAGTGATAATGGCCACCTTTATGACTTAATGCCGATTCCTTTCACTGAGGACGCTGTTAAATATGTGGGTAACCGTATAAAGCAGGTCCAAGATATTTTAGAAAGACAAATTGCTATAGAAAATGTTTCATATTATGCAGCACCCGAGCCCAAAGAAATGAGCGAGCTTGATTTTGTTAATGCGGTGCTTAACGAAGCAGATTGTGGTTTGTTGCTCGATGTAAATAATATTTATGTGAATAGCATCAACCACAGTTACGATGCAAAAGAATTTTTACATGGCTTGCCAGGCGAACGCATTAGCTACATTCACGTGGCAGGTCATTACAATGAGGCAGAAGACCTGATTGTAGATACCCACGGCGCCGATGTGATCGAACCCGTATGGCAGTTGTTGGAAGAAACCTATCGGCATTTCGGCGTAGTGCCGACATTGCTTGAACGTGATTTCAATCTTCCTCCCTTGCATGAATTGCTGGAAGAAACCCAACAGATTCGCGATTTGCAGAAAAAGTGGCAGACCGAATCGGTTCTTGATGGAGCAGCCTCATGAGCTTTCAACAAGCCCAATATAACTTTGCTGCTCATATAAGAAATCCAGAAAAAAATCCTGCGCCGAAAGAAATAGAAGATCGTCGCATGGGTATTTATCGTGACCTTTTCTATAAGAATATTGAGAGCTTTATTGCCAATGGTTTTCCAGTACTAAGAAAGATTACTGGCGATGATGAATGGCATGCCATGGTCCGCGATTTTATTGATCGTCATCAAAGTCAATCACCGTATTTTGTTGAAATCGCCCAAGAGTTCCTTAAGTACTTGGATGAAGAGCGTGGCGAAGTAGAATCTGA
>JAKSAW010000391.1 GCA_022361455.1 Pseudomonadales bacterium | reverse complement strand
GTATCGGTAGCCGTACAGAACAAGCCGTCGTCACAAGCCGATCCGTTCGGATCGTCTGCCGTACAAGCGTCGGCGCCCTCGTCGCAGCTCTCAGCGCAGTTGTTGTCGCCGTCGGGGCCCGCGCAAGGGTCACCGGTACTGTTCGTGCACACACCGCTGCTGCAGGTCTCCGTACCGTTGCAGAAGTCGCCGTCATCGCAGGCGCTGGCATCCGGATCGGCCGCGGTACAGGTATCGCTGCCCTCGTCGCAGCTCTCCGCGCAGTCTCCGTCACCATCGGGGCCGGCACACGGATCACCCGCGTGGCTGCTGCAGGTGCCTCCGGAGCAGGTGTCCGCACCGTTGCAGAAGTTGCCGTCGTCGCAGGGCGCGCTGTTGTTCGTCCCGTTGCAGGTGCCAGCGCCGTCGCAGGTGTCGTCCGTGCAGACGTCGCCGTCGTCACAGAGGCTGCCGTTCGACTCGTACTCGCAGCTCATCGAGCAGCAGTCGCCGTCTTCGGTGTTCGAGTCGTCACAGTCTTCGCTGGGCTGAACGATGCCGTCGCCGCACACCGGAAGCGTCGTCGTCGATGTGCTGGTGGTCGTGGTACTGGTCGTGGTCGTCGTCGGTCCCGGCGGCGGGCAAGTGCCGTTGGCGTTGCCGTCGTCGAACAGGTCGCAGTCTTCGTTCAGGTTGTCCATCGCGTTGAGCATCAAGCACACGCGGCATTCGACGCGCTCGTCGATACAGGTTGCCGTGACTCCACCGGCACAGCTGCCGGCGAACGCGGCGTTCAGATCGACGCCGCCGCAGCTGGAGTTCAGGGCGTCGGCCAGCTTGATGAGCGTCTTGGCGACCTTCGACTTCGTGTCGGCGGTGATGTCGTCGAAGCAAGTCTCGAGGTCGGCGGCAGACATGATCGCGTCGCTCTTGAGCTTGGAGTTCTTGCAGCCGTTGAAGATCTTGAGCTTGGTGTCGACGATCTTCAGATAGGACTTGGTGACTTTCCCCTGGCACTTGTCAGCGCCTGCTAC
>JAKSAW010000493.1 GCA_022361455.1 Pseudomonadales bacterium | reverse complement strand
TTCGTCAAAGAAAATATAAACAACCCCGCTTGTGTTTATTGCAACGCAATCTACAAGGTTTTGATGCTGTAGTGCAGGACCGATATTTCCATCTACATTCGCTTCTGGATCTATTTGGGTTCCATCATTGCTCCATACTTCGAAATCTGCGTCATTGTCTGCGTCGTTTGCATTACAAACTATGAACCTGTCTCCCATCTGGGCGATTCCAACATCTGTATTTGTTCCTATATTGGGATCTATTTGGGTCTGTCCTTGAACTTGGGTTCCAGTTCTATCATAAATGTAGAAGTCCAGATCGTTTTCAGGGCCATCGTTTACTGCGATTACAAAATGAGTTGTATTTATTGGCTCTACAGCTATTGTGCTTGTTGTGTCTCCTGTTATATCAACATCAACTTCATCAACCAGCAAACTCCCATTTGTATGCCATATTTCAAATGATGCATGGTTGCTTGCACCGCTGTCTATGAATGCTATCACAAGAGTTTCATTGTCCAGGGCAGCGAGATCTATGCCTTGCGCTTCATCTGCATCAAATGTTTCTACAAAGCCCGGGTCAACAGGACTTATGTCGAATGAATACTCCTGCCCAGGCACAAGGTCCATTATCTTAATCCAGCGGCCTGTTGTACATTCCTGATTCGTGAAGTTCCAGTCTTTACATTTGTATAATTTTGTTCCGACTGCTGTTTTATTTACTGTTCCGTCCTGGAATGTTAATTTGCTTGGGTCCATTGCATATGCATCTGCTGTCCGCTTTCCAGTGATGTTGAAATCTCCTGTTAAGTTTTCAATTCTGAAAGACAAGTTCCCTGTGAAATTCAATTTGTTCAATTTTATCGTCTTGAAGTGCTTGAGCGCTGGCTCTAACTCCATGTCATACTCGCCAAGCTCTATGCTTGCAGGGCCATTCGCAACCGTATCATATACCCTGAGCTTATTTCTGTACATGCGGATGACTCCGTTTACGTGCTCTTCCTCTGAATCCATCATCTTCATCTGCAAGTACTTGCGAACATTTG
>JAKSAW010000541.1 GCA_022361455.1 Pseudomonadales bacterium | reverse complement strand
TATCCAAACAAGAATTTGCACAGCGCCGCACCGAGTTAATGGGCTTAATGGAGGAAGATAGTATAGCTATTCTTCCTGCTGCTCCGGTTAGACCTCGAAATAGAGATGTTGACTATCACTACCGTCAAGATAGCGACTTTTATTATTTAACAGGGTTTCCGGAGCCCGAAGCAGTGCTTGCGTTAATCCCAGGTCGTGAGCATGGTGAGTGCGTTCTGTTTTGTCGTGAGCGCGATCCTGCCATGGAAATTTGGGATGGATACCGCTCGGGCCCGGAAGGTGCTATTAAAAAGTTTGGTGTCGATGATGCTTTTCCCATTTCAGATTTAGACGAGATCTTGCCCGGCTTGATTGAAGGCAGAGAGCGTGTTTATTACGCTATGGGTTCTGATGCAGAGTTTGATCGAAAGGTGATGGATTGGGTGAACTCTATTCGCGCAAAAGTTCGTGCAGGTGCCCATCCTCCTGGGGAATTTATTTCTCTAGATCATTTGCTTCATGACATGCGTTTATTTAAGAGCAAAGCTGAAATTCGCATGATGAAGCGTGCCGCAGAAATTTCCGCCAATGCTCATGTGCGTGCCATGGAAAAATGTGTGCCGGGTATGATGGAGTACCAGCTGGAAGCAGAATACATGCATGAGTTTGCTCGCGAAGGTGCGCGCTTTCCCGCTTACCCCTCCATTGTTGGTGGTGGTGCCAATGGCTGCATTTTGCATTACATAGAAAATAGTGATGCATTAAATGATGGTGATTTGGTGTTGATTGATGCTGGTGCAGAGTTTGATCATTATGCCGCAGATATCACCCGAACATTTCCAGTCAATGGTGTGTTTAGCGAGCCCCAGAAGCAACTTTATGAAGTGGTTTTAAAATCACAGCTGGCCGCGATTAAATTAGTGAAACCTGGAAATCATTGGAACCAGGGCCACGAAGCAGCGGTTAAAGTGATTACCCAAGGATTAGTAAAACTTGGCTTGCTCAAAGGCAAGGTCGACGAACTGATTAAGAACGAAGCCTATCGCAAATATTATATGCATCGCACCGGGCACTGGTTAGGTATGGATGTTCATGATGTCGGCGATTATAAAGTAGCAGACGAATGGCGCGTACTTGAAGAAGGTATGGTGTTAACAGTGGAGCCTGGTATTTACGTTGCCAAGGATGATATGGAGGTGGATCCTAAGTGGCGTGGTATTGGTATTCGAATTGAAGACGATGTTTTAGTGACAGCGAAAGGCAATAGTGTGCTGACTAAAGGTGTTCCGAAAAAAGTCGATGAGATAGAGGCGCTAATGGCCGCTGCGAAAAAACGCCGAAATTCATCAAAAAAGAAAGCTCGTTAACCTGGTAGTTAAATATGGCGGAGCAAAGTAAGCATTCTGCGGATAAGTCTGATCAGCAATTCGATATTGTGGTGATTGGTGGTGGTATGGCAGGTCTTGCTTTTACTGCTGCTCTTGCAGATTCAGCAGTTTCGATTCTTGTAGTGGATCGACTATCGCAACCAGCACCAAGTGAATGGCCGGAAAGTTTTGATCCTCGCGTTAGTGCCTTGTCACTGGCTTCGGAAAATTTATTGAAGCATGTAGGTGCTTGGCCCTTAATGGCGTCGCAGCGAGTGAGTCCTTACCAGAAAATGCATGTATGGGATGGTGAGGGAACGGGGCAAGTTGACTTTGCAAATACTGAGGTCGAAACAGAGCATCTTGGGCATATCGTAGAAAACAGAGTGACACAATGGGCGCTCTATCAGAAGGTTCTTAATCAAGAAAACGCGACCTTTGTGACTGCCAGTTTAGCTAACTTGCGCCAGGGCATTGGAGGTTGGCAGGTCACTCTAGATAATGGCGAACAATATCATCCAGACTTGTTGGTAGGAGCCGATGGTGCTCAGTCCCAAGTTCGCAATAAGGCTGGGTTTCAGGTGCGGGCTTGGCCATATGAACACACTGCTATCGTCACTACTGTAAAAACATCGTTACCGCACGAGGGCGTGGCGCGGCAAATATTTTTGGAAACCGGTCCATTAGCCTTCTTGCCTTTGCAAGGCAGCGTTAATTCAGGGGATGGAACTGATCAACATTACTGCTCTATTGTGTGGTCATTACAAGCGGATACTGCTCAGGAAATTGAGGCGCTTGGTGATCGAGATTTTAAGCAGCGGTTAGGAGCAGCCTTCGAGCATAGTCTGGGTGATATTGTGGAAACTGATTTGCGTTATTCCTTCCCACTTATTCAACGGCATTGCACCCATTATATTCAACCTGGGTTAGCATTGATTGGGGATGCTGCTCACACGATTCATCCGTTAGCTGGTCAAGGAATTAATCTAGGTTTTTTGGATGCGGCTGTGCTCGCGGAAGAAGTAGCTTCATCGGTGGCGAAGGGGCTTAATCCTGGGCAGCGTCTCGGTTTGCGCCGTTATGAGCGCCGCCGCAAATCCCACAATTTGTTAACCATGGGAGCAATGGAAGGTTTCAAGCGGGCTTTTGAGCCCCTCAACTGGTTGCTCACCATGGCTCGCAACGAAGGTATGAATCAGTTTAATCGCCATTACTTGGCAAAACGGCAGGTAGTAAGTCATGCCATGGGGCTGGCAGGTGATTTACCAAAAATTGTAAAAAATGGATGAAAAAACAGCAAGATAGATTAAACTTAACCTGTAAGATTTGAAAATCTTAATAACAAACAGCTGAAGAAAAAGCAGCTCAAGTTTTTCAATTGCTGATTTACAAAAAATCATAGGGGATGTATTTATGGCAACAGCCTATGTTGTTCGTAATCAATTAGGCCAATATCTTACCAAAAAGGGTGAATGGTGCTCCGGCAAAGAACCCGCTACTGTTTTCTTCAAACCACATTTCGATGAAGCTTTAAATCAACTCTTTGAAGTTAACACGAAAGACATTGAGCTTCGTGGCAAAGTAGTTGAGGTTGAAATCGAAGACAAAAAGCCGATTTTAAACGAGTTTGGCCCAGATCTAGTCCAGCCGGACTTAGAGGCAGCCGCTGAACAAGCCTCTACCGAAGTGCTTGTGGCACCGGAAGCGTCCGTCGCCTAAACAATTCGTTCTCTCAATCGCTGGTGTCTAATCACTGTCTAAATGACTTCAGGGCAGTTTAAGATGCCAGCGATGATCAAGCTAAAGCATCCTATACTTAATTGAATCTTAGTTTTTTTGCCGCCCGGATTCTTATGAAGTATTGGATGGATAAACTGCTCAATTGTGGTTTAGATCCTGAAACAACAGATCCATTTGAACTGCTGCGATACCGCCACTTAGTGAGTTTGTCATTGGTGCTGGTGTTTATTGGTACAGCGTTTTGGATACGAGCTGTCCAGTGGGAAATCATGTCACGGGTTGTTGTCGTTGGGCTTGTGATTTTGATATCCCTGGTAACCATAGTTGCGCTACGTTTCTACCGCCACCTTGATTTTTTTTGCCAAATTATAACGCTGGTTATTTTTGCTGGTTGTGTGAATGCCGTTATTACTAATGGTGGTATGTCTTTGTTCACTGGTGCTTGGTTAATTCTGCCACCTATTTTTGCGCAAGTGCTGTTGGGCCGTAAACCTGCTCGTTATTGGTTCTTGGCTTGTCTTATGGTTATGGTGTTGCTCTATTGGATGGAACATCAACAAGGTGTTGTGTTTGAAAATCAAACGCCATTGGCGCATCGTAAACCACAACTGTTACTGCAAATTGTTGGCTTCTCCTATGGCATATATTTGTTGAGTAGTACTTTTTTGGCTCAGCTGGATTTGGCCAAGTCGAAAATCTTGGAACAGCTCGAGGCTAGTCAAAAAGAAGTCATGCAGCGTCGACTTGCCGAAGAGCGGGCCCTTCAGGCGAGCCAAGCTAAATCGCAATTCCTTGCCAACATGAGCCATGAATTGCGTACGCCACTTAACGCAATTATCGGTTTCTCAAAGAGGGTTCAGAGCAAAGCCAGTGCTCGATTAAATGAACGAGAAAAAGATGCCATTGGGGGTGTGACTCGCAATGGGGAGCATTTGTTGGCATTAATTAATGAGTTGCTTGATTTAGCAAAAATTGAATCAGGAAAATTTGAGTTGTCGTTGGATTGGGTGAGCTTGACGCAAGTTGTCTCGGATGCCCAAACCAGTCTAACAGCCATTGCGGAGAGAGAGTCTATCGACGTTGTGGTTGACGTTCCAGACAACATAAAACTCTATGCGGATCCATTAAGGTTAAAACAAATCGTAATTAACTTTCTGAGCAATGGCCTAAAGTACACAGAGCAAGGTCAGGTGCTCATCAAGGCGCGTTGTATCGAACAACAAGTTCAGATTGAAGTGATTGATACCGGAGTAGGGATCGCAGAGAACGACTTATCGCGCATATTCGATGAATACAACCATGTTCATAGTACTGTTCAGAAGCAGGTTGAGAGTACAGGGCTTGGCTTGCCGTTATCTGCCAACTTGATTCGTATGCATGGTGGTGATGTTCATGTGGAGAGTGAGCTTGGAGAAGGCTCGCGTTTTGTTATTTTGCTGCCCATTGAGCCACCAAACAAAGTTGCCAAGCCCAGTGCTGTTGAGGACTAGGGGCTTTTTACCCTGACTATTTTCTTATACCTAGGTACAATGCGCGCCTTCGACGAGCTGACATTATTGAATAAAAATGGTACTATCGTGCAGCTTTTGTGGGTTGTTGAATTTTCCTAACACATTTTAAATCTAAAGGGATCGGGAATGGGTTCAAAAACTGCTTTATATGACAAGCACTTAGCGTCAAATGCCAAGATTGTAGACTTCGGTGGGTGGGATATGCCGATCCACTATGGCTCTCAAATTGAAGAGCACAACGCGGTTCGAGAGGCGGCGGGCATGTTTGATGTCTCCCACATGACCATTGTTGATATTGCTGGCGAGGGCGCTGAAGACTACTTACGTTATTTATTGGCTAACGATGTGGCGAAACTGAAAGTCGTTGGTAAAGCGCTTTATAGTGGAATGTTGAACGAAGATGGCTGCGTGATCGACGACCTTATCGTTTATCGCACTGCCGATGGCTTTCGCGTTGTGGTAAACTGCGCCACCCGCGAAAAGGATCTGGCTTGGATGGAAAAGCAGGCTGCCAACTTTGCAGTCGAACTTCAAGAACGCCCGGATCTGGGCATTGTAGCCATTCAAGGTCCAAAAGCGATTGAAGCTGTCAAAACAGTGCTCGCTGATCAAGCAGAGCTTATTTCTCAGTTGGGCGTTTTCTTTGGTCAGCCGGCGGGTGATTGGTTTATTGCGCGTACGGGTTACACCGGTGAAGACGGCCTAGAAATCATGGTCCCAAATGATGCGGTAGAAAATTTTTGGCAGCAATTGTTAGACGCAGGTGTGCGAGCCTGTGGATTAGGGGCGCGAGATACTCTACGTTTAGAGGCCGGTATGAATTTGTACGGTTCCGATATGGATGAGACTGTCACTCCTTTGGAATCCGCGATGGGTTGGACCGTTGCCTGGGAACCTGAATCTCGAGATTTTATTGGTCGAGCAGCTTTAACTGCGCAAAAAGCCAACGGAGTACCCCATAAGTTAGTGGGCTTGGTCCTAGAAGAGCGTGGCGTATTGCGTGGCCATCAAAAAGTCGTGGTAGCCGAAGGCGAAGAAGGTGAGATTACTAGTGGTACTTTTTCTCCTACATTAGGCTATTCTATTGCTCTAGCAAGAGTGCCTGCCTCTGTGGGTAGCAACGCTAAAGTGGAGATTCGTAAAAAGTTATTGGATGTTAAAGTGGTGCGTCCACCATTTGTAAGAAATGGCGAACGTGTTTACAAATAACGGGCGAGCTTTTCTACAGATTTTTTAAATTAGAAATTTTAAGTAAATAAAAAAGTTTCACGGCGAACATCTTTTCATTCAGAAGCCTCACAAAAAAGAATGGTATTGAATGGATGGTCGTGGGGGTAACGATTAACTGATCAATCGAGGAACTATAAATGAGCAACCTACCTTCAGAACTACGTTATCTATCAAGCCACGAATGGCTTCGAGTTGAAGACGACGGTACCGCTGTTGTGGGTATTACTGATCATGCCCAAGATGCTATGGGTGATTTGGTATTTGTTGAAACACCAGAAGTTGGTAGCAGCGTCAGCGCTACAGAAGAAGCTGGTGTTGTTGAATCTGTAAAAGCGGCATCTGATATATATGCACCAGTATCTGGTGAAATTGTGGCCATTAATGAGGCTTTAGAAGATGCCCCTGAAACCGTTAACCAAGATCCTTATGGTGACGGTTGGATGTTCCGCATTAAGATGAGTGACCCATCTGAAGTGGAACAAACTTTAAGCGCTGATGACTATAAAGCGCTGATCGAAGAAGAAGCTTAGTTCTTATACTTTCCAAAAAGGGTAATGGCTTTGGCTGTTACCCTTTTGTTTTGTCGATTATTTGTTTTTTAGATTGTTGTACTTTACTCGCTCGGTGAATGCCCATGCCTTACATTCCACATACGGATGCAGATATTCAAGCAATGCTTGAAACCATTGGGGTCGATTCCATAGATGACCTTTTTGATGAGATCCCCGCTGATATTCTTAGTCAACCATTATCACAGGTGCCAGAAGGTATCAGTGAGATGGAAGCGTCTCGTTTGATGGCGGATCGTGCTGCTGCGGATAGCAATGTGGCTTGCTTTATCGGCGCTGGTGCATACGAGCACCACATTCCTGCTGCAGTATGGGAAATTGTGGGTCGCGGTGAATTTATGACGGCTTACACTCCTTATCAGGCAGAGGCGAGCCAGGGCACTTTGCAAGTTATCTATGAGTATCAGTCCATGATGGCGCACTTAAATGCCATGGATGTGTCCAATGCCTCTCTTTATGATGGCGGTTCTGCACTGGCAGAAGCGGTACTCATGGCGATTCGTGCGAATAGAAAATCCAAATCTAAAAAGGTCTTAATCCCTACTTCGGTTAATCCACTATATCGCAGTGCAACCCATGGTATTGTTGAGAACCAAGGTATTTCGATTGAAGAAGTCGCTTTCTGCAGCGATATGGGAACGACACCTTTAAGCGCGTTGGAGCATTATGCTGGTCAAGATTATGCTGCGTTAGTGATTCAGCAACCAAACTTTTTTGGTTGTTTGGAAGATGTGCATGCATTAACTGATTGGGCTCACGCAAACAAAATGTTAGTGATCGCCGTTGTGAATCCAACGTCTCTCGCGATTCTTGCACCTCCAGGCGATTGGGGTGAAGCTGGTGCGGATATTTCTGTAGGTGAAGGTCAGCCTCTTGGTATTCCTTTATCATCCGGCGGCCCTTACTTTGGTTTTATGTGCTGCAAGCAAGGCATCGTTCGTCAAATGCCGGGCCGTATCATTGGCCGTACTGTGGATCTGGAAGGTAAAGAAGGCTTTACGCTAACTTTGCAGGCTCGAGAGCAACATATTCGTCGATCTAAGGCCACGTCGAATATTTGTACCAACCAAGGTTTGGCTATGACGGCTGCGACTATTTATACCAGTTTGTTGGGCGCGGATGGCTTAGCTGCAGTGGCAAATGCTAGTGCCACAAATACGCAAACATTAGTTGCTGCATTAACAGAAATTGACGGTGTTGAAACTGTATTTGCTGCGCCTTATTTCCATGAAGTAGTGATTAGAGTGCCAGGAAATGCAACAGATGTATTGGCTAAGTTAGCAGAGCGCCGTGTTCAGGGAGGCTTTGATGTTTCAACAGCCTATGCTGGAATGGATGATGCTATTTTGGTCTGCGCAACTGAAACTAAAAATGCCGCAGATATTCAATCTTACAAAGTGGCATTAGCCGACGTGTTATCAGCTTAAGGAGGCGACCATGTTAATTTACGAATCAAGCCAACCTGGTCGTCGTGCAAAGTCACAAGCACCAGCAAATACCGAAACTCCAGCATCTATACCAGCATCTTTGTTGCGTAAGCAAAAAGCGTTGTTGCCTGAAACTGGTGAGATGCAAGTTGTAAGGCATTATACAAATTTGTCACGCCGCAACTTTTCTATTGATACCCATTTTTATCCCTTGGGCTCCTGTACTATGAAGTACAACCCTCGTGGTGCACATCGTGCAGCGTTATTGCCTGGTTTTGCTGGTCGTCATCCATTGGCTCCAGAAGTTCATAGTCAGGGCTTTCTTTCTTGTATGTATGAATTACAAGAGATTCTGAAAGACGTCACCGGTATGAAAGGTGTTTCGTTAACACCTATGGCTGGTGCTCAGGGTGAATTTGCCGGCGTTGCCATGATCCGTGCTTATCATGAAGCGCGCAATGATCATGAGCGAACTGAAATTTTAATTCCTAATGCTGCTCACGGTACTAACCCAGCAACTGCGGTGATGTGTGGTTATAAAGTGCGTGAAGTTCCCGTGTTGGATAACGGTGATGTAGATGTGGCAGCGCTGAAAGAATTAGCCGGACCCCAAACAGCGGGTTTGATGATGACCAACCCATCCACTTGTGGCGTATTCGAGCGATCCATTAAAGAGATTGCCGAAATCGTTCATGAGGCTGGCGGCTTACTTTATTACGATGGTGCTAACCTGAATGCGATTTTAGGTAAGGTTCGCCCTGGTGATATGGGGTTTGATGTCATGCACATGAACCTGCATAAAACCTTTGCTACACCACATGGCGGTGGTGGCCCAGGTGCCGGCCCAATCGGTGTTGGTGAAAGGTTGCTGCCATACATGCCTACACCAATCGTTGGAAAAGAAGATAAAGACGGTGAAGAAACTTATCGTTGGCTAACGGATCAAGATATTCCTGACACGATTGGAAAATTGTCTGCTTATATGGGTAATGCAGGCGTGTTGTTGCGTGCTTATTATTACGCTCGTGTGCTTGGCCGTGAGGGTATGCACCGTGTGGGTGAGTTCTCTACCTTAAATGCTAACTACATGATGAAAAAGTGTGAGGAAGCTGGATTTCAATTGGCTTATCCTGGGCGTCGTGCCACTCACGAATTTATTATCACGCTGAGTGATCAAGCTAAGAATCTTGGTGTTACTGCGATGGATTTCGCCAAGCGCTTGTTGGACTACGGTTATCACGCACCGACAACTTACTTTCCATTGCTAGTGCCTGAGTGTTGGTTAATAGAGCCAACAGAAACAGAAGCGCCGGATGCTCTCGATGGTTTCATTGAAGCCATGAAGAGTATTCAAAAAGAAGCTGAAGAAAACGCGGAGATGGTGAAAGGTGCACCATACACCCAGCCGGTGCGTCGCTTGGATGATGTTAAAGCTGCGCGAGAATTGGATCTAGTCTGGAAGCCAGCAGCTTCGGAAGAGTAGTCTCGGCTGAAAAGCAAACTGAAAACCCGCCATTGGCCAAAAGCCAATGGCGGGTTTTTTATAGCCTCAAAAAGAACCTGTGGCCATAGGTGAATAAGGTCTCTATATTTGGCTAAACACGACAGCTTTAATCGATTTCCGCTGCGTAGCGGTATGCGTAGTCTAATTGGATGATGTGACTTGGTGAGGGGCTGGATACATTAAATTAAAACCCTTAGCCTCTTTCCAATAGGCGTAAATTCAGTAGAGTATCTAGTCATGACACCACAACAAGAAAAAGCCTTTCAGGACTTGCTAGATAAGCAAGCCATTCAAGAGTTAATCCACGTTTATTGTAATGCAGCAGATCGTCGTGATTACGATAAAATGCGTGCCTTGTATCATGAGGACGCTACCGATGATCATGGGGGGTTCTTTCAAGGGTTAGCGATGGACTTTATTGATCAGCTTCCCGTTATTCAGGAATCGATGGATATCCTCCATCACAATGTCACTACTGTGAATATTAAATTTGAAGAGCAACCAGGTGGTGCCACTAAAGCTGAAGGTGAGGTTTATGTGCTGGCTTTTCACAAAGTTAAATCAGATCAAGGTGCATTCGACCTGTTGGTGGGTGGTAGGTACTTAGATAAATATGAAAAACGTAATGATGTATGGAAGTTCTCTCATCGCGCGGTAGTGGCGGATTGGGTAAACGTGCATGATCCATCCATTGTAGATCTAACTAATCCATTAATAGCAGAATCAAAAATGGGTACCGCTGGGGAAGACGATCCTTCCTACGCTTTTTTTGAATTGCTGAAACGCGGTGAGCGTTAGCAGATATAAAGCAGCTCTAATTCTTATAACGATTTTTATTGGGGAATGTCATGACTGACACAGTGAATAAAGATGGTAAGCTTGCTGGGAAAGTGGCTTTAATTACAGGTGCGGGCCAAGGGGTAGGTCAAGGTATCGCTTTCGCTTTAGCTATGGAAGGTGCAAAGATAGCCGCAGCCGGGCGGACTTTGGAAAAAGTAGAAGCTACCGTTGCGGAAATTAAGCAACGGGGTGGAGAAGCTATTGCGTTGCAATGTGATGTTAAAGAATCCATTTCATTAAGCGATTGTGTTGCTAGAGTTGTACATGAACTGGGTGGCATTCAGATTTTAGTTAACAATGCTCAAGAAGTGCCATTGGGTAAGTTGTTAGAAGTTAGCGATGAAGATTTTAGTGCCTGTTTAGATTCGGGCCCAATGGCAACTTACAGATTAATGAAGATGTGTTACCCATTTTTAAAGGGTGATGGTTGTATTGTTAACTTGGCAACTTCTGCCGCTAAGCGTTGGGACAAAACCACCTTCGGTCCATACGCTGCTGCCAAAGAGGCAATTCGAGCGTTAACTCATACCGCGGCCTGCGAGTGGGGCCCCGATGGAATTCGCACCAATGTTATTTTGCCGCTAGCGTTGTCACCAGGTATGCAGTGGTGGATGGAAAACTATCCTGAAGAGTCGCAGATGTTTTTGTCAACGGTTCCATTGCGTCGCGTAGGCGACTGCGAACAGGACATAGGTCGGTTTGTTGCAAACCTATGTAGCGATGATTCAGCGTTTGTGAATGGTCAGAGTATAGCGATTGATGGCGGCCAAGCTTATTTGGGGTAGGTCCGGGTTTTACGGCTGTTATTAAGTATCGTAGAAAGAGCCTTTGATGGAAATGCCCATGCCTTCCATTTCGGCGGCAATGTCTTCGTAATCAAGATCGCTTAAGCCAATAAACTCTAAAAGTGGAATTTTGATGTTTTCCCACTCGTGATCTTCTTCTTTGCCGCCAAGAACCATGTGTACACCACAAATGTGCTCTGCCATTTTTAAAATGGCTAGCAAGGTTTTCTTGCCACCGTCATAGGGAATCGGGTTTTCTTTGAAAATATCCATGGCGTTATGGTGTTCGGCGATTACTTCGCACAAATCTTGAGGTAGGCTCCAGGACTTCGCGGCGTAATAGCCAACAACTGCATGATTGGTCTTTAGCTGCTGATTTTCGAAGTCGATGATACGTTGGCTACCACATCCGTAAGAGGTTTCCATCACATCTCGATAACCGGGATGTGCTTTCATAAGCATGGGTACGCCACAGTTATGAAAGAGCCCAAGGCAATAGGCCTTATCTGGGGCCTGATAACCAATTTGACGTGCGATGGTGGCGCAAACTGATGCGATATCCATTGCACTATCCCAAAAACCACCTAGCGCCACGATTGTTTCGTTATCGAGTTCGCCTTTAATGGAAAGGCCTTCAGTCAGAGTGATAATGGATTGCAGGCCAAGAATATGTACGGCCTGCTCAATCGATGTGATTTTATTTTTTAAGCCAAATAGGTCAGAATTCACCACCTTCAAAATGGTGCCAGCTAGCCCCACATCCTGGCTAATTAGCGTGGCGATGCGGTCTATATCAGGGTTGGGCATGGCCTGTTCCATATGAATGTCCACAATGATCTGTGGTTGTGGCGGAACAGTGATGCCTTTGAGTATTTTGCTGACCTGATCGTGGTTAAGTGTTGTACTCATGGTGTTTATGAGACCAATGCTTACCTTAATGGTGACTATTCTTATTAGTGTAGCAGCGTTTTTTAGGCTGGTAGCTTTTCGTATTAAGTGTTTGCTTTGTAATGGGTTTTAGGTGATTTTATGAGTGCCGAGTTAGTGGTTTTGCGGTTAAGAAAAAATGAAGAAAAGCGTATTAAAGCAGGGCACTTGTGGGTTTACAGTAATGAAATTGATACAAAAACTACGCCTCTAAAGGCTGTGACTCCTGGTACTTTGTGTACGTTACAAGATAGTGCTGGGAAGTCTGTAGGTATCGGGTATGTGAATCCTCACTCACTTATTGCTGTTCGCCTGCTAACTCGAAATCCCGAGGCTGTAATCAACCGAAAATGGATAGCTAAACGTCTACAAGTTGCGCTCAGTTTGCGTGAGCAGTGCTTCCCTGATCAATTTTATCGCTGGGTATACGGAGATGCTGATGGTCTGCCAGGGCTAGTGATTGATCGCTTTAATGATTATGTGGTGATACAGCTCAATAGCGCTGGTATGGAAGCGATGAAATCGCTGATTGTAGAGGCCGTGGAGCAAGTCGCTAGTCCGGCAGGGGTGTTGCTGCGTTGTGATGGTGGCGCTCGAGCTGCTGAAGGTTTGGATAGCTACGTTGAAGTGGCTAGTGGCGAATGGCCTGATCATTTACCTGTTGTTGAAAATGGTGTGCATTTTCAGGTGCCTGCTAGCACCGGTCAGAAAACAGGTTGGTTTTATGACCATAGGGAAAACCGGGGTCGGTTGATGCAGTTAGCACAAGATAAATCGGTGTTGGATGTGTTTAGCTATGCAGGTGGCTGGGGTGTGCAATGTTTAGCGGGTGGCGCTAGCAGCCTTGATTGCGTCGATGCCTCAGAAGCAGCATTAGATAGTGTGGAGCACAATGCGCGATTAAATGAGTTTGCTCAACCTGTGAATACATATCATGGCAATGCCTTTGATGTGCTTAAACATCTTGTGGAAGAAAAGCGTCGCTACGATATTGTTGTGATTGATCCGCCTGCTTTTATCAAACGTAAAAAAGATTTTGCCAAAGGATTGCAAGCCTACGTGCAAACAAATCAATTGGCGATGCGCTTATTGGCGCCCGATGGAATTCTGGTGTCAGCTTCTTGTTCCATGCATTTGCCTCACGACGCTTTAATGGATGTGGTACGTAAGGCAGGCCGTCATATTGATCGGCATGTCACTGTATTTGCGCAAGGCTCTCAGGGTATGGATCATCCAGTGCATCCTGCTATTCCCGAAACCCAATATTTGAAGGCAGTTTTCTGTCGCGTGTCTCGCGCGCTTTAATTGGTTGCTGGTAGTTCAAAAAGAGATTTTAGGGCAGTGATTTTAGCGCTGTCCGGTGTTTCTTGATTGGTTAAATCTTCCAAAGCTTTATGTCCCTGGACGCCCAACCATTGGCTTAAAGAAGAGGGTTTGCTTTGGTTGTCATTCTCTTCAAGCAGAAGAGGTAATAGTGTTTCGAGTAGCTCTGAATCGGTGGTTTTGATTTCAGCTGCAGAATCTTTCAGTAAGTTAAAGACCTTTAGTTTCAACACTTGGCTAGTTTCCTGATTTAAAGGGGGCAGCGTATTTTTGTTCCAAGTGGTGGCTAGTTGATTTAAATCTGCTTCTAGGATTAGAGTCGCTAATTCTAAATAGCGTCTTCTACGATTGTTAGGGTGTTCTTTAATATCAAGTTCATTTAAACCGATCTCAATGTCCTGTTTTTGCCACTCAATAGCAGGGGCGAAATCGTTACTCATTCTTGCGATGTGCTTTTCGGGATTGGTGTTTTCACCCCACAATAGAAACTCAAGCACGTAAAAGCCTAGGCTCACGTCGTTGGGATCGGTTAGGCCATGTTGATTGATTAAATCATTTTTTGTTAATGGCAGGCTGGTATCGTTAACAATGCCCGAGAAAGGGTAGCCTTCAATCGCATCAATAAAGCCGGGCATTTCAAGTCGTGTTGCGATGCGCCCGCGCAGTTTATCTAAGGCGAGCTGGGTGGTTTTATTGGCGGCAATAAATATTGTGGTGGCCTTATAAATGCTTAGGCAGGTAGCAACGTATTCACGAGATTCGCCTAGCGCTTCGTCGGAAGGGTTTTTGATCAGTTCGGTAATTTGCTTCTTCAGCTCTGCCATGCAAACTACCGGCTGAGAAAAGCTATCGACGCCATAAATGTGATAGTGATTCCATGCGTCTCGAGTGAGATCACTAATTGGCTTGGGCTCGTTTACTTTGACGGTTGGGTTTGGTTGGTTTTCGTCTCGCGAATTGTCTGCTTTGTCACAACTGAATAGATGCGTTGTGATCATCACTATAAGTACAAGCTTGAATATTAAAGTCATGTTTTTCCTAGTGATGGAAACAATTGTTAGCTTGTGGCTTAATCCCGCAGGCTGATAATGGGCCAGCTCTTCTCATTAGCAACATTTGCCAAGCTGTCGCAGGGATCTACAGCAATGGGGTGGTCTACTCTTTCTAGTAAAGGTAGATCATTAATCGAATCAGAGTAAAAATAACTACCTTCAAGCGTTTCTTGTGTTTCTTTAAGCCAAGTTTCCAGCCGGGCGACTTTGCCATGTTGGTAGCAGGGAGTGCCCGCAACCTTGCCTGTGTAGCGGTTGTCTTTCACTTCTGGGTTAGTTGCCAAAATACCATCAACGTTGAGGGCTTTGGCAATGGGCTCAGTAACAAACAGGTTGGTGGCGGTAATGATGAGTAGGTAGTGGCCGTCTTGGCGGTGCTTTTCCAGTAACTCACGAGCTTTGCCTTGCATCATGCCTTCGATAAAGTCCTTCATGAAGGTCTTATGTAAATTTTCCAATTCCGACATGTTGAACCGAGTAAGCGGTTCTAGCGCAAATTCTAAATAAGCAAAGATATCCAGCTCACCACGCTTATAGTCTTCATAGAAAGCGTCGTTGGTGGATTTGTAGGTGACTTCATCAACAATACCTTGGCGAACTAAGAATTCGCCCCAGGCATGATCGCTATCCCCATTGATTAGGGTGTTATCCAGGTCAAAAATGGCTAATGTCATGGAAATTTACTACGGTTGCGTGATACTAGACAGGTGTAGCAATTCTACCAGTTTTATTCAGAAAATTTAATCTCGGATTAGCATGTCTTCGAACAGTTCAGATCGGGGTATTTACCAAATAGATTGTCGTGGCAGCGTGCAGGGAATTGGCGCTCGCCCACAGATTGCTATTCTGGCTCGAGAGCAGGGGCTTGCTGGTGCGGTCTTTAATGATCTTGGTGGGGTTAAAGTCATTTTTTCCGGCTCGTTACCCATCGCTCAAGTCTTCTTAGAAACCATGCGCAGTGCGCTAGGTGATTCGGTAGCACTTAGGTTGACAGCTTATGATGGAATCGAGCTGGCGGATAATATTAGGCAAATAATCGCGGATCAACGTTTTGAGATAATCTCTAGTAGCGAGGCGGATATGAGTTTTTATACGCCTAAAGATACAGCGATTTGTGAATCCTGTATCGCTGAAATTACAGATGAAAATCATCCGCGCTATCAATATTTGTTAAATGCCTGTTCCCAGTGTGGTCCACGCTACAGTGTGTTACGACAACTGCCTTTCGATAGAGGCAATACATCACTGGCTAAGTATGCCTCTTGTTCGGCTTGCATTGATGCCTATGAGGATCCTAGCAATAGACGTTATCACTCGCAGTTAATCAACTGCACAAACTGTGGACCACAATACTGGTTGCAAAATAATTTAGATAATTCAGTTTATAGGAGTTCCGAAGCTATTTTAGATCAGCTGCGGGTGTTACTAACGCAAGAAAAAATCATTGCGATAAAAGGTGTAGGTGGATTTCATTTTTGTTGTCGAGCGGATAGCGCAGCGGCAGTTGAGAGAATTAGACAAATTAAAAAACGACCTAGTAAGCCCTTAGCCATTATGGGTGAACTCAAGCAGCTTCAGAACTATTGTGTGTTGAGTGAAAAGGCGATTGAATTATTGGAGCAACCAGCCCGGCCCATTGTGCTTGTAAAGAAAAACGATCAGGAACTATTAGGTGTCGCCCCTGGGCTTGATCGTATCGGGGTTATGTTGCCCAATACCGCGCTGCATGTTTTGATTCTAAAGTTAGTTGATTTTCCAATCATTATGACTTCGGCGAACTTATCTGGTGGGCCATTGGTTTTTCAGAATGAATTAATTAACGAGTTTGGTGCGGACCTGTCAGCGATTGTGCTCCACAATCGAGATATTAAACACCCAATCGATGATGCTGTGCTGCAAATTGACGCTAATGATGATTGGCAAATGTTGCGTATGGGAAGAGGTTTTTCACCGTCTGTTTTCGACATACATTTTCAAGTTAACAAATCTATACGTAACGATAATGCAGTATTGTTAGCGGTTGGGGCTGATTTAAAAAACACCTTTGCTTTATTTCGACAGCAACAAATATATCTTTCGAATTATTTGGGTGATCTCAAAAATGTTGATGTCTATGACCGCTATGAATTGGAAGTTCAAAAAGCTTTGCAGTTGCATCGAGCTAAGCCAGAACTGGTGGTAAGAGATGGGCATCCTGATTATCAAGGTACGAAATTTGCCAAGGAGTTAGCCGCTCAGTTAGGGCAAGAAAAAGATGGAAGTACCCCCGTTAAAATTGAAGTTGTACAACATCATCATGCTCATTCGATGAGTGTTGTAGTTGAGCACGACTTGTCGCTGCAGGAAGATTATGTTGCTATCGTGATGGATGGTTTGGGCTGGGGAGAGTCGGATACCAATGATAGTTATCATTTATGGGGGGGTGAAATATTACGAGTAAATGGATATGGGTTTAGGCGTCTTAGTCATCTACGGCCTTTTACATTATTGGGTGGGTCTTTGGCAGCGGTTCAACCTTGGCGTAATGGCTTGGTACTAACGAATGACTTGCCTGATGACGTTAAAATGCAATGGCGAGCAAACTTGCAAGTCCCCCAACAAAAAACTGCATTGGTTGAAGCTGCGCAACGCTTACTTGATCGTCATCAGCAGTTGGATGATATGGTTAGCAAAGAAAACAATTTCACCTCATCAATAGGGCGCTTATTTGATGGAGTGGCTGCGCTTTTGGGCTACCCCGGGTTTGAAATTGACTATGAGGGACAGGCCGCAATCTGGTTGCAGCAAATGGCGCAATATTCAAACGAATTTGGTGAGTCAATTTTTGAGGAATATATTCAGTATGAAGCTGCTGCCGATCCTAATACACCTATAGATTGGGCGGTTTTTTTTCTGAAGCATTTTTCTGACATTATTGTTGAGTCGGCAGATCGGAATGGCTTGCCTAGAGTGACGAAAATAGCGCATAACTTTCATCATTGGCTAGTGGGTGCCTTTGTTGGAAAACTTCAAGCGATTGCTGCGATGGACTCCTCTTTGCCTAAAAAGGTATTGTTGAGTGGTGGTGTGATGCAAAATCAATACTTATTACGCTTATTTAAGGATAAGCTTGCGCAGGTTGGTTTTGAGGCTTATTCACCTCAAGCTATTCCCGCAAATGATGAAGGTATTGCGGTTGGTCAAATTGCTGTTGCGGCAACACGTTATTATGCGCAATCTAGTTGAAGTTTCTTTCGTCATAACAATCGATAAATACTCACAGTGAGCAGGAATACCCAATGTGTTTAGGGATACCGACACAGATTATTGAGATTACCAACGCTGACAGCGCTCTTGCAGTCGTTGAGTTGGGCGGTGTGCGTAGAGAAGTCAATGTCGCTTTGTTGGTAGAAGAATTGCCGTTGGATCAATTAATTGGTCAGTGGGCTATTGTGCATGCCGGGTTTGCCATAGGATTGGTTGATGAAGATGAGGCCCAACAAACCCTTGCCACAATTTCTGATTGGGAACGCGAGGAGCCAGCATCATGAAACTGATTGATCCTTTTCGTGATCCCGAACCGATAAAATCGGCAATTCGCCATCTTCAGCCAAAGGCGATCAGCTGTGCGGACCAGTTGGGCAGGCCAGTGCAGATTATGGAAGTTTGTGGTGGCCATACTCATACCTTATTTAAGTTTGGTTTACCGGAATTATTACCAAAACAAATTGAATTTGTGCATGGGCCTGGTTGCCCTGTTTGTGTATTGCCGCGAGCCGTTATCGATCAGGCCATCGCATTAGCGACTCGAGCTGATGTTATCTTTACCACCTTTGGCGATGCTTTAAGAGTGCCTGGAAGCGAGCATAGTTTGCAGGCTGTGCGTGCACAGGGCGCTGATGTTCGAGTGTTGTATTCGCCGGCTGATGCGCTGGTGTTGGCGCAGCAAAACCCCAGTAAGCAGGTAGTGTTTTTTGCCATTGGGTTTGAAACAACCATGCCCAGTACAGCTCTAGTTATTCAGCAAGCAGCTAAGCAAGGTTTCGAAAACTTTTCGGTACTTAGCCATCACATCACCATTATGCCAACTCTGCGAGCGTTACTTGATCGCGATGATGTCTTGATCGATGGATTTATTGGTCCCGGTCATGTGAGCGCTATTATTGGTGAGCAAGCTTATCGAGATATTGCAGATCATTATCAAAAGCCCTTGGTCATTTCCGGCTTCGAACCATTGGATATTGTGCAAAGCATTGATATGTTGCTTACGCAACTAGTCGAGCAACGGTGTGACATTGAAAATCAATATACGCGTGTAGTGAAATCAAAGGGTAATCAGGCAGCGCTCAATGCAATGTACGATGTGTTTGCCATCGATTCAGAAGACGCACTTTGGCGAGGGCTTGGTCAAATTAAGGATTCAGGGGCGCCAATTTCAAACGCTTATGCACACTTTGATGCGGCTAAGCGATTCGCCTTACCAGTGCAGAATCAGGAGATAGATTGCAGCGGATACTGCGATCAAGTGATGATTGGAAAGTTAAAGCCCAGCCAGTGCCCGCACTTCGGTAAATCCTGCTCGCCTCAGCAGCCTATGGGGGCTTTGATGGTGTCAACAGAAGGCGCATGCTCAGCTTATTATCGATACCGTCCTTTAATGGAAAACTCAGAGGTTGTTTAAGGGTGGCGAGCGAATTATCAAAAGAAACACTTACAAGCGCAAAGCAGAATGAAAAGAAAAAGGACCTAATTACCCTTGCCCATGGAAGTGGCGGCGCAGCGATGGCCGGCTTGATTAATAATATCTTAAAACCGATCTTTAATAATTCATGGCTTAATGAGGGTGAAGATCAGGCACGTATTAATATGGCTGATTTGCTAGCGGACCTGGCGCCGAGTGATCAGAATCGCTTGGCAATCACTACCGATAGCTACGTGATCAATCCTATTGAGTTTCCTGGTGGTGATATTGGTAAGTTAGCCGCTTGCGGTACGCTGAATGATTTGGCCGTGGGTGGTGCGATACCTCGCTTTCTATCTGTGAGTTTTATATTGGAAGAAGGGTTGCCGGTTGAGCGATTAGCGAAAATGGCGCATTCCATTCAGCAGGTAGCTGAACAAGAGGGTGTAGCGGTAGTTACTGGCGATACCAAAGTGGTTCCGCGAGGTGCTGCTGACGGCTTATTCGTTAACACAACGGGAGTCGGCATTATTCCTTCTCAACGCTCACTTGGTTGTCGGTATATTCAACCAGGCGATGCGTTGATCGTTAATGGCCAAGTAGGTAATCATGGTGCAGCCATCGCTGATGTTCGCGATGGTTTAGGTTTTACCTCTATCCTCAAGAGTGACTGCGCCAGCTTAAATAATTTGATTCAATCGGTGTTGCATCAGTTCTCCTCCGTTCGTTGTATTCGCGATGCTACTCGAGGCGGAGTTGCCGCGGTTGCGAATGAATTTGCACAAGTCAGCGAATGCGATTTGGAGTTGTGGGAAGCGGAGTTGCCACTCCACGATTCGGTAAAAGCCATTTGTGAATTGCTCGGCTTTGATCCTCTGCATCTCGCGAATGAAGGTAATGCGCTATGGGTGGTTGATAGCAGTGAAAAAGACGCTGTGCTTGCTCAACTGCTGTCTCATCCTCTCGGTAGGAATGCGCGTATCATAGGTGAAGCAAAAGCTGCGAAAAGCAAGCCAAGGGTAACGGCTAAAAATGCTTTGGGTACCTCACGAATCATAGATTTACCTGTGGGTGAATTATTGCCACGGATTTGTTGAGATATTATGCACGAGCTTAGTCTAGTGACATCGTTGCTTGAGCAAGTCCAAAAGCATGCCGAAGATCAACCAGTAAAATCCATCACGGTGCGAGTGGGGGTAATGACCTGTGTAGATCCTGGTGCGCTAAAGTTCTGTTTCGATGCAACCAAAGAAGAAGCGGGATTAGATCGCTGTGAATTGATCATCGATCGTCAATTCGCAGATGGACTTTGCCGGCAATGTGGCAAGACATTTCAGTTGGAAACCGCCCTGCAGCCTTGTGATTGTGGTTCTTTGGATATAGATGTCAGTGGTGGTAGCGACTTGCTACTAACAGAGTTGGAGATTTTCTAATGTGCGATACATGTGGATGTTCTTCCAAATCATCGGTGTCGATGCAGGTGGTTGGTGCTCAAGCGGATACCGATAACGAAGAGCATGTGAAGCCTCATACTGTGAACGTGGTTGAACACGATAAACGGATGCACTTAAGCGAAGCATTGTTAAGTGCTAACGATCACGTGGCTGAACACAATCGGGAGCATTTTCAGCGTCAGGGAATTCTGGCTTTGAACCTAGTGAGCGCGCCTGGTTCTGGCAAGACGACGTTGTTGGAATCAACGCTTACGGCTCTAAGAAATGATGTGCCTTGTGCGGTGATCGAGGGTGATCAAGCAACCCTTAACGATGCGCAGCGAATTAGAGCCACTGGTGCGCCAGTGGTGCAAGTG
>JAKSAW010000782.1 GCA_022361455.1 Pseudomonadales bacterium | reverse complement strand
GAAGCGAACACCTTAAGCGGTTGCGCCACAAACTGAATAAGCAAAAGCACCAGTAATGCTGGCCAACCTAGAGTGACTAATTCGGATAACTGCAAGCGCGCTCCGAGAACAATGAAGAGACCGGAAATTAATAACAGGCTGAGGCTTTCTTTAAAATTCAAAATGCGGTCGACAGGCACATCTCTCATATTCGCCAACCACACCCCCATTAACGTGACTGCTAACAGGCCGGATTCTTCCTGCAACTCATTAGCAATAGCAAATGCCGCAAACACAGAGATCAGCACAAAAACGTTGTGTAGGAACTTTGGCATGGATGGGCTACGCAACAAAGTTCCTACCGAATAGCCCGCGATAAAGCCTATCGAAAAACCCACTAACAGAATCTTAGAGAATACCGCCAACACAGTAAGCCATTCATTACCACCGGTATTACTAGCGACAATAAAGTCGTATACCAATACAGCTAATAGAGCGCCAATTGGATCGATTAGAATGCCCTCCCAGCGGAGGATATTGGTAATCTGGCGATTGGGACGAATGGTCCGCAACATAGGCACGATAACCGTAGGCCCAGTGACCACCACCAAAGCGCCAAACAAAGTAGCGTATTGCCAACTCAGTCCAATCACCTGCCAAGTGAAAAGAGTGATCACCGCCCAACTCACCACTACGCCGACCGTGACTAGCCGGAATACCACATCCTGAGTTTCACGAATATCATCAAATTTAAGAGTGAGGCTGCCCTCGAAAAGAATCACCGCAACCGCTAACGACACTAACGGAAATAACAGCTCGCCAAAGAGTTCATCGGGATTGAGAACACCGGTAATTGGGCCAAGCATGATGCCCATTACCAACAAGAATAAGATCGCAGGTAAACGTACTCGCCAAGCCACCCACTGACAGGCCAGGCCGAATACACCCACCATAGCTAGCGCGAAGACAACATGACTGCCCACAAAGGCCCCTTCTGCCAATCATATAAACTTAAAGTATTGGCAGAAGGGTGGATTGAAGCAAATTTTTAGTAGATTTAACTAGAACAAAGTGTCGTAACTAAACGCCATGATATAAGCGCTAGTTTCGCCCTTGATGGGAAGGAAAGCGTAGGGGTTATAGACCACCTGACCTGGAGTGGTGTCATTAGCATTTTGTGACTCACCCACCGCCCTGATTTCGCCGTCCTCATCACGCTCCCAGCGAACATCAGCTTCGAATTCTGAATGCAAATAACCTAGCGCAAAATCCATGCGAGAATCAGCATCGATCCGGTAGCCAAACCCAAAAGAGTACAAAGTGGCATCGCCAATGGGCACCAAGAAATCCAGGCGATCATCCGGTACAGCACTACCTCGAGGCTCATAACCGAAACGAATCACGGTTTGGTCATCCCACTGATATTCCACACCCAACGCCCATGAAGTAACTGCCTCATAACCTCGGGGTAAGCGCAGCTCATTGGGATCAGCGTTATCATCAACACCGAAACCTGATGATAACTGGTTAATCACACTGGCCAAGTTCAAGAAATCGACATTTTGATCAAACTTGATGGTGAAAGTATCCCATGCAGAATAATCAGTCCACTTCACATCTACATTCACTTTAAGATCCGGCAGTATTTGAACTGAAGTACCCAAGGACAAATGCTGAGGCATGGTCATTTCTAAAGAAGCATCACCCTCTTGAAATGGCACCGCCGCGAATTCAGCGCCACCTACAAGCGCTAACAACGGTGAAAT
>JAKSAW010000114.1 GCA_022361455.1 Pseudomonadales bacterium | reverse complement strand
TTCTCTCACTTGGACTCAACCGTTGTATTGAGCCGTGATATTGCAGCTAAAGGTATCTACCCAGCGGTTGATCCTCTAGATTCAACTTCACGTCAGCTTGATCCTTTAGTAATCGGTACTGAGCACTATGAAACTGCTCGAGGCGTACAAACTGTACTTCAACGTTACAAAGAATTGAAAGACATCATCGCTATCTTGGGTATGGATGAGCTTTCTGAAGAAGATAAGATGACTGTAAACCGCGCACGTAAAATTGAGCGTTTCTTATCTCAGCCTTTCCACGTAGCAGAAGTATTTACTGGTTCTCCAGGTAAGTATGTTTCTTTGAAAGACACTATCCGCGGCTTTAAAGCTATTCTAGGTGGCGAACATGATGCGCTTCCTGAACAAGCTTTCTACATGGTTGGTTCTATCGACGAAGCGATCGACAAAGCGAAATCCATGTAAGCCCTGATTGGGAGAGTGAAAGATGGCTATAACCGTACATTGCGACATCGTTAGTGCTGAGAGTGAGATTTTCTCAGGCTTAGTTGAAATGGTAATAGCGCACGGTGCAATGGGTGACTTGGGTGTAACCCCTGGTCACGCGCCTCTCCTAACTCAACTTAATCCTGGCCCAGTGCGAGTGATTAAGCAAAATGGGGATGAAGAGGTTTTTTACGTATCTGGTGGGATGTTAGAAGTACAGCCGAAGATAGTGACTGTACTAGCTGACACTGCAGTTCGCGCAGATGACGTGAATGAAGCTGCAGCTCAACAGGCGATGGAAGATGCGCGTAAAGCTCTTGCTAATCAGCAAGGTGATATTGATTACTCAACTGCCGCTGCACAACTTGCAGAAGCAGCCGCGCAAATCCGTACTATTCGCCAGATGAAGAATAAGCTAGGTAAGTAATGACAGCGTGAGTTAGTAATCATATTGATCGGAGTGAAAGAAATCTTGGTGTTTCATTACTCTAATCTTCATATTTTTACGATATAAAAGGGTGGCATTTGCTGCCCTTTTTTATTTTGTTAAGCTAGTCGGAATAGGGTTGTTCACATTGGAAAAACGAGGAAGTCCCATGAATCTGAACGTTGTTATTTTAGCCGCGGGTAAAGGCTCAAGAATGAAGTCGAAATTACCCAAGGTTTTACAGCCACTTGCTAAAAAACCATTACTTTCACACGTTCTAGATACTTCCTTTAATGTGTCAGCTACTAAAGTGATCGTAGTTTATGGCCATGGTGGCGACCTTGTTCAATCCACTATCAAGGCTAGCTATCCTGAAGCACCGATAGTTTGGGTTGAGCAAAAAGAGCAACTGGGCACTGGGCACGCGGTTCAACAAGCTCTTTCAGAATTGGAGCCGGGCTCAAAGACTTTAATTCTTTACGGTGATGTTCCCTTGGTTAGCAAGGAAAGCTTAGAGACCTTTATAGAGGATACTGAAGAGACTGGCTGTGGTGTTCTTACCGTTAAACTAGATAATCCCAAAGGATATGGCCGAATTCTAAGGGACGAGTCGTATCATGTAACTAGCATTGTAGAAGAAAAAGATGCCACTGATGCTGAAAAGCTAGTCCAGGAAGTGAATACAGGCATTATGCTAGTAAACAGTGACTTACTCACTGAATGGCTCCCGACTCTGAAAAATGAAAATGCCCAAGGTGAGTACTATCTCACTGATATTATTAAGATTGCTCGCGAAGCACATATTAACGTTAACGCAACCGTGATTTCCGACCCAATGGAAGTTGAAGGGGTTAACGACAAACGCCAGCTCGCCGCCCTAGAAAGACAGTATCAGCGTTCTTTAGCTGATCAATTAATGGTTGCAGGTGCCACTTTAATCGATCCAAACCGTATTGATGTTCGTGGTAGCTTGTCCGTATCTGCCGATTGCTTTATAGATGTGAATTGTGTTTTTGAAGGTCAGGTCTCCTTGGGTGAAAATGTCCAAATAGGTCCAAATTGCTTACTGATCAATTCAACGATAGGTGACAATACCGTTATAAAAGCCAATACTGTAATTGAAGACGCTAACATATCAGATAGTTGTGATATTGGTCCCTACGCACGTATCCGCCCCGGCACCGAAATGAAATCCGGTGCAAAAGTAGGCAACTTTGTCGAAACTAAAAAATCCGTTATTGGTGAAGGTAGTAAGGTTAATCATTTGACCTACGTTGGTGATGCAGAACTCGGTAAAGACGTTAATGTTGGCGCAGGCACGATTACTTGTAACTACGATGGTGTGAATAAATCTAAAACTATCATTGGTGATGGTGCCTTTATCGGGTCCAACTCTTCGTTAGTTGCTCCAGTGGAGATTGGTGCTGGTGCAACCATTGGCGCAGGTTCTACTATCTCTAAAGACGCTGAAGCCGAGAAATTAACTTTGACTCGAGCAAAACAAATGACCGTTGCTGGATGGAAACGTCCAACTAAGAAGTAATACAGGAAAAGGAAAAACAACTATGTGTGGAATTGTTGGCGCAGTTTCAACCCGTGATGTAGGGCCCATTTTAATCGAAGGCCTGAAGCGTCTCGAATATCGAGGTTACGATTCAGCGGGTGTTGCTCTTCTTAATCAGGGCGAGTCCATTCAGCGTGTGCGACGTATGGGCAAGGTAAAAGAACTAGAGTCTGCAGTGGCTGAGGAAACAGCTAAAGGTACATTGGGAATTGCTCATACTCGTTGGGCGACTCATGGTGTTCCGAGCGAAGCCAATGCTCACCCTCATATGTCGAAGAATGAAATTGCCGTGGTTCACAATGGCATCATTGAGAACCATGAGAGTCTACGCCAACAATTAAAGGCTAAGGGTTATGAATTTACCTCTGAGACTGACACTGAGGTAGTTGCTCACTTAGTTCATGATCATCTGCAAACGGAAAAAGATTTATTTAAAGCGCTAAAGGCAGCAATTAAAGAACTGGACGGCGCTTATGCACTTGGTGTTATTCACTTAAGCGAACCAGAACGCCTTGTTTGTGCACGTGCTGGTAGTCCTTTGGTACTTGGTGTGGGTATCGGTGAAAATTTTATTGCTTCTGATCAGCTTGCTTTATTACCGGTAACAACACGGTTTATCTTCTTAGATGAAGGCGACTTTGCCGATATCAGCCTTAATGAGATCAATATTTTTGATAAAGAAGGCAATCCAGTTGAACGACAAATTCGAGAGGATGTAGGTAGTGCGGGAACTGCGGATAAAGGCGAGTACCGCCACTACATGATGAAAGAAATCTACGAACAGCCAGACGCCGTTCGTGCCACGTTAGATGGTCGCCTTTCAGGAAACTCCGTTGATTTAAATGCATTCGGGCCTAAAGCGGTTGAATTGTTTCCTAAGGTAGAAGGTATTCAAATAATTGCGTGTGGCACGAGTTATCACGCTGGCATGGTGGCTAAGTATTGGCTCGAAGGTATTGCAGGCGTACCTTGTAATGTCGAGGTAGCTTCTGAATTCCGCTACCGCAAATCCGTGGTGCGTCCTAATACTTTATTTGTTTCTATCTCACAATCTGGTGAAACCGCCGATACTTTGGCAGCTTTAAGAGATTCCGAAGGTTACCTTGGTTCTTTGGTTATTTGTAACGTCCCAGACAGTTCTTTAGTGCGTGAATCCGATATGGCCTTTATGACTAAAGCGGGTCCGGAGATTGGTGTTGCTTCCACTAAGGCATTTACTACGCAATTAACAGCGCTGTACCTTTTAATGGTTGGCTTAGGTCGCTATCACGCTATTAGCGAAGAGCAAGAACAGGCTTTGATTAGTAATATTAAAACTTTACCTGATCTTATTCAGAGTGCTTTGAAACTAAATACCGCTATCGAAAATATGGCGCCAATGTTTAGCGAAAAGCATCACTCACTTTTCTTAGGTCGCGGTATTCAATATCCAATCGCAATGGAAGGTGCGCTCAAGTTAAAAGAGATTTCTTATATTCATGCGGAAGCATATCCAGCTGGTGAGTTAAAGCATGGCCCACTTGCATTGGTAGATAATGATATGCCTGTTATTGCAGTTGCGCCTTCAGACTCTTTGTTGGAAAAACTAAAGTCAAACCTACAGGAAGTACGTGCCCGTGGTGGTGAGTTATTCATTTTCCAAGACGCTCATGCAGGTGTAGAAAAGCAAGACGATGTACATGTACTGGATATGCCGAAGGTAGATGAAACAATCGCTCCTATTCTTTACACCATACCGCTACAGTTATTGTCATATCACGTGGCGATTATTAAAGGTACCGATGTGGATCAGCCTCGTAACTTGGCGAAATCTGTAACGGTTGAATAAGAAATGGTTTACTAGTCAATAAGCAAGGAGCCCTGCTATTTTAGCGGGGCTCTTTGTTTCTATGCTTAATGAAAAAGTTATCATAGAGGTTATGAGTTGAAAAGGTTTCCGGTATTTTATTTTCCTCATGGTGCTGGGCCAATGCCTCTACTCGGTGAGCCAAATCACCATTCGTTAGTTAGTTTCTTAAAGAATTACGCCGAGCAATTTCCGAAACCTGAAGCGATATTAATCGTAAGTGCACACTGGGAAACAAATGTCTCAACGGTGTTAGACGCCTCCCAACATCATTTGCTTTTTGACTATAACGGTTTTCCTAAAGAAGCTTATGAAATTTCATATCAACCTCCAATTGCCCCAATGATTAGTGAGAAAGTTCGATCGCTCCTCGCCGATCATAAACTCGCGTGCGGTATAGAATTGCAACGAGGCTTAGATCATGGGGTGTTTGTACCCCTAAAATTAATGTATCCCGATGCTGATATACCTTGTACTCAGCTATCGCTAGTGAGTTCATTAGATCCAGAATTACATATTGAGATTGGCCGAGCGATTTCAACTCTCCGAGATCAAGGTGTGCTTATTCTTGGTTCTGGATCTTCGTTTCACAACATGTCTTTAGTTCATGGTGTCAGTCCACGAGACCAACAAAAAAGTGAGTCCTTTGACAAATGGCTAGTAGATACTTGTTGCGATCCGAACTTAGACTTGTCTCAACGACAGGAGCGTTTAGCTAATTGGATCCAAGCACCAGACGCCAAATTTAGCCATCCTAGAGAAGAGCATTTAATACCACTTCATGTATGCTTTGGGGCAGCAAATTCTGGGAGCGAAGCAAATAATTGTGCTAAGCATGTTTTTGGAGAGCTGTTTATGGGTGTAAAGGTTTCTGCTTTTAGTTGGGAAAACTAATTGAGTGCAACACAGCTTTTTTAGAAATATATAGCAATAGATTCCGTTGACACATTCGTTGGATTTGACCTGGATTATTTAAGCTATACAGGTAATGCTTCATTGAACCTTTCAATCATAGCTTTTGCAGCCATTTGTTCTGCTTTACGCCGAGTTTCACCACGACCTTTAGTTGACCATTCTTTATCTTTTAAATCACAACGAACATTGAAAATTTGATCGTGAGCTTGGCCTTCAGTGCTGGTGACATGGTACTCAGGTAGCGCCATCTTACATTTCTGTACAAATTCTTGCAGTTGAGTCTTTGGATCCTTATTTAGGTCGTCCAGTGATAGAGCTGTTAGTCTGCTCTCATATAAGCGCATCACAAACGTATGACATTCAGGCATGCCTGAATCTTTATATATGGCACCAATAATTGCTTCGAAAGAATCTGCTAGTACAGAATCTCTTTTAAAGCCGCCTCGCTTCATTTCCGGTGGACTCATAACGAGATGTTCCGATAGACCAATTTCCCTGCCGATTTTTGCTAGCGTTTTTCCCTTTACCAATGACGAGCGTAGTCGACTAAGCTGCCCTTCAGTAGCACCGGGAAACTGCTTACAAAGCGCTTCAGAGATTAGGAAATTCAAGATTGAATCGCCAAAAAATTCCATCCTTTCGTAATTCGATTTTCTGCTAAAACTACGATGAGTTACAGCCCTGAGCAACAATGCCTTATCGTTAAAGCTATAGCCTATTTTTTCACATAAACTACTGAGACTGCAGGTCACTGGCCCAGACTCCCTTTGCATAACTTAAAGTAATAGAAGACATTGCCTTGCTATAGATGCGTTTTGATCATCACGATTCAAATAGTGGTCTTATTAAGTATAGTTAGTTTTAGAGGAAGTTACTGGATCTGTGGTGATAGCAAGGAAGGGGGGATACAAATAGAAAGCCCCCTATAAGGGGGCTAAGGTCTAATGTTCACTAACAGATTGTAGGGTGATCTAAGTTAAGTTGTACCTCCTTCCTATCAGTGCATTAGTTCGCTTTAGCTGTTGTTGTAGTTCACTCAGAAGAAACGTTTGTTGCTGGGTTCTTTTGGATAAACTATCTATCAGCTTTTACTTTATTGCTTAGTAGCCTCTGTCTTTGATGAATTGGAACATGGCTGCGTAGAATTCTTCTTCATCTAAAGTATCTGGACCAAGAGAGATAACGTCTAAGTGATCTTGGCTAAGTTTACCGGTATGAGAAGTCATCTGCGTTGAGTTTGGATTATTAATATCTGCAACGTAGCCGGTAGCGCCCACTTGGCTGAATGTATCTAATGGATTACCTAGAACACATAAGAATCCACGACAATCGTCTGGGTTGTATTGAATACGATGACCCATTTGTTGTGAGTTGATTCCGACTAAACCATCATCATCCATATCGTAAGTATTACCATCGCCTTGGCCTGCTGCACCGCTGTTATTACAGTCATCCACGCAATAGCCATCGCCATCCGCGTTGAAGTTAATTGCAGCACCTACGATACCCAATATGGGTGAAAGATTACCGTCATCTTGACCTGTCACGATCGAACCTACGTAACCTGCCACGCCCTCAGAGCCATAATTCTGGTTGAATACTTTGGCGCCAGTTGTGATGCCATCGTTAGGTTCGTAATCATCATAAATCAGCTGTAAGCCGGCTTGGATGATATCGTTTCCGGCAGTGGTACTTCCGGTAGCAAAATCAAATAGGATATCGCCAATTTGCACAATGGCTTCTCCGCATGGGTCCGAGCCGTCAGCAAGTGGAGGAAGGATGCCACAAAACTCATCGTTGTTGTTGCGTGAGTACTTGTCCATGATCTTCTGGGCATAGGGCGATCCGCGGTGTGGAGATGAAATGCTAATCATCGCACCGACTTTAACGGTACCTGCTGCAACCCCATTAACCGTGTTGTCTTTTAAGCGGTGAGCGGCTTTACGAATATCGAAACCGCCTTGAGAGTGGCCTACTAAGCTCACTTTGTTATAGCCAGTGGTGGCCATGAAATTACGTACGTGGTTATAAAGCTCTTCGCCTCGAACCTCTGAAGAGTTTAAGGAGGTTACTTGGAAAGCTTCCGCTTTATCACGTGCCTGTTGGCCCCAAGCGATCCAATCGTTACAGCCGTTAAGCTCCATAAACGAGCAAGCGTCACCGATAAAGGTGCCCCAGCCGTCTTCGCCAAAGTAATGGTATCCAGCTATTGAATCAAAGCCAGCCATACCATGGGCAAAAATTACTGGGTAGCTTGTTTCGTCAGCCTCGTAGGTTCCTGCGAGTACTGAATTAGAAAATGTTAAAGATGCTGCTGATACAAATGCGAGAGATGTTGCGATTTTCTTTAGTGTCATTTGCCGACCCCATTCGCTGTGAATATGATGCGGCAACACGTCTGGCGGATTTCGTCTTGGGAGGATTTACCCTCGGAAGGCGGCTCGACTATCCAAAAATTGCTCTACTAAACAAGTGTGAGGCTTGGACTCGTGGCTTTCCGTCCCGTGATTGCTCACGGTTTGGCGTGTTGTCGTTTCCAACAACTTTCAACAAGGTATTTCGCGAGTACATTGTTGAAGCTTCCGGTTAAAGTGTGCACTAGGTACGTGTGTAATTATTAATCAGTTCACATTTTATTCAACAGTGGAGACAGACCTTTTTGTTCTTCTTATGTAATTTTTTTGTAACATTGAGTAATTTTTGGGCGACTCAGCTTTAAGTTTTAATGCTAACTCATTGTATTTATTGCACGAGCGTAAGGTGGGTTTTCCAGTTGGATTTAGCAATTTGTTACATTATGTAAATTAGTGATTTCGAGGCTCTGTTTAATACTCAATGGTCATAAAACGTAACAATTGTCACTGTCGATGGCTCATTACTAATGTCGCCTATACTTTTTAATACTCGGAACTCTGTGAGGAAGTAGTAAGTGAAGAAGTTTTCGGCTTTTCTGGTGATAGCAATATTTGTAGTCGCGGGCTTATGGTTTTTGAAAATGAACTCATCGCCAAATCAAGGCCCTATCGCGAACAACATGGAAGATGTTCAGAAAGACCCTGAAGTGATTCCACAAGCTGATTCTGTAGCATCATCAGAAGAAGGTGAAATTTCTAACGATAAATTGGTTCTTTACAGTGCCATTAAGAATCAAATCAAAGGTAGATACGCCGATCGTCTTGAAAATCCTTACTGGCGGGTGAAATTACTCAACGACTTAATTGTGTTATTTCAAAAGCAGTATCCAAATAATTGGCTTGCGGAACTAGAAGCTTTTATTAACCAGGTGTTCCCAGAATTTGCTGAGGATATGATTAGTAAATTACATGCGCTGATTGAATATATGCAGTGGGTTGAGAATTTAAAACTAACGATGCAGTTCTCAAGTATGGAAGAGCGACAAGCTGCATTGTGGGATAAGCGCGTAGCTTTGTTTGGCGAAGACGCTTACGAAATCTGGGAAGCGGCTTTGAAAAATGAACAACTGCAAGAAAAGTTGAATGAAGTGAATGGACTTGTCGGTAGTTTTAACGATCGGGCTGAGCTCTATCGAGATTCATTAAAAGAAGTGTTTGGTGAAGATATTATTGGTGAGGAAGCACCCCATAAAACACAAATGATGACCAAGTTTCTCGAACTGGAAAATGTTCAAAGTGAACTAAGTAGTTTGCCCGAACAAGAACGCTATCAGCAGCTCAGAGAGTTTAGGGAATCGATGGGAATGGATGAAGCAGCATTGGAACGTTGGGATCAATTGGATCAGGAACGGATTCAATTATGGAGCAATGCGGACCGTTATATGTCCGAACGGGAGGCTTTAAAATCCCAATATCAAGGCGAAGAATTCAATGAGCAATTATGGAAGCTGCAAGTAGAAATATTCGGTGAAACAGAAGCATCTTATATCAAGAAAGAAGAACTATCCGGATATTACCGCTTTGAAAATGAGCAAAAATATGGTCTTAACTAGTGAGTTTGATGGAGGCGTGTAATTGCGTTAGGCCATTACACGTCGCCAAAAACTAGATTCAAATTGTGGATCTATATGCGCCTCAAATTCCTGCCAATTTGGGTAGCTAAACTTAAACATATCAGCAGACATACGTGCATCTTTCGCTGGGTAAATAGCCCCATTTGCTTGTTTAACAACTGCATCGAGTTGATTTAATAGTGCTAGCGTTTTCTCGCCTTTGTTAGGGAAATCCAAAGCCAAAGTGTAACCTTTTCTGGGGAATGACAACATACCGGGTGATTCAACCGGCCCGTGTTCTTTAAGTACACTTAAAAATGAAGCTTGCCCTGAAGCCGAGATTAATTTCAGCAATTCCTTAAGTGCCGCAATGGGTTCTTCAGTCACTACACATTGATATTGCATGAAACCTTTGGGGCCATAAATACGATTCCATTGATGGATACTATCGAGAGGATAGTGAAACGGGTCGTAATGTACTTTTTTACTAACTTGCGGCTGCATTAGCTTACGATAGTAAAGCGCATTAAAGGATTTCACTGTATAAGCGTTTAACACCCCATGGGGGAACGTAATGGGAACTGCTAATTTTTGCCGTGAGATTTTTGTATTGTTGGGTGCGGTAGTATTGTGATTGCCACGGGTAAAAATAGACCGGCCTAGTTGTTCACCCGATGCTAAGCAATCTATCCAAGCCACACGATATTCATAATCTTCCCGAGATTCTTCAAATAACTCGATACAACGATCTAAAGAGGCGCATTGAAAACTTTCATCATCGATATAGGGATTTTTGATGGGCTTAAGTTGAAGTTCAGCCCACACGATCATACCGGTGAGACCTAACCCACCAATAGTGGCAGCGAAAAGTTCTGGATTACTATCCTTAGAACAAAGTAGGCGTTCTCCGTTGCTCTTCAGTAATTCGAATTGAGTAACATGGCAGCCAAATGTTCCAGCGCGCCAATGATTTTTACCATGAACGTCATTGGCGATCGCACCGCCAATGGTTACGAATTTTGTTCCGGGTGTCACCTTAACAAACCAGCCATTGGGTACTGTGACCTCATGAAGATCAGCCAGGGTCACACCAGCCTCACAGCGAATCAGGCCGTTTTCTTGATCAAAATTAATAAAGTGCTTGAGACCTTTACTACTTAACAGGGAGCCCCCGTCATTGAGGCAGCTGTCACCATAACTGCGACCCATACCATAAGGTAACAAGGGCCCTTTCACCTCGGGCAATTCCGCATTGCGATTGGCAAGTGAAGTAGGTTGATGGGAGTAGTTGAAGTAACGGCCCCAGGATTGGCTTTTTTGCTTGGACATCAGCGTATTACCGGATCAATGAAAACGTGAGTCGATTAGGATACACCAAACCTGGGGTTGAGATAAGCGCCTTAAAACGACTAGTAGCGCACTAGATTATAGGTATAGGTTCTACCTTCTTGGCGGTGCTTCCAAATCATCTTTTCTTTATCGACATAGTTGATTCGGAATACCCGAGACCCATTGTTGGATTTTGGTTTAACGGTGAGATTTCGGCCCTTGACCCAATAGCTAGAACGACGTAACCCGAAGGGTTCCTCGTTATGCTCTACCCAACCATTTTTCTTAAAGATCCAATAATCTTTAAGGCTCTCATTGGCAGTAATGTTTTGGCCATTCTCATAAATAGCGATGAGTTGCCATCTTCCAACCACTTGTGTTTGCAGTGTTTGTTGCTGGTGACCACCCCAGGATGTAACTGAAGCGGCATAGCTCGATTGGATAAACAACAAGCCCATTACTAGCGATACGATTGATACAAGTCTCATGATGACCCCCCTATCACGACATCAGTCAACTGCTAGTGAATGTGTGTTATGCTCCCTGCGTTAGTTATGTGTTTTGAATCCGATATCCGTGGTCTTTAGGCTATTCTAAAATATAACTTTGGATATAGAAACTCATTAAGCGCTTGATCCACAGCCCTAACGCTTTTTATCATCTGGGTTTTACACTAATAAGAAGAAAAACCATGAGACATCTGTCACTTAGCAGCATTTTTATCATTCTGTTAGCCGCTTCTTCTTTTGTAAGCGGATATTCTGAGCCTCCCCCATTACCTCAAATTGACGCTTATAAAGTTATTCAGGTACAGGGCACTGATGCACCAAAAGCAGTAGGAATGGCCATAGACGATCTTTCGATGGCGGCTGTCATAGATGATGTGATGGAGCCGATCCCTTTCCAGATAGATGAATATAACGAAGGTGGAGCGATTTATTTCGAGGAATGGGATGTGCCAATCGATGGTACTAAAGACATCTTTGATGAAGCTGACAAAGTCTTGTTCCTCTTTAAAGACGCAGGCCCTCGTAAGCAAAAGCAACACTTCGTAGATGGAACTATCGTCGCCGAAATCATGTTGACGGGTAAAGATGGTGTTTCGCGATACGCTTATTTAATTCGCGGTTCGAAACTTCGTTCAGAGGAACAATACGTACGCTATAGTTCTGAGCTTGCCTTGGTGGAAACAGATTTTTATAGCCTTACTTATGACAAGGAAAACCATCTAAAGTGGTTGGACTTTACTGCTAGAGATTTCGTCGGTGAACCTCCTTTGGATTCTATGAAGATTCGCTTAGATGCAGGGTTGATGACCTCGCTAACACCTACTTCATTGAATAATGATGAATTTGTAGCTATCCCGACCGGTGAAGTCACTGGGCCGATTCGATCTACCACTCAATTAAAGGTGACTTTGTGGTTGATGAATTTGCCGATACTGAAGATTAGCTTGCAGCTACATCATTACCCTAAGACGATGCTCTACGATGTCCGAGTTTTAGTGCCAGCAGCGAGAAGAAAGTTGTTAGTTGATCCTGTATTGACTTTGTCTACCGAAGGAAACAAGTTGCTTGGCGCAACCATGAGGTCAGCGTTAGGTCCTGTAGAAGGAGGTATCGTTGATGGCTTTATTGACGAAAACGAACAAAAGATGATTGAGTCAGGTGTTAACCAAACCAAGAATTGGATTTGGATATCGACTAAACGTAATCTTGATTTGGCTGCCTATTTTAATTATTTGGGTGACACGAATGAGCCCATTGCTCTGCAGATCATGGATAGCTTTGACCATGAAGATCCGCCGGAGCGTTTTCCAGGGCAATTACCTAACTTGGGTTACCAAGTCTTGAACTTTCCTGACAGTGGTTTTTTTGGCTTTGTAGTGAGTCTATTTATCAGTAAGGGTTTCGAAGGCGACCCTAATGTATTTACAGAAGACCTTAGAACACCTCCAGAGATGGTGGTAAATAGTCCGCTTTAGTAAAACAAAAAAGCCCCTGAGAAAGGGGCTTTTTTGTTTGTCACCAATTATAAAAAACTTTCACTTGTTACTCAGTTTCACCTTCAAAGTAATTCGCCTGAGCTAAACTAAAGGTGCAAGTTGAGTCCTCTCCAGCGCCTGTTTTTGTCGATAGCGTTAGTTGCTTACCATCGGTGATAATGGAGTAGCCACCATCTCTTTTTACGACTTTAAGCTCTACCCCATCTTCTCTCATGATTAGGTTTTGAAAAAGTATCTTACGAAATGATTGAGTGGGATGATCGATGTAAAACTCATTGTAATAGTCACCATCATCAACATTCACCGTAACGAACGTGGTACTTTCGTTGGTGTAAAAGTCCACCTTACATTGATCATTGCCAGCATTGCCCTTCAGCGCGATACGGCCAACCCCGGATTTGAACTCGCTAATGTAATCACTTAATAGTGTTTTAAATTCAGAATGAACAGCACCACTTTCTCTTGGTACTTTAATGATGTTATCCGCCAAAACGGTTTGGCTAGCAAAACAACACAAGGCGATACTAGTTGCTAAGGGTATTTTCTTTTTCATTATGCTTCCCCTATCTCAAATGCTTCACTAATAAGCGTGGAAGATTTCGTGCTTCATCGTTTAGCAGTGCTTTATGTGCATCTTCTTTTTTGCCAAAGAATACTCTCTTTTGGTCAGACGTAATAGAATTAGCGGTGATGAATCGTCCCGTGGCCGTTGGCGCATCTACGTCTTCACCATTTTCATCGATAGCTTTTATACGGCGTTGAAAGTCAGCAGGGCCTTGACCATCTTTTTGCCAGCGATTGTAAAAGTGTTTAACGTTAGCGGTTATGATTCTCTTCTTCGCTTCTCGCAAACAATTAACGTATTGAGTGTTTGTGGCTTGATCGTTCTTCACTGGCGTGGCGCAGCTGGCAGGAGTATCGTAGACAATGTTTGCTCTTAGATTTTGCTCACCGATAGGATCCAGCACTGCTAAAAAATCGATGGTTCGGTTGGCATTAAATGCTACCTCTGTGGCAGCTTTTATTGCTGCACCACCGCCGCGACCATGACCGATAATAATAATCTTGGAGCGATCATCAATGCGCTCAAGCTGTTGCGCAAATTGCTGCATGAAACGAGTATCCCCAATGTCGCTATCAGCACCTTGTTCGAAGCCATTCCATCTTGCTTGGATATACCTAGCACCGTAGGATTCAACCCAGTCTTTCAGCTTTAGAGAGTCTTCAATATTTTTTTCTTGTTCGCCTGATACTACAAAAACAATAGCGGGACGTTTACCCGGTATACTTGTTTCGACAACCTCTCTCTTAATAACAGGTTTAGGCTTAGCTTTGGTTCGTTCTTTAGTTTTTGCTGTAGCCAATGAGACTTGTTGCTTTAATTTTTCAGCCTTATTTGAAAGATAACTAACGCGGTTTTTATTTTGCTTAAGCTGCTTTCGCATGTTGGTGATTTGAAAACCACTACTTTCACGTTTATTGATTAGGCTGGTAAACCTTGGATCATTCTCAACATTAATGCCATCCAAAGTGGACTTAGCAATATTGAGCTTCTCATTCATAAGATTATGCTTCGCTTCAGCCGCATTTTTTGATTCGATTAAGCTTTGCTTGTCAGACAGTAGCGCCTCTACTTTATCTTGATTGTTACTTAATTTTTCAAGATGGGCGGTTTCTTCAAACTGGCGTTTAATGGGATTAAGAGTATTAAAATACTCTTGTGAGCGTTGGCTGTCTCTTTGTACTAACTCAATTTCTTGATCAATTAAACTAATTGAATTGTTAATTCGCTCGATATCAAATCCTTGCTTTTTCACATCACGCTTTAAGGTGTGAAAATCAGCTCGCTGCTCATCCCGTTCTTTACGGATCTGTTTTTGAGCATCAAGAATTTTTGCATCCAGACCCCAGATGATGCGCTCCAATTGCTTGATAGCTTTTTCATCTTGCTGAATAGATCTACTTAACTGATTGATTTCAGTCTTCACACGATTGAGTTCTTGGGAATTTGCATAGGCTTGTGAAGCGCACAGGAAAACAATAAGCACCAGGGCTCTAACTACAGTTTCTGCGGCTCTTGCTATCCATCGCTTAAGCGGCCGATCATCGGAAAATACATTCATTGTCTTATTTTTTTAGTTACCAGCTGTTTAAGGTAACGGTTAAACCTTAAACACTTCATAACAATCATTTAGATTTGTTGTTGTTTTTATGCGTTCGGGAAGAACTACTTTATATGTATTTATATAGTTTTATATCTACGCTTGCACTTGTAGAGCATAGTGATCTACTTCACACAGTTCAAGTAGTTCTGTCTCGGCTATTTATTGTACAGATTATAGTGCCATAAGTCATTGTTACAAACTGTACAGGCCTGTTTATTCTTTGTGTGTGAGTGGTTTATCCACTTTTCTTCAGACAAAAGAAAAGGGGCTTAAAAGCCCCTTTTCGACGGTTTCTGCTAACTGTATTAGCTTAGCGACGACCCTCACGACGCAATGCTTGTGGTTTCCACTGGATTTTCTTGGTTTGCCAGTCGAAATTCACACCATCATCCTCTTCGTTCTCTAAGCCTAGAGCTAGATAACGGCCGTTTTGCATGTCGTATACAGTTTCCATCGCATACCAAGGTACCATGGCATTATAGTACTGCATTTCGTGAGCTTCCTGTACGCGCCATAGGTTGCCCCGGCCATCGTATAGGTCGATGATACCTGCTTGCCACGAATCCTCATCGATATAGAAGGTTCTAGCACCATAGATATGGCGAGTACCCTGCTTCAATTTGGCCTCAACCACCCACACTCGATGTAGCTCGTAGCGAGTTAAGTCTGGGTTAAGGTGGCCAGGTTTGATGATGTCCTTGTATTTAACGCCCTTCTCATCGAGCTTGAAGGAGTTATAAGGAATGTACATCTCTCGCTTACCAACAAGCTTCCACTCATAACGATCTGGCGCACCGTTGTACATGTCGAAGTTGTCTGCGGTACGCAAACCATCTGACGCTGTACCAGGGCCGTCATAAGCAACCTGAGGGGCACGACGTACACGACGTTGACCAGCGTTATAGATCCAGGCTTTCCGTGGCTCTTTTACTTGGTCAATGGTTTCGTGTACTAGTAGAACGTTACCCGCCAAACGAGCTGGTGATTTAACTTTCTGTTTAAAGTAGAACAGGACGTTTTCATCCTCACCTTTCTTCAAGTCTTTCAGAGAGCGGCGGAAAGCGATCTCGTCGATGAAGAGTACAACGTTAAACGAACCGTTGGCCTGCGGAGTTGCCTGACCCGTCAAGCGACGTGCTGATTGACCACGATATCGAACGATGTGGTTCCAAACTACTTCTACGCCGTCATTGGGAATAGGGAATGGGTAGCCCCAGGAATTAAAGCCTAATAAGCCGTTACCACCTTTTGCTAGGGTAGTAGATGTGGCGTTTTGGACAGTTTCCTCTAACGCGAAATCAGGGATCGCAGCACTACGACGAGTTGGATAAACTGGCATTCTAAAGGTCTTATAGCGTTCAAACATTGCTATATGGCCCTTAGCCAACTTGTCTTTGTGATCTTGATAGTTATCAGCTGTAATGGTGAAAACAGGCTTGTCATCAGGGTATGGGTTACATAGGAAAGTGCCTCCTGTGTAACAAGCAGGTGCTTGGGTTAACCCGCCTTCGTAGGCTGGGATTGATCCGTCGGCATTACCTGCTTTCTCTGCCCCAACTTTGGTCAAGCTCTTCCCTAATTCAGCCGCTTTTTCTGCGGATACCTTAGCGATTACCGGTGAGGCTGCTAGTGAAGCTGCAAAAAAGCCAGCCGCTAGGATCTTGGTGCTAAGCAATTTTTTCTTGATTGTCATTATCGTATCCCCCCCACCTAAAATGAAACGCTGGCGCTGAGGGTATAGGAGTCTCTATCGGCGAGCTGGTTATAAGGCTCCGCTCCGAAGAAGTCTGTATACCCGAGCTTGACGCTGTACATGTTTTGGTAAACAAATTCGCCGCTAAGACCAATCGACATTCTATCTTCTAAGAAGTTAGTGATTGGGCTAGGTGTGGTTCCCGATACATCGTGGCTAAAGCTGATGGTTGGGACGAAGTTGACACCGGCGAAGACGTCGTTGTATTCGCCAGAGAAGCGGAGCTTGTAGCCCCAGGCTGATTTGTCGGGGTAGTACTCGTCTTCGAATGCTATTCCTAGACCGGCCGAAACGTCCTGGTCCGAAAAGTCAGTTGCAAACCAATCTGTTTCAGGGAACCAGGGTGTTGCTAGAGCGGCGTTGTAGCTGCTATTCATCAGCAATTTGCTTTTGCTAGGTATGTCTGCGTAGCTAAAGCCAATGTCTAGTATAGTTGTCCAGCGGTTAGCACCTAAGATTTGGTCGAAAAAGTGAATGAAGGCGATTTCACCTTGGAAGTAATCTTCCCTAATGTATCCGGGAACATACTCGTCTTCATCAAACGTTGAGTAACAGTTGTACTCTTGCGGAGCGTCTTCACAAAGCTGGCTTGGGAAACCGACTAAACCAGCTACTAAGACACCATCCTCAATTTGGAAGGGCTGGTTTTTTCTCATACTTAATTCAGCAGAAACAGAAGTTGCTCCGCCCGGTAGACCAAAATCCAGAGTGGTATTCATACTCACACCGAATAGCTCGATTTTGTCAGGATAATCCACTACATATCTAGAATAAGGAAGCAAGAATGCAGCACCGAGGAAGTTGGGACCTGTTAGTTGATTATAAGCGCCTTGCAGGTCTGTTATGGACGAAGGCAGAGTAAAGAGAGTGTTGTTTGGTGCCGCATCTGGAGTTCCAAATCTAACGTCAAACGCTGTGTCCCCTTCTGGAAGAGAAGGAGTGTAACCGCTCAACAATGGTAGTCTTGAATTATATCTGATGTAGTAGGCCGCGACCTCCATTTCTAGATCTTCTATGAAATATCTGGCAGCAAAACCAAACTGCCCATCATCATCACCCTCAATGTCGTCTGGATCTCGAGGTAAAAGAAAGTCCTCTGCTTCTACGAAAGCTGCTCCCCCAAGTAAACCCACGTCTGATCCAGCATCTCCCCCTAGTAAGTAGAAGCCATCGTCGCAACCTTGGTAGCCAACTAAGTCTGTGGTGCTATAGAATGTGCCGCAGCCGGGCAACCTTGTTTCTTCCCACTCAAATTGATAGAAGAACTCTAGTGATAGATTTTCGTTTAAACCTAAAGAAGCGTAGAAGGCCTTAACCGGAATAAGAGCTTCTTTTAACTCTGAGCCGGGTGCTAAAAGAGCGTTAACGTCTATGGGGTTTATGGTGTTAATTCCATTTGGGAAGAATACGCCCTCACCCCAGCTGATTACCTGCTTGCCCAGTCGCATGTTTAGTGGCATATCATTGATATACCAATCGCCCCATATAAAAGCATCGAGAATCTCACCGCCTCGACCCAATTTTGGATTTGGTTCTAGAGGATTACCGCCGTCATCAGTGGCGTAATATTCAGGAAGCGTGTTGCCCCCATGTCCTTTTTCCAGTCGATTGTCGTACCAGAATCTACCCCGGATAAAGGCTCCGAAGTCTTGATAGGTAAGATCTATATCAACACTACCCTTAACTATTTCCGAAAATGTTTCGCCTTTTTCATAGCGAAGATTACTGTTGTCTTGGCTGCCCGTGCCGTGAAGATGCGCTCCAGTCACCTTTGCTGAATCCTCGTTGAAGTCAACATCTTGCCCTGCGGCAATGGCGTTTTCGCGACCAACCCCTTCATAATCAATATCCGATGCACGCCAACCGAAGCCTACGGACAGGGTAGTATCAATTTGCACATTAATTTCGCCTACTTGTGTTTCATAGGCATGTCCCGACATAGGGATTACGGCTGCGGAGGCTAATGCTGCCGCTAAGGCCTTTACCTTAAAGTGGGTTCGTTTTCTCATTAGAGTAAAACTCCGTTTTTGATGATTGTTTTTCTTTACCCTGAGCATTGAATTGCGAGTGCTGGAAGGGGATGCTGTGATCGTTATTCCCAAATTTCAGGCGCAACGGTGCACGGCAGTTTAAACAAACTATAGGCTGATTTTTTGAATAATGGTAATTTTGTTAGGAAAAACTTTGGACTAGCTCAACAAATCGAAGATTCTAATCATTTCAAGGCGGTACAGTTGATACTTAAGATTAACTATGTTCCCCTTTAACGCCCCATTTGGATAACACAATCGACCCTGTGAACAAGCTCATACAACAATTAAACGCAGCGCAGCAGCAGGCTGTTTGCTCGCAATCTCCACGACTTTTGGTTCTAGCTGGAGCTGGCTCCGGAAAAACTCGAGTTTTAGTTCATCGAATGGCTTGGATGATCGAGTCCCAAGGATTAGCGCCTCATAATATTCTAGCGGTGACTTTTACAAACAAAGCGGCCGCCGAGATGCGTCAGAGAATTGAGTCGCTGTTACATCGACCCTTAGGTGCCATGTGGGTGGGTACCTTTCATGGTATTGCCCATCGATTACTCAGGACCCACTGGCAAGAAGCGGGATTACCGCAGAATTTTCAGATACTTGATGCCGATGATCAGTTGCGAGCTATCAAGCGGATTATCCGCTCGTTGGATTTAGATGAAGCCCGATATCCGCCAAAGCAATTGCAGTGGTATATCAATCAGCAAAAAGATGAAGGTCGAAGGGCGCAGCATATTGATCATCGTAACGATCCGTTGGAAAAAGTTTGGGTAGAGGTATATCGCCAGTATCAGGAAACCTGTGATCGTGGTGGTATGGTTGATTTCGCTGAGCTGTTGCTGCGATCCCACGAACTGTGGCTGCAAAACCCTCGTTTGCTGGATCACTATCAACAGCGATTTAAGCATTTATTGGTGGATGAATTTCAAGATACCAATGCAGTTCAATATGCATGGCTAAGAGTGCTATCAGGCGGCAAAACCTCGGTAACCATCGTTGGGGATGATGATCAGTCTATCTATGGTTGGCGTGGGGCTCGTATCGAAAACATTCAGCGCTTTAGTGAAGACTTTGGTGGCGCCGAGGTAGTGCGTTTGGAACAAAACTATCGCTCGTCTGCCAATATATTAAAAGCTGCCAACGGGGTGATTGCCAACAATGGTGGTCGCCTAGGGAAAAACCTTTGGACTGAAGGTGCTGATGGGGAACCAATCTCGCTTTATGCTGGCTTTAACGAAGTAGACGAAGCCCGGTTTATCGTGGAGCGAATAGAAAGCTACATTAAGGAAGACTATCAGCGCAGCGAAATGGCGATCTTGTATCGATCTAATGCCCAGTCTCGTGTGCTCGAAGAAGCGCTTATTCGAGCCGCTATACCATACAAAATCTATGGAGGGCATAAGTTCTTCGAGCGCTTAGAAATAAAAAATGCGCTGGCATACTTACGCCTTATTTGTCACCGAGATGATGATGCTGCCTTCGAACGCGTTGTGAATACGCCTACCCGTGGTATAGGTGACAAAACCGTTGATAAAATTCGCCAGTTAGCGAGAGAGCAAAAGAAATCCTTGTGGGAAACGGCTTTGGATATGCTGTCCCATAAGTTATTGCCAGCGCGAGCTGGTAATAATCTTCGCCAGTTTATGGGCTTGATAGAGCAGCTTGATCAGGATACTCGATCGTTAAGCTTGAATGAGCAAACTGAGTTTGTGATTGAGCGTTCTGGCTTGCTGGAATTTCATCAAAATGAAAAAGGTGAGAAGGCACAATCGCGCGTCGAAAACTTGCAGGAGCTAGTATCGGCATGCAACGAGTTTGCAGTGAATCAAGAAGAATCAGTAACCCTGTTTGATTTTCTTGATCATGCTGCACTTGAGGCTGGTGAATCGCAGGCGGATCAAGACCAGGACGCGGTTCAATTAATGACACTGCATGCGGCAAAAGGTTTGGAATTTCCGGTGGTATTTTTAAGCGGTGTCGAAGAAGGATTGTTCCCAGCGAAGCAAAGCTGCGAAGATCCAAGCCGTTTGGAGGAGGAACGCCGCTTATGTTATGTCGGTATTACCCGCGCCGAAAAGAAATTATACGTATCATATGCTGAAAGCCGACGCATGTTCGGTAGTGAAACTATGAATCCTCCGTCGCGTTTTATTCGTGAAATGCCTGCAGAGTGTATTCAAGAAGTGAGGTTGAATACCACAGTAACTCGACCGGTATCATTTAACGCGAAACCGATTTCCAAAAAATCCACTTGGTCTTCGGTCGGTAGTGGCCTGCCTTATAATCTTGGTCAACGCGTCATGCATAAGAAGTTTGGTGAGGGCGTAGTGATGCGAATTGAGGGGCAAGGTGGCAATGCCCAAGTTCAGGTTATGTTTGATGGTGTGGGTGAGAAACGTTTAGTCGCCCAATATGCGAAATTAGAAGTTATTTAATAATTAATTAGAAAATATTTGCTTTTTAAAGGAGCTAATAATGAGCAAAAGGTATTTTCACTATCCTTTGATAGTGTTGCTTTCCTACTTTAGTTTAGTTTTTTTGAGTGGTTGCTCGAGCGAAGAACAAGCTGCCCCCAATGTCGCTGCAGAGGCAAAACAACAAACGTTTAAATGGAAGCTTGTTACTACTTGGCCAAAACATTTTCCTGGTTTGGGTTCGGCCCCGGAAAATTTTGCCAAAGCAGTTAACGAGATGAGTAATGGGCGTCTTCAGGTAAAAGTATTTGGTGCTAAAGAATTAGTACCTGCGATGGAAGTGTTTGATGCGGTTTCCCGCGGTGCCGCAGAAATGGGTCATGGCGCAGCATACTATTGGAAAGGTAAGTCCCCTGCTTCACAATTTTTTACGGCCGTTCCCTTTGGCTTAAATGCTCAGGAAATGAATGGCTGGTTACATTATGGTGGTGGTTTAGAATTATGGCGAGAGCTCTATGGGCAATTTAACTTGGTACCATTTGCAGGCGGTAGCACAGGTGTGCAAATGGCCGGTTGGTTTAATAAAGAAATTAATAGCGTTGAAGATTTAAAGGGTCTCAAAATGCGTATTCCCGGCTTAGCAGGTGAAGTGCTAGAACGTTTAGGTGGCATACCTGTAACCTTACCTGGCGGTGAATTATTTACTTCACTGCAAACAGGCTCGATCGATGCGACTGAATGGGTTGGTCCTTATAATGACTTAACCTTTGGCTTACATAAAGCAGCGAAATATTATTATTACCCTGGTTGGCACGAACCAGGTGCCATGCTGGAGTTTATTGTTAATAAAGACGAATGGAACAAATTACCAGACGATTTAAAGGCGATAGTGACTTACGCTGCTCGTGCAGTTAATCAGGATATGCTGGATGAGTACACCGCACGTAATAATGCAGCCTTGAAAGAATTGGTGAGCAAGCATGGTGTTCAAGTAAGGCATTTACCCGAAGATGTGCTTAAAGCCTTGAAGAAAGCTTCAGACGAAGTCATTGCAGAAAACATTGCAAAAGACGCGTTTGCTAAAAAAGTGTATGAATCTTTTAAAGCATTTAGTGATGACGTCATTCCCTATACGGAAATTTCTGAAAAGGCTTATATTGAAGCGAGGAAATAAACGCTGAAAAACTGGCTGCGCAATAGGTGGTGTAACTAAACGAACCTGTGCAGCCAGGATTATACTTTTATCTACTAGTGTTTAATTTCTTGGTACTGGGCGAGTACGGCCATTCTGATCAATGGCAACAAAAGTAAACTTGCCTTCAGTTACTTTTTTGCGTTCAGAATCAGTCGGGTGTTGTGCCCAAACTTCCACATTGACTGCCATAGAGCTGCGCCCTACTTCGATCATTTGTGTATAGCAACTGACCGTTGAGCCAACTGCTACAGGACGTAGGAACACCATGGTATCGATAGCGACAGTGGCAACTCTGCCCTTCGCTAGTCGATTTGCGGATACTGCTCCAGCTAAGTCCATTTGAGATACAAGCCAGCCGCCAAAAATATCTCCATTCGCATTGGAGTCTGCTGGCATGGCAACAGTTTGTAGAGCAAGCTCCCCCAGTGGCATGGGCACATCTTCGTTGATATCGTCTAATTCTTCACTCATAACAACCCCTTACTCCCCTTGTTTTACCCCAACGAATGTCTTTCTGTTTACAAAGTCTCTGTAACTGCACCAGATAAGACACATTATTAAGCTAGATCTATGACTAGTTAAGGCCCATAAATGGCTTTTGGCAAAGAAGTTGCCAATTCAGGCCAAATTGATAGTAGCACCATGGCTAAGATTTGAATCACTATGAAAGGTGCGACACCTTTATATATTGTTGCAGTAGGTATGGTACTTGGTGCAACACCTCGGAGGTAAAACAATGCAAAACCAAATGGAGGAGTTAAGAAAGAGGTCTGGAGATTGAGCGCGATCATGACACCCAACCAAATTGGATCGAGTCCCATGGCAAGCAATACTGGGCCGACGATCGGCACGACTACAAACGTGATTTCGATAAAATCTAAGATAAAGCCCAGTAGGAAGATCACCACCATTACGAGTAAAGTCGCACCTACAACGCCACCAGGCATTTGCTCGAACAGCGATTGGATTAAGTCATCTCCGCCATAGGCTCGAAACACCAATGAAAACAATGACGCGCCGATCAAAATAGCAAACACCATACAGGTTACTTTGCCGGTGGTGGATGTTATTTCTTTCAATTTACTTAGGTTTAATTGTCCTTGTAGAGCAGCGAGTAAAGTAGCGCCTATTGCTCCGACCGCTGCAGCTTCTGTAGGTGTGGCGATACCAGATAGAATCGAACCCAATACGGCGAAAATTAGCAATAGTGGGGGCACTAATCCGTTGACAACTTGAACAAATAGGCTTTGCTCATAGTGGGTGTTGTCTGTATCCAATGATGGTGCAGATTGGGGCTGTACAATCGCTCTACCTAATATGTAGATGACATAGAGTAATACCAGGGTCAGGCCAGGGATTAGAGCGCCTACAAATAGGTCCCCAACAGACACTGTTTCAGTGGCATAGATCCCTTGTTGTAGCTGAGCTTCTTGATAGGCATTTGATAGCACATCGCCTAACAAGACCAGAGCGATAGAAGGAGGAATGATTTGTCCCAAGGTTCCGGTGGCTGCAATGCTGCCGGTAGCAAGGCTTGGGTCATAACCCCGTTTTAGCATGGTTGGGAGAGCCAGTAGCCCCATGGTCACGACTGTTGCCCCAACGATTCCTGTGCTCGCCGCAAGCAGCATGCCTACCATCGCCACCGACACACCGAGTCCACCAGGGAGCTTTCCAAACAGACGTGCCATAGTTTCCAGTAGGTTCTCCGCAACCTTGGATTTTTCGAGCATAACACCCATCAGAACAAATAGAGGCACTGCCAATAGGGTTTCGTTGGTCATAATGCCGAATAAGCGGCTGGGAAGCAGTGTTAGATAGGTATCTGGGAAAGCTCCCAAGGCAATGCCGATACCGGCAAAAATAACGGCAACCCCTCCCAGGCTAAAAGCTACGGGATAGCCCGCCATTAGGGTGATACATACGGTCGCAAATAAGACTAAGGCCATATATTCCATTACAACGTTTCCTCGTGGCCTTGTTGAGGAAAGGGGCCTTTACCCAGTACATGCATGCCGTGCTTGATAATCTCGAAAACACCCTGAACCAAAAGCAATATGGCCATGGTGGGAATCATTCCTTTTAAAATAAATAAATAAGGTAGACCTTCAGCTTCTTGAGAGTGCTCTTGGATTTTCCAGGACAGAGAAACGTAGTCCAGGCTAGTCCACAAAATAACGCCAGACATCGGAAATAATAGCAATAAGGTGCCTAGCAAATTCACTAGGCTCTTGATTTTAGAGGAGAAATTTCGATAAAAGACATCCACTCTGACGTGTGCGTCCTCTTTTAGAGTCATAGCACTTGCCAGCATGAATAAGGATGCGTGTAAATAGATCACGGTTTCATCAATGGCGATTGAACTTAGCTTCCAGCCAAAAATCTGTAATGATCCGGTATTAAAACCGTAACGCATAACCACCACAATGAACGTCAGCAGCATAATAAGCACAGAGAAGCGGGTAGCTAGTCTGCCGATGACCAAGGTCAATGACTCAAGGGTGTTGATAATGGTTTGATTCTTCATGGCTTTTTTGGACTTAATAGCGAACCGGCGCATTATAGCCGAATCCGTTAGGCCCTGTCTCAGGCTAGCAAAAAAGCCTAAGCGAAATGCTGAATTTTATGTGAGTCTCGTGGCCACATTTTCGCAAGTGTCTGCAAAGAATTTGTAATATAATTGTCACACTGCGTCCCTATAGTGCCCAGCAAGAGTGAGCAAAAAGGCGTCTCCCAATGGATTCCTATGCGCTTTCTCCCGAATAAACCATAAAACTCGGAGAGCATCATGAACTTTAAGAAAATCGTTGCTTCTGTTGCCTTAACTGCTGGCGCTGCTGTTGTTTCCACTGCCGCCATGGCTGAAGCTAAGGTTGACTCTGCACTTCCCACTTACACTAAGACCACAGGTATTTCTGGTAACCTATCTTCAGTAGGTTCTGACACTTTAGCCAACTTGATGACTTTCTGGGCTGAAGACTTCAAAAAAGCTTACCCTAACGTAGCTATCCAAATTCAAGCGGCTGGTTCTTCTACTGCGCCACCAGCTTTGACTGAAGGTACTTCAAACTTCGGTCCTATGAGCCGCAAAATGAAAGACAAAGAAATCGAAGCTTTCGAAAAGAAAAACGGCTACAAGCCAACTGGTATCCCAGTTGCAATCGACGCTCTAGCTGTATTTGCTAACAAAGACAACCCAATTAAGGGTTTGACTATGAAGCAAGTTGACGCGATCTTCTCTTCTACTCGTAAGTGTGGCGGCGCAGCTGACATCACTAAGTGGGGCGATCTTGGTCTTACTGGTTCTTTAGCTAACAAAGACATCCAGCTTTTTGGCCGTAACTCAGTATCTGGTACATACGGTTACTTCAAGAAGAAAGCGCTTTGTAAAGGTGACTACAAGAGCAACGTAAACGAGCAACCTGGTTCTGCTTCTGTTGTTCAGTCTGTATCTACTTCTATCAACGGTATCGGTTACTCTGGTATCGGTTATAAGACTTCTTCAGTTCGTGCTCTTCCTCTAGCTAAGAAAGAAGGCAAGTTCGTTGAAGCTTCTCCAGAAACTGCTCTAGACGGTTCTTACCCTCTAGCTCGTGCTCTATATGTTTATGTAAACAAAGCACCTAACAAAGCGCTTTCTCCTTTAGAGACTGAGTTCGTTAAGTTAGTGCTTTCGAAGCAAGGTCAAGAGATCGTAGTTAAAGATGGCTATATTCCTCTGCCTGCTAAAACTGCTGCTAAGACTTTGAAGAAACTTGGCATTAACTAAGTAGCAAACACTTAGTTATCTTAAGGCGGGGCTAGGCACTAACTGGCCCCGTTTTTGTGTCAATAGTATGCAAATGATTGGCAATTAACAACGAGACTTTAAGACCAGCGGAAGTTGTATTTATGGAAACTTCGTTCGAGCAAAAATTTGGGGTATCTGAGGCGGCGGCTGCCAGAACACGTAGGATTCGCAAATTCAAAGATGAAACTGCCAAGGCAACTATTACTTTAGGTGGTATCAGTGTTATAGCAGCAATATGTTTGATCTTCTTTTATTTGCTTTATGAAGTTGTCCCTCTGTTCTTGCCTGCCTCAATGGAAGAACGCAATCAGTTAGTAAAAGCTGATTGGGATTCACCGATCTTTAGTACTATCGAGGAGCAGGGTCAAATCGGTTTGAATGTAGAACCCGAGAAAGCCTATTTCTATTACACCCAGTCCGGTGACATTGTTGAAAATATTGATATTCCTTTAGGTGATATTAAGTATGTGTCTCGAGAGGCTCCTTCCACAGAATTAATCGCTTTAGCCAATGAAAAAGGTGAAGCTGTGATTTTAAAGCATGACTATCGTCATGTATTTGATAATGATAATAATCGAACAATATATCCATTTGTTGAATATCCTTACGGTGAAGACACCATTGAATTGCTAGAAGGCAATAGACTTAAGAGCTTTTCTTTCAGAGATAATGAAGAGAAGCTCACTATCGTTGCGGCCAATTATGCAAACGAGGTTGTTATCAAACGCTTTATTAAGACTGAAAGCATGTTTGATGAAGAAGTTGCATTAGAAGAACAAGCGGATATTAAATTGCCTGCTTTTGCGGGTGAGGTTAATAAAGTCTTAGTCAGTTTGGATCAGCGCTGGCTTTATATTTTGGAAGATAACAAACAGCTAGAAATATTTAATATTGAAGAACAGCCTGAGCGCTTAGGGTCCAAAAGCCTAACACCTGAAGGTGCGGAAGTTACTCAATTTCGCTTTTTGCTAGGCGGTTTTGCATTACTAGTGGGTGATTCAAGCGGAGTCATATCACAATGGTTCCTTGCGCGAGACGATCAAAATAAATTAGATCTATATAAGATTCGTGATTTTAAATTAGCAGATGCCCCAATTATTTCTATCGACATAGAGCATCGCCGCAAGGGCTTTATTGCTGGTGATTCGGCTGGAAATATCGGCTTCTTTAATACCACGGCCGAAACTAACGTTATCAATGAGAAAATTTCCGATAACCCTATCGAGAGGATTATCGCGTCACCCCGTGGTGATGTGATGCTTGTTCAGCCTAAGGGCGAGCTGCCGTCTATTTATGATATCAATAACAAGCACCCAGAAGTGTCACTTAAATCCATGTGGCAAAAAGTTTGGTACGAAGACTATAACGAACCGGAATTCGTTTGGCAGTCTTCTTCGGCGAGTAACGATTTTGAACCCAAGTTCAGCTTAATGCCGTTGACCTTTGGTACATTAAAAGCTGCTTTTTACGCTATGTTGATGGCAATGCCTTTGGCGATTTGTGGCGCAATTTACACTGCTTACTTTATGGCGCCTGAGCTACGTACAAAAGTTAAGCCTACGATTGAATTGATGGAAGCATTGCCGACGGTAATTTTGGGTTTCTTGGCTGGTTTATGGCTTGCTCCACTTATTGAGCATAGTTTACCGGGTGTATTCACACTGTTGCTCACAATGCCCATCATTATTGTTTTGGCGGCTTATCTCTGGGCGTTGGTGCCAATGGACTTGCGTAACCGTATACCGGATGGATGGGTTCCAGTGATGCTCATTCCTGTCGTGCTTTTGGGTGGTGGCTTGTCCATGGGTTACACCCGAGAAATAGAAATGCTCTTCTTTGATGGTGATATGCGTTTATGGTTGACTCAAGATCTGGGCATTGACTTTGACCAACGTAATGCATTGATTGTTGGTTTGGCAATGGGCTTTGCAGTCATTCCTACAATCTTCTCTATTACAGAAGATGCGATATTTGCTGTACCAAAAAACCTATCCTTTGGTTCGTTAGCGCTCGGTGCGACTCCTTGGCAAACTTTGGTACGAGTCGTATTACCGACTGCTAGTCCAGGTATTTTCTCGGCCGTTATGATTGGTTTTGGTCGCGCTGTTGGTGAAACCATGATTGTGTTAATGGCAACGGGTAATACTCCAATCATGGATATGAACATCTTTGAAGGCTTACGTACTTTATCAGCGAATATTGCTGTAGAAATGCCAGAAGCTGAAGTCGATTCTAGCCACTTCCGAATCCTGTTCCTCTCGGGCTTGGTGTTGTTCGTATTTACTTTCATTCTTAATACCACTGCAGAAACTGTGCGTCAGCGATTGCGCGTGAAGTACGGTTCGCTTTAATGGGGTTTGGGGAAATAGCATTATGATGAGCATGAAAGAATGGTTTAGACGTGGTGAACCCTGGGTATGGATAAATGGGGGTGCCGTTGCTATTAGTATGATTATGGTAATCGGTTTGTTGGGCTTAATCGCTGTGCGTGGATTAAGTCATTTCTGGCCGCATACGATAATCGATGGCACTTATCACAAGCCCGAGGGCGGTTCTTATCGAATTATTGGTGAAATAGCCAATGAAGAATGGGTGCCTGCGATTCGTTTAAGAGAAGCAGGTATTCCTATTGAAGAGGGGGTAGATGAAGTTCACCGTTTACTGGTCAAAACCGGTAACCGTGATATTACAGGATTAGATTTTAGATGGGTGTTAGCGGATAACATCAAAGATATCACTATTCCCGATGATATCCTTAATGTAGAGCGTTTGGAGTGGGGAAATTATTACGGCTTTTTGAGGTCGGTTAAGGAAAACGGCCAAGTTATTGCCGAAGGCGACGGTGCACACGAAGTTTTATTCTCGCGTTTGAATAGAGCGATTGCCCTATCGGAGCAAATTACCGACATTGAGAAAGGTGATATCGGTGCTATTAACTATGGCCTCGAGAAATTGCGTTTAAAACGTCGTTCACTAGAGTTGGAAGGTGCTTTAACTCCTCAAGCTGAGGCGGATTTGCAAGCTGAGCGTGCTGAGTTTGACGCGCGTTTCAAAATTCTGCAAAAGGAACGCAATGATTTGTTGGCCGATCTTTCACGAGACAGCTTTGTTGCTGTAAATATGTCGGGCGTTGAAACAGAAATCCCTTTCTCCAAAGTTGTTAATATTTTCCAGCCTAATGGCTTAGCATTTTCCGAAAAGATCGTGTTTTATGTTGAGCGATTCACAGAGTTCCTAACAAGAGATCCCCGTGAAGCAAATACCGAGGGCGGAATCTTTCCCGCGATCTTTGGTACGGTCATGATGGTACTTTTGATGTCCGTTATCGTGACACCGTTCGGCGTGGTTGCTGCAGTATATCTTCGTGAGTATGCTCGCCAAGGCCCACTCACTCGTACAATTCGTATTGCTGTGAATAACCTAGCGGGTGTGCCATCCATCGTATACGGTGTATTCGGTTTAGGCTTCTTTGTTTATTTCGTGGGTGGCTCGCTTGATGAGGTTTTCTACCCGGAAGCAGCTCCAGCACCTGTTTTTGGTACCCCTGGCTTAATGTGGGCTTCTTTAACTTTGGCTATTCTTACAGTACCAGTGGTTATCGTTGCGACTGAAGAAGGCTTGGCGCGAATTCCAAAAACAGTACGTGAAGGTAGCTTGGCGCTGGGAGCCACTAAGTTCGAAACGCTCTGGAAAGTAATCTTACCCATGTCGAGTCCAGCGATGATGACTGGATTGATTCTAGCGATAGCCCGCGCAGCTGGTGAGGTTGCACCCCTAATGTTGGTTGGTGTAGTTAAGCTAGCACCGGTGTTACCGGTGGATGGCAACGCACCCTTCTTACATTTAGACCGTAAATTCATGCACTTAGGTTTCCACATCTATGATGTGGGCTTCCAAAGTCCCCATGTTGAGGCAGCGAGACCATTGGTTTACGCAACAGCATTCCTTTTAGTGGCTGTTATTGCGATACTTAACCTCACTGCGGTAATGATCCGTAACAGGCTTCGCGAGAAGTATCGGGCGCTTGAAACATAGAGTGAGAAAGCCATGACAAATTCAACGAATGAAATGCATCAAGGTGTAGAGATGACGACCGCAGCCGTAAATCCAGCTCCAGACGCTGAAGAGAGAGTGAAAGTACAGAATCCAATCGGTTCTCAAACCAAAGAAGCTCTAAGCTTAGAGAACGAAGAGATCTGTGTCGAAACTAAGGACTTCAAACTTTACTATGGTGATAAGCGTGCTTTGCATGGCATCAACATGAAGATCCCGCGCAAAAAAGTAACCGCGTTTATCGGTCCTTCTGGGTGCGGTAAGTCTACTTTGCTGCGCAGCTTTAATCGCATGAATGACTTGGTAGATTCATGCCGTACCGAGGGTGAAATTATCTTCGATAAAGGCGATATATTTCACCGTAACGTTGACGTAACTGATCTACGTCGTCGTGTGGGTATGGTGTTCCAGAAGCCGAATCCTTTCCCCAAAACTATTTATGAAAACGTTGCATATGGCCTGCGTATTCAGGGTATTAAGAAAAAGCGTATAATCGATGAGCGTGTTGAGTGGGCGCTTAAAGGTGCAGCTTTGTGGGATGAAGCTAAAGATCGTCTTCACGATAACGCATTAGGATTGTCAGGTGGTCAACAGCAGCGTCTTGTTATTGCCCGCACTATCGCCGTAGAGCCTGAAGTTTTATTGCTCGACGAACCTTGTTCTGCGCTTGATCCAATTTCTACGTTAAAGATCGAAGAATTGATTAATGAATTGAAAGAACAATTCACCATTATGATCGTTACTCACAATATGCAACAAGCTGCTCGTGTGTCTGACTATACTGCATTCATGTATTTGGGTGACTTAATCGAATACAAAGATACGGATTCGTTGTTTACCAATCCAGAGCAGAAGAAAACGGAAGACTACATTACTGGTCGTTATGGTTAACATAAACGTTTTATAACTAGCGGCGGCCATGGCTGGACGCTTTATAACAAAATCAATGCAACGGAAAAACAGCAATGAGTAGTGACGAATATACCCATCACATATCACAACGCTATAACGATGATCTTGAAGAGATTCGCACTCATATCTTGAATATGGGTGGCATGGTCGAGAAGCAGGTGATCGACTCGGTGCAAGCGCTAATTGATATCGATAGCGGTTTAGCAGCACAAGTGATTAGCACTGAAAAACAAATTAATGGTTTTGAGCGTCAGATTGATGAAGAGTGCACGCGATTGATTGCTTTACGCCAACCTGCTGCTAGTGACCTACGTTTGATTGTGGCTGTGACTAAAGCCAATGTGGATTTAGAACGCGTTGGCGACGAAGCTAATAAAATTGCCAAGATGGCAATAAAGCTTTCCGAAGATGGTGCTCTTCCTCGTGGTTATATTGAAGTGCGTCATATAGGTAATCATGTATCTACTATGCTGCATCAGGCCCTTGATGCTTTTGCACGTTTTGATGTGCAGCAGGCAGCTCATGTGGTCAAAGAAGATAAAGATGTGGATTTGGAATATGAATCTGCCATGCGTCAGCTAGTAACCTTTATGATGGAAGATCCTCGCTATATTAAGCGAGTACTCAATGTAATGTGGAGCTTACGAGCACTTGAGCGAATTGGTGACCATGCGCGCAACATTGCTGAGCAGGTTATTTATTTGGTGAAGGGTACAGACGTACGTCATATGTCGATCACTAAGCTAGAAGAAGAAGGGTTGCTTGATAATAATCAGCTAGACTAGCTCCAGATAGTGACAGTGAAACAGTTTTTCGTCTATATCTAAAAAAAGCCTCTTAATAGAGGCTTTTTTGTTTTTCTTAGAAGCTATTTTTTTCAATGATTTCTGTTCGCTTATTCACTAGGTCTTGTACCGCCTTAGCTTGATTTATTAAATCCGGTACTTCAGTTATGGGAATAGTGGTAGGAAGAGGAATAGACGACTCTTCTGGAGCACTTGGCGCCCCTTGAACAGGAGCTGTCTCTCTTACGCGACCTAGTGCTGAATCTATTTTATCGTTAGACAAAGATTGCACCACATTAGCATTAGGATCAGTTTCAACCACGATATTTGCGGTATTAGGATTTGGCTTGGTAGAGAATTGCCAGATTCCATTCTGATCCTTCCAGCGGTAGTACACACCGGGGCGTTGTGGCATAGGCTGCTGGCTTTTAGGATCAATAATATAAACTTTTGGTTGCTGGGCTTGAGGGTTATCTTTCGACCAAGAAATCCAGGCTTCTTGCTCTTTTCCAGACAAATCTTCCTGTGGTGCTTTAGGAAGCGAAAAATCGGGTATATTAAAATCCTTAAGGCTTATTAGTGGCTGGCCATTAGGGCCTTTTAGTAAGAAAGGGCCTGCCAAAGCAAGAACCACCATAAACATCATCATTCTGACGAACAGTTTCATTCCATGTCGCTCATTGGTTAACAACGGTCTATTAAGTATAGCAATCTCAGCCATTGTCGTTAGCGCTATTGGCAAGCTTAAATGCAGTGAGTAACCTATAGCCTATTGGATTAATGATATAACCATGGAACCTAATATGCCCTCATTTGATATCGTCTCTGAAATTGATATGCACGAAGTCACCAATGCTGTAGATCAGGCTAATCGTGAAGTGACCAATCGCTTTGATTTCAAAGGCACTAACGCTAAGTTTGAGCAAAACGATAATGTGATTACGATGGTTGCAGAAGCTGACTTCCAGCTAAAACAGCTTCTCGATATTCTTGAAACCAAATTGATTAAACGGGGAATTGATGTTGCTTGCGCTGAAGTCGCTGATCCTGACGTTAATGTTGCAGAGGCGAAGCAACAGGTTACGCTTCGTCAAGGTTTGGATTCTATGCAAACTAAGAAGCTGGTTAAAATGATCAAAGAGTCTAAGTTAAAAGTTCAGGCTTCTATTCAAGGAGATCAGGTTCGCGTTAACGGTAAAAAGCGTGACGACTTGCAGTCAGCAATCGCATTGTTAAAAGATTCCAGCTTTGAAATGCCGTTACAGTACACTAATTTTCGAGACTGATTCCCTTAATAATCTGCGTACTCTTGGATGGCTGACTACGCAACAGATTGGCTTTGGTCGTTTTTAGCTTGTCTAAAGGTGTTGCGCGATGGAAAGTGGCAAATAAATTCGCTGCCGACATCTAATTCACTCTTAACATCCAGAGTGGCATCGTGGTGTTTCAATACGTGCTTAACGATTGCTAATCCAAGGCCAGTGCCCCCAGTTTTTGAGTGTCGGCTTGGGTCTGCTCGATAAAAGCGCTCAGTTAATCTCGGGATGTGGCGTTCATCAATACCAATACCGGTATCGGACACCGACATATGAGCGCCATCATCATCTTGCCACCACTTTATTTCGATAGTGCCACCTGGTGGTGTGTATTTCACGGCATTAATGACGAGGTTAGAAAAGGCGCTTCGCAGCTCGTTCTCGATCCCAAGCAGTAACAGTGATGCGTCTGCGTCCAACAGTATTTGGTGCTTCTTCTCATCATTCATTGCCAGAGCATCATTCTGCACCTGCTTGAGCAATTGTGGCACTTTAACTGGCGCTACAGATGAGTGGGCGCTCTCTGTTTCTAGTTTTGATAGTAGTAGTAAGTCAGAAACTAACAATTCCATTCGAATTGCTTGCTGGTTCATTTGTTCCATGCCGCGATAAATAGCTCGTTGCTGTTGTGGATCTAGCGATTCAAGGTAGGTTTCAAGGTAACCCTTTATAACAGTCAAAGGCGTGCGCAGCTCGTGCGATACATTAGCCACGAAGTCTTTGCGCATTTGCTCTAAGCTATGAAGTCGAGTGATATCTCGTCCCAGCATTAGTCGATCATTACTTTCACCGAAAACAGTAACTGAGACTTGGAGCATGATTTGGCTGTCTTTGGGGGAGGGAATTTCTAACCCTTGGCTAAAGTCGCTTTCATTAAAGAAGTTAACAAAGCGTGGATCTCTCACCAAGTTGGTAATGGGGTGTTGGTAATCGGTAGGTCTTTGCAAACCGAGTAAGTCGACAGCAGCCTGGTTGAACCATTGGATAGCGCCAGTGTGGTTGGTAACCACAATCGCTTCATCTATAGCGTCCGTGGATTCCTGAGCTCGCTCCAGAATGTCTTCTAGACCTTCCTTTACTTCGCGATTGTGCTTTTTCTGGTGGTTGAGAGTATCTAGGAGTTCACCCCAAATGCCCGTGCTTTCAGGCGCTTCCGATTCGTCATTAGCTTCAATCCAGATTACTACATCTCGCAATCGTATGAGCAACCAAAAACTGTAGAACGTTAAGACAATAGCAATGCCCCAGCCCGTAAGGTTAATGGCCCATCCTGAAACACCGCCGATGATAATCAGCAAAATAAACTGGTTCAGTTCAGCTTTCCATCGCTTCAACATTGGTTCCGAACCTCTAGTATCAGCTCCACTCATAAAACTATAAATGATGCGTCAGCACTGTGAAAGTCTATCAGCCCATAATTTATGTGTGCTTTCTCAGTGCTTAGATTTTGTTAGAAAAACGATATCCGGTACCGCGTACTGTTTGAACTAAATGATCGTATTGGTGTGGCTGCAGTGCTTTACGTAGCCGTCTAATATGAACATCAACAGTTCTGTCTTCAACATACACGTTGCCGCCCCACACGTGATCCAAAAGTTGCGCGCGGGAATAGGCTCGGTCTTGGTGGGTCATAAAGAACTCGAGAAGGCGATACTCTGTTGGGCCCATCTCTACGGGGGATTCGTGAACAGTGATGCGGTGACTGACTGGATCAAGTACTAGGTGATCGACCTTAATGGTCTTCTGCTTGTCACCTTTAGTGCGTCTTAAAACAGCATTTATGCGGGAGATTAATTCACGAGTCGAAAATGGCTTAGTAACATAATCGTCTGCGCCAGCATCAAGGCCCTGAATTTTATTATCTTCCTCAGTTTTCGCAGTGAGCATGATGATGGGCAACTCTTGGGTTGTTTCATCACGCTTGAGGCGACGGGCTAACTCTATGCCGCTGATACCGGGTAGCATCCAATCAAGCAGTACTAAATCTGGGCGATTATCAACAATGATTGAATGGGCCGATTGAGCGTTATCTGCCTCCAGCCAGGAGAATCCAGCCAGCTCAAGGGCCACGGAAATCATCTCGCGAATGGCTTCTTCGTCATCAACGATTAGAATTTTGGTCTCGGACATTGCTCGCTGTCTCTCTTCTGTCACTTAACAGTAACTATTAGACTGTGTCGATGTTACATTAATATGACGTTTGTGGGACAGTGTTGTTTATAAAATATCCGTGAGCCCAGTTGTTAGGTGAGATTGTAGTGTAGAAAGATGCCGACGAAGATCGAAGCGCCCACCCAATGATTGTGTAAAAAGGCTTTGAAACAGGCTTCTTTATGGCGATCTTTCGAGATCCAAAGCTGCCAAGCCCATAATAAAGTAGCGACAAACAAACCACCATAATACCAGCCGCTAAAACCAAGCTTATTTCCTAGAAAAATCAGTGCCATAAGAGCCAAGCTGTTAAGAGTGGCAATGATCACCAAATCAGCTTCCCCAAATAGAACGGCGGTGGATTTTATACCCACTTTAATATCATCTTCCCGATCCACCATCGCGTAAAAGGTGTCGTAGGCCATGGTCCATAGCAGGGTGGCGCAGTAGATTAACCAGGCGTGTATGGGTACTGATTCCGTGGCTGCGGCAAAAGCCATGGGGATGGACCAAGCAAATGCAGCACCTAAGACCGCTTGAGGAAAATAGGTGTAGCGCTTCATGAAGGGATACGCGCAGGCAAGCGCGAGTCCGCCAAATGACAACATGATGGTCAGCTGGTTAGTAAACAGCACTAAAACAAAGGCCAGCAAGCCGATAACGGCGGCAAGCCCCAGTGCCTCTTTGCTGCTAATTCTGCCAGTAGCTAGAGGACGATTTTCTGTTCGAGCTACGTGGCCATCGAAATCTCGGTCGGCAAAATCGTTGATAACGCAGCCGCCGGCCCTGGTTAACACCACTCCACCGATAAAAATCACTAGTAGCTTGATAGAGGGAAGGCCTTCGCTGGCAATCCACAGTGCCCAGAGGGTTGGCCACAGTAGCAGATAGATTCCTATGGGCCTGTCTAATCGCATCAATTGAATAAAATCAGGAACTCGCCGCCAGGGAGAGTTACTCATTCTTAGTTCATCTAACTTGGATTGTTTTGACACGAACTTACCTCCGATGGGAGCTGGCATTATAGCGCTAGCTGGATTAGGGGCAAGCGCTATGGATCTGAGTTCGCATACATGGGGCAATTAGGAAGGAAGTACTCACTCACTAGGAGAGGCTTGTTATGAAGGTAGAAGCTAGAATGCCTACCCCAGATATCGGTTGATCCTGGCACATTTTCCAACTGTAAATGGTGGCCTTTGATGCGTTTTACATGAATGGCTCCGCGGCTAATGTTGGGGTCATTAAATAGAGCAACTCCTAGTGGCTTTGTGCCAAGCCGGGTGAGGTATCTCCCTGGTCCTGCTTCTGTGACACGAGGAATCACTGTTCGGGCAAATACCCAGGGTTCTCCATTGCAGATCAATTGCACTTCGCGAATAAAAGGCAGGCATCGAGCCTCACTGGCTAAAGCGAGCTGTTCTTCTACCGTAATCGGCCCATGGTATTGACGCAGTACTTCGACCCTAAAATCACCGTTGCTAGCTAGCACTAACTTTTTGGTGAGTGAGCCGGGGTCAAACAGCCAGGTACGGTACTCGCGGGGTACCTTGAATCGTGGAATACCTTGAAAGTTAAATGTTTTCAGCAGGTTATGGAGCTGAGATTGGGGTGCGAAGCTACTCACGGGCAAACGAATGTGACAGTTGATAATAGAATTGGGGTGCTAGTGTAACCAAAACCACATTTTATTACAGAGTTGGTTGATGAATGTCGTGGGTAAATTTGATAGATTTGCGCGCTGAACTTGCTTTTGCAGGCAATGCTCGAGTTTTGAGCGTGAATTTGGCCGTTGGCCATTTGCAGGTGCGACGTTGGGTTTTTAGACGAGTCGCCCCCGCTAAATTGTTGTTGACGTTGTATGTTGCCATTTGGCACTTGCTTTTATAGGTATTGTTATGAAAAAAATGGAATGTATCGTTTGTGGTTGGGTATACGATGAAGCTGAAGGCTATCCTGATGACGGGATTGCGCCTGGCACAAAATTTGAAGACATCGATGAAGACTGGGTTTGTCCAGACTGTGGTGTTGGCAAAGAAGACTTTGAAGAGCTAGAAGACTAATTGCTAGCTGAGGGTGATTCATGATTAAAACTGAGGTAGAGAAGCGTCTCGCTGAAACGCTGTCCCTGAAACAAGATGATGCAAGGGATCTACTCAATGTGATTCTCGATGAAATCACGCTCGCGTTAAGTCGGCAGCAGCGGGTGGCATTGGTTGGATTTGGTTCTTTTGAGGTTAAGGCGCACAAAGAGCGCCAGGGCCGTAATCCACAGACTGGGGAACCCATCACCATTCCTGCGTCAAACGGGGTTCATTTTCGACCTGGTAAAGCATTGAAAGATAAGGTTGCTGAATAGAAAAACATCGCTTTGATGTGGTCAGCACGAGGGTCTCTTTAAGGTTAAGAGCGGTATTTTTCGGCTTGGGTGTTTTTATTTTAAGGGAATTACTATGAAGTTTTGGTTTATGTTGTGGGTCCTTGGCCTGCGTATGTGGTGGCTTGCTCGAAACAATGAAGATTTTCAACGCAAGCTAGAAGATCAGGATATTATCCTCCAATTTCAAACACATGACGGCAAAATCGCGCGCCATTATGTGATCAAAAACGAGCGGGTGCACCCTTTTGGTGGCCAGCACGATAACCCTTCTCTCACGCTTTCATTTAAAGATGCGCCTTTTGCGGTGGAAACTATTATGAAGGCTGGCAAAGACCCCATGGTCTTTATGAAGGGCATGCAAACTCAAGATATTAAAGCGTTGGGTGATGTGGGCTTAATGATGTGGTTTATGGGCTTAGTTAAGCACCTGAAACCAAAGAAGAAGAAAAAAGCTAAGTAATATGAGGGCGGTATAACCGCCCTTTTTTATTGCTCAAAGCCTCTATTTAGGCGCAGTTTTGTAACTCCCATGGTTAACACTGTGTCTATACCGTAGCCGGATTGTTGTACTTGCATTTCGGCCTATAGCGATCTGATGGGGGGATTGCTATCCTAACTTCCCTATAGGCTGGTGAATACTTTCTTAATACAAAGGCTTATGGACGATTTTTCACGTTATTCGACGTTGTTCGTGATAGTTCAACTACACTAACTAGAAATGACCTAGGGGTTTCGGGTGCAGGAAGCAGATAATAATAATCTGACATTAAAAATTGGTATCGGCTTGTTAGTCGGTTTTGCGATTGGGTGTGGTTTTTACTTTATCATTCTGAGCAGCCCTGACTCCGGTGTGGCGGTATTCCTCAAAGAATACATTGTCGATGGTGTATTCCTCGTTGGTGGCAAAATCTTCGTTAATCTTTTGAAGATGATGATAGTGCCGTTGGTATTCGTGTCTCTCATTTGCGGTGTAGCGGCCACCGAAGAAGTAAAAAGCCTGGGTCGTTTAGGTGTTAAGACTTTCCTCCTCTATTTAATGACAACTGGTGTCGCCATAACCTTGGCATTGGTGATGGCTAGCTTGATTGATCCCGGTGCCGGGATACACATTGATCAGTCCGTTAATTTTGAAGCCAAACAGCCACCACCTTTTACCCAGGTGTTGATCAATATTTTTCCCTCAAATCCTATTCAAGCCATGTCTGAAGGCGCAATGCTGCAGGTGATTGTGTTTGCGATCATGGTGGGTGTTGCTTTAACTCATACAGGTGAAGCGGGAGAGCGAATCACTCGCGTCTTTGTCGATCTGAATGTGGTGATTATGAAGTTGGTGCAATTGGTCATGCAATTAGCGCCCTATGGTGTGTTTTTCCTTGTAGCGAAAGTGTTCGCCAATCAAGGACCGGATATTTTGTTGGGATTGGGTAAATATGTATTTGCGGTGATACTCGCACTGATGCTTCATGTGCTCTTTACCTATGGCGCTATCGTGCAATTTATAGCGCGCGTTAATCCGCTGATCTTTGTTCGCCGCATGTGGTCAGCAATTATGTTTGCTTTTAGTACTGCTAGTAGTGCAGCTACCATGCCCATTACATTGGGAATTGTTGAAAAACGCTTGGGGGTTAAGAATAGCGTTGCCTCATTTACGATTCCTCTGGGTACTACTGTGAATATGGATGGCACGTCTCTCTACCAAGCCATTGCGGTGGTTTTTCTGGCACAGATCCATATGGT
>JAKSAW010000414.1 GCA_022361455.1 Pseudomonadales bacterium | reverse complement strand
CTGTTCCGCTGGGTATAGCGATCGGCTTAAGTAAAACGTTGAATACCGCAATTAACCCGATTATCCAAACGTTCAAGCCGGTTTCGCCACTCGCATGGTTGCCTTTGGTTACCATGGTGGTCAGTGCTTTGTATGTGAGCCCGGATCCAATGTTTGCTAAATCATTCGTAGTTTCGATGATTACCGTAACGCTATGTTGTTTGTGGCCTATGGTAATCAACACTTCTGTTGGTGTTGCTTCAATTGATAAAGACCTACTTAATGTAAGTAAAGTATTGCGCCTGCCCGCACTTAAGCATGTGCAAAAAATTGTTTTACCTGCATCTATTCCCATGATTTTTACCGGTATGCGTTTGTCATTAGGTGTTGCGTGGATGGTATTAATCGCAGCTGAAATGTTGGCGCAAAACCCTGGTTTAGGAAAATTTGTATGGGATGAGTTTCAAAACGGAAGCTCTAGTTCACTTGGCCGAATCATGGCCGCCGTTATAGTGATTGGTGTGATTGGTTTCTTGCTCGATCGCTTGATGTTATTGGTGCAACGATTCGTGTCCTGGGATAAATCAGCAAGTATGTAACCCAGTATTTTATAGATTTAATTCAAATTGCGGAGATTTGAGATGAGTGTATTACTAGATATTACTGGCGTAGATATGGTTTTCCCGACACCAAACGGGCCTTTTACTGCGCTAAAAGATGTAGATTTGAAAATTGAAAAAGGTGAGTTCGTATCACTGATTGGCCACTCTGGCTGCGGTAAATCAACTGTGTTGAATATTGTGGCGGGTCTTTACCAAGCATCCAAAGGTGGCGTTGTTTTAAATGGTAAAGAGGTAAATGAACCAGGCCCAGAAAGAGCAGTGGTTTTTCAAAACCACTCTCTCTTACCTTTTCAATGTATTCAAAACCATTGATCTCTGGCATATTCAAATCTGCCACTACCAAATCCGGAATATTTCCTGAGTACATCCATTCCAAAGCCTCCCTTCCATTTTCTAATGAAAT
>JAKSAW010000424.1 GCA_022361455.1 Pseudomonadales bacterium | reverse complement strand
TCCGGCGTTTCCGGGGCCGGTTCAGGCTCCACTCCCGTTTCTTCCTCTTCCGGCACCGGCGTTCCGATATACTCATCCGCGGGCATGGCAATGAAATCAGGACCCTCGATCGGTTCGGTCACGAAATCGGGGGCTGGGTCAGGATCTAACTCCAACTCGGGCTCCGCGGTGGATTCCGGCGTGAACTCCGGCTCGGGTTCCAGGGTCACTGCAGAAGGCACATCTTCGCATTCTCTAACCGGTTCGGCCGGGGATTCCTTCTCCACCTCCGGCCTAGCAATTTCTTCCTCCGCGGGCGGTAACTGCATCGTCGGCATCGCCGATTCCCACGAACCCGGTGACGCCGGAAAGAATTCCGCCACAATCTGCAATCCCGAGGTCAAGGCATCCGAGCTTAAGCCCGCGTCACCGAAAAACTCGGTGAATTGGTCGCGAACCAAATCATCCTCCAGGTCGCTGTACAAAAGGCGCAGAGACGATAGATCCCAATCACCAATACCAATCTCTCGGCCGGCCTGAATCAGATCCCTAAGCTCGGATGTGGGGCATGCCGCGATATTGGCCTCGTGCTTCCGGACCTTCTCCAGAAAGTTTTCCGGCTGATCGTCATAAACATTCGTATTCGCTACCACCTGCGTCATGCCGCACAGCATATGTGCCAGGTGGAGCGGAATGATCCCTGATGTATGAGAAAGAGGCAGCGAGCTGATCGACACGTTTTCGTCAAGCAACTCCGAAGCTCGGGCAACCCGGTGAACATGGGAGAGAACATCCCGGTGACTGTAAGCCTTCAGTTCAGGTTTCTCGGTGTACCCGGCCAGAATCAAGGCGATTTCATCCTGATCGGCACTATGACAGGTGCTGGTCACCGGGTGATCGGGCAGGCTGCTGTAATTCAGAATCCGGGCAGCTTCCCGAGTCGGCTCACATAAAGCGCGCAACTCATCCGCCATGGCATCGCTACACACGACCACCCCCGATGGGTAGTGTTCATAGATTGACAAAAAATCCCCATGGGCGGTGTCATCGCCCGTGCCCAAGGGCAATACCACGGGGACCAGCCCGCCGAGTATACTGGCGTGAAAAACACCGGCAAATTCATCGCTTTGGTCCAGTTGCAATAGGACGTGATCAGCCGGCCGCAACCGTTCACAAATCAATCCGGTCAGGATCTGACGCGCCCGATACAACAACTGATGATAAGACTCAAACCATTCCATGCCGTTGTGGGCCACATGGACCAATCCTTTTCCCAAGCCGGCATTGGCCGCCGCGGAGACCGCCCCTCCCAGACTCAGACGGTTCTCCAAATATCGCGCAATTTTGTCCTGTGCCAAAAGATTCATTCTATCCTCGGTTAAAAAATCTATCTGCCCGAATCTGATTCGAGTCATTCGTTTCGCTACCCGGTATTTATAGAGACGAATGAGTTCGGCAGTTGTGATCAGGTCATGAGCGAGATCCGGCGGAGGTTCCCGCGAAGTCGCCTGGCCCGCGAGGATTGCGGAATTCCGGGATCTACAAATTTATCAGAATCAAAGCGGGCAGCATCAGCGCCACGGCGAGACGGTCACTCGAACTCAGCCGTTCACCGAAGAAAAGGGCGCTGCCGAAGAGAATTAGAATGATCGAGCCCGCCGAAAAAACCGGGAAGACCAGAGCGGCGGGCAGGTCTCGCAACGCGGCAATCAGAAACCAGGATGAAAACAGATTGGGAATGCCGATCAGGCAACCCAGCAGCAGGTCTGGAGCGGTAACCCGACGGCGGCGGATCAAGCAGGCGGTTGCGCTGCAAAGGGCGGCCGTAGCAAAGGCGCCCACCAGGAATAACGAGGTATGCGCGGGCTCGCCGTACTTCTCAAAGATCTTATTACTGAATTCCGCACAGCCCACCACGATCAATACCATTAATAACAAGGGGCGTAAGTTTCCGGGGCCGCTTTTCATGGTCATCACAATGGCGGCGAGCGAGAGACCAATTCCCAACCATTGCGGGATGCCGGGATACTCCCGCCACAGGATCAAAGAGGCGACCATGGGGACCAGAATCCCCAGCTTGGCGAAGGCTCCCGTCAAACCGGCACCGTAGCGATTGATGCTGATCTGCATCAGGATGAAACCGCCGAAGAACAGCACG
>JAKSAW010000351.1 GCA_022361455.1 Pseudomonadales bacterium | reverse complement strand
GCTTCGCGATTTGCTCGAAGGTCCTCATCATCCTTCGACGCGATCTCGGTTGGTCGATGCCTCGTATCCTCGATGAGCTTCCACACGCGCTTCGATGTCATCTCGACGGTGCCGCGTGGGAACCCGATGATCGAAGGAAGGCTTGGGTAGGCAAGGATCGAACGGGTCTCGCTACCGACGCCATTCTTGACGTCTGAAACCGGCTGCTTGTCGGGTGCCCCTCGATCTGCGATGCTACGCACGTCTTTCACCCGTTGACGAGGAATCATGTTCGAAGACGCACTCAAAGAGCTCGATGAGGCCATGGCCGATCTGAAGAAGAACGTCGACACCGTCGACGTGGATCGCGAAGGCTTCGTCCGTCACGTGTCCAAGCATCTCAAGGTGCTCAAGTCCGAGACCGATGAGAAGCTTCGCGGCGCTCGTCTCGCGTACCTCGCCAAGTGCTTGGAGATTGCGAAGAACTTCGAAGGTCCGACCGCCGGTGCGATGACGATCCCGACGTTCCGTGATCCCGGCCAGTGGCCGACCACGGATTCACCGAATGGAGCGACGCCCCCCGCCGGCGCCGCGCCGGGTTCCGCACCGACGTCGCACGGCGACGATCAGCAGCCCGCGTCGATCCCGACCCCGCCTTCCGGTGGCGGCAACATCACGCCGCCCCCCGCCGGTCCTTCCGGTGCCCCGTTCGCCGACGGCAACTTCGCGAAGGCGATCGGTGCCATCGAGAAGATGATCGAGGTACTCAAGGAACACGCGACGCCCGACAACGGCGAACCGCCGAAGCCGGATCCCAAGCCCAAGGAAGACGAGAAGGTCACCAAGGGTGAGGAGAAGAAGCCCGACGAGGTCAGCAAGGCCGCGCCGGTGCACTTCCCCACCGACATGAACGACGAAGATCCCGACGTCGATGAGATGACCTTCTTCGGTTTCGACAAGGGCAGCGAGCTCGAGAAGCGCTACAAGGCGAAGAAGGCGGCCAAGGCACAGCCCGCCGCCGAGTAGGACTGTGAAGAAACGTCGTCGCATTACGAAGCGCGACGAGGAGAAGCTTCCGGATCCGTACGATGGTCCGGGAGCTGTTCCCGTCGAGAAGCTCGCCAAGGATCCCGATCTTCGCGTGAAGAAACGGATCGTCCAGCGCGACGGCAAGTATTGTGTTCTCGCCGAGACTTCCGATCGAAGCTTCGGATGCTTCGCCACCCGTGCACAGGCATCCCAACGATTGCGTCAGGTCGAAGCGTTCGCGGGCAAGACGAAGAAGGCGAAGAAGCCGGCACACGAAGACAAGAAGTCGGAAGACGGCAGTGGCGGCAGCAAACAGATTGCGAAGGCGCCGCACGTTCACACCGTGCGGGTTGGTGGCGCCGAGCTCGTGACCAGCTCCAACGATGGTGACCCACACAGTCATCGTCTGACGCTTCCTGGTGGTCGCAAGGTCACCGTCGGTAACGCCAAGCAAGGTCCAGGGCACACGCACAACTTCGTCGTTGACGGCAAGACGCTCACGACGTCGGGACCGCGCAATGAAACCGACGGTGCGAAGAAGCGCAAGCCAAAGAAGAAAGCGCTGACCGACCTACCCGACGTCCTCACGTTCGATGCAGTGATCAAGGGTGAGATGCCGGCGCTTGGCAAGAGCGGATTGCCCGAGAG
>JAKSAW010000778.1 GCA_022361455.1 Pseudomonadales bacterium | reverse complement strand
GATTCATTAGGACTAGATAATCGCGGTTTGGCATATGCCTCGGGACCCTCATTGGCTTCAGATTCAGGACATACTCAAAGTCTCATTGAAGCACTAAAGCTAACAGCAATCCGTAAGCCGCTCGGAGGCTTTACCTTTATTCAGATGAATGGCGCGGATGAAAAATATTGCTATGGAGATCTGTTTAGGGATGCTCTCAGCGTTTGCGAAAAGTTATTAAGTCAGAACTTTATCAACGAAGTTGGGCCGAAAGCGAATATAGTGATTTTGCAAATGGATGTAGGCAAAGCATTTTTCGCTGTATGGTGGGGCCTTGTTATTGCTGGATACAAGCCTTTAGTTATTGCCAAACCTAACAAACTAGCCAGAGATAATGCACTCGCGGCAAAGCTGTATAACGTAGCCACTTCCATGGGTGATATCGCCGTTATAGCCGATAGCGCTGTTGTTAAAGAAACTAAAGCTTTTCTCAATCATAAAATAGCAGTGGTCTCTGCGAGCGAGTGCCTACCCTCGGCGCAAGATCTTCCAGTGGAACAGAATATAGAGGCGCTCCAATTAAGGCCTGTTTTAAGCAATGAAGTGGCTTTCTTACAGTTAACATCAGGTAGCACTGGTACACCCAAAGCGATTCAGATTACTCATAGCGGTGTAATGCATCATGTTAGAGCGGTCGCGCAGCACAATCATTATGTAGATACGGATAAAACTCTTAATTGGCTTCCTTTCGATCATGTAGTGCCTTTGCTTACTACGCATATAAAAGATGTGGTGCTAGGCATCGATCAGTTTCAGCTACCTACGCAAGCCGTACTAGCCGATCCAATACTGTGGATTGAAGCCCTTTCAAAATATCAAATAACACATAGCTGGAGTCCAAATTTTGGGTTTCAAAAGGTGGTTGATGCTCTAGAAAGTGAAGTACCTTCGCCTGAATTAGATCTAAGTCGATTGAAGTATCTAATGAATGCTGGGGAACAGGTGTTGCCTTCAACCGTCAGAAACTTTAACGATCTATTGGCGCTATATAAGCTAGATAAAAATGTTGTTCAACCTGCCTTTGGCATGGCAGAGAGTTGCACTTGTATTACCTATAATAATCACAATGATATTTATTTGAGCGTATTGCCTACAGAGGTGCCGAATACCTTAAGCATTCAGGATAAAGGAAAAGGTCAATATAAGTTTGTTGATCTAGGCGATGTAATTCCTGGTATTGAAATCCGTATAGCTGATGAGCACCAACAGACCGTTAAAGAAGGTGTCATTGGGAAATTACAAATTCGTGGCCCTGTGGTAACTCCTGGTTATCTAAATAATCCAGAGGCTAATCGGGAATCCTTCGTGGGTAATGGCTGGTTTAATTCTGGAGATCTGGGTTTTATCTGGAAAGGACGGCTTTATTTGACCGGCCGTGAAAAGGAGATGATTGTTGTCAATGGGGCCAATATCTATTGCTACGACTTAGAGAAAGTCGTATCCGATATTCCTGGCGTAAGCAACGGTCTTGTTGCTGCCGTCGGTGTCGCAACTCAATCTGGACGGAATGATGATGAGTTAGCATTATTTTATGTCTCGGATAAGAAGGATATGCAACAGGATAATGAATCTAAGACGCATATACCGCAAGAAAGAGCGGTTGCTAAAAAGATAAAGGCTGCGCTACTAGAAGCGTTTGGCGTTGTGCCTTCCTTTATATTTACTGTTTGTAATGATGATTTTCACCGAACTACCAGTGGAAAGATTCAACGTAGTCAGTTTAAAAAGTTGTTTCAAGAAGGCGAGTTTGAGCAATCTAAAGGCAATATATCTTACTTGGAAGGGAAGACCTCTGACTATTTACCTCATGTCTTTGGTTTGAAATGGGTTGGAGCAGATAGCGCCTTAGGTGTAATAACGGATCAAAATGAAACGTGCAGATTCCATTGGCCTATAGATCCTTCGTGTGATTTGGTGTCAAAGGCAGATGAAGTAGATTTGGTCAATGTAATTGAGACTAGCGGTGATCATACCAAGTTGATCATAGACTTTGGTGAGATCAAAGGCGTTGATTCGTTAACCTGGTTTAATTTTTCACAGAGATTGGCTCTGCTTAAACGTGCTCTTCAGGTTGACCCAAAGCAACTATCGCTGCTTTTAGTTCTTCGTAGCTCTAGTAAATCCGCCTATTACTTAGCTAGACCTCTTATTGAAACGCTTCGACAAGAAACGGGTAATCGGTTGATTAGTGCGGTAGTCGCTAACCAATCTTCCGCTTGGAATCCATCTGGGTTCCCTACCAAACCGGGAATAGTATGGCTAGATGAGCATTTTCGAGTACTTGAGCTGGTTTTTGTTAGTCAATACCAATCACCTGTAGAGCGTATGAAAGCTCGATGCGCCGTTAAGCGCGGTGGTACCTATTTAATTACCGGAGGTCTTGGTGATTTAGGACTTTTACTCTGTCGAAAATTAGTGTCGCAATATCAAGCCACTGTGATTCTAACCGGCCGGAGAGAACTAGAGTCTGACCAATCAGCGAACTTGCGCTTTATCAAAATAGTTTCCGAGTTTGACAGTGCAGATATTCGTTATATGTGTTTTGACCCAGATGGCTCGAAATCATTATCTCAAATGCTTGAGCATGCGGATCAGGGGCAAGGAAAGCCAATCTTAAATGGTGTTTTCCATCTAGCGGGCATTCTGGAACAACAAACACTGGATCAAATTAGTAAGGATAAATGGTCCAGAACCGTTTCCGCAAAGGTTAGCTATACAGATCTACTGAACAGCTATTTGGAGCAACAATCTCAAGCATCGATTTTTGTTCAGTTTTCCTCATTAAATAGTTTTTGGGGAGGTCAGGGAGTTGCAGCCTATAGCTTTGCTAATGCTTACCAAGCAACTTTGGATCTCAACTCAGATTCAACCAATGATTCTGATCGTGTGGCACATTGGTGTATCCATTGGGGGCTTTGGCAGGGTGTCGGTATGTCTAAAGCCTTTTCTTCACAGGATATAGCGCTAGCTAAAAACAAAGGCTTCTCGACATTAGACCCCAATCGAGATCTAGCTGTGTTAGACCAGATACTATCGCATGCACCTGACAACTATTATGTGGGAATGGATCCTTACCACTCAAGTATTAAAAGGCATGTTGATTGGTATACCAATAGTTTCCCTCAAACAGAGATTCATCTCCCAATAAGTGAAAGTAATTTATCAGAAGCCACCATTAAAACACTGGTTAACGATTCGATCCATCACAAAATTTCACGTGTTAAGCAGGAAAGCTTGGCTGTCGTTTTTCATGATAAGTGTATTCCAAGAGACCGGGACGGTAACCCAGATATCTTAGCTTTAGAGCGAAGTGTTCACGAGTCTACAAGCATTGAAGTTAACCCATCGGGCTTAATTGAAATGCAAATAGCCGACATATGGAGTGAGGTTCTGAATACTCAGGTAACCGATGTGAATCGCAGCTTCTTTGAATATGGCGGCCACTCCATTAATGCAACGCAGATAATTGTTAAGTTAAATCAGAAATTTAAAGATAACCAAGACTATAAGCCATTGGCCGTGGCGCAACTATTCCAAGCGCCGACTGTATCAGGCTTGGCGAAGCTCATTAGTCATGATGAAGAGCATAGTGATTTCTTATCACTAAAGAGTTGCGTGGACATTCATAGTGATTTGGCCATCGTTTCATTGGTTAAGTCAGCAAGTAATGCTAACTGTCAGCAATCAATCGTGTTATTGCCGACTGCGAGTGGCATGCCAACAGTGTACTCGGAATTTGTCGCGCGCTGGCAGGGTGATGCAGACCTATATGTGATTCAACTACCAAGTTATGAATTTGCCCGCACTACAGGACAAGATATGCATGCTCTTGGAAAGTTGGTCGCAAGCGCATTAATAGCGAGTGATATTGATATTGGTAAGACAACTCTTTTGGGTTGGTCATTTGGTGGTGTGCTTGGGCATGCTGCCTGCCGGGAGCTTTCCGCTCTCGATATCTTGCCGAGTAGATTGCTAATGCTTGACAGTGGCATTGGTAGTGGGCTCCACGAAATAACCTTTGATAGTGACTTTCAATTATTGATGTTTGCATCAGAGTTTGGTGTTTCTCCACAAGAGATACCAAGTTTTACTCAAGGGAAAACACTGATTGATCGCTTAAATTGGTTGAGTAAAACACTTAATGAACGGTCAATATCTATCAACGCAAACGAATTAGAAAAGTGGTGGAATATCTATCGAACGCGCTTACATCATTTGCTAGAGCATCAAACAGATAATGATACAGACGCTTTTTCTACCTGTCTTTATGTTGCTCTTAACCACAGCCATGGCCGGTCGGATTTAGGTTGGGGGCAGAAATTTTCAAGCTTTGAAGTTCGTCAGGTCGATGCCGATCATCAAGGTATCGTTGGAAGTCAATTGACTGTCGATGCAATAGAAGAATTATTCAAGGAGGGGGGAAGTCGTGGATAAGTTTATTTATCTTGATTGGATTAAGCATGTAGTCAGCAAAAGGGAAGAGCAGAGGCTGAGTTTTGTCAGCATAATCGCTATATTTACCTTCCTATTGCCGGCTTATGTCAATGCTGCTGGCATCTCAGCCGCTAGTAGTTGTAACCCGCTCGCCGTTGATACTTGTGGATTGCCTTTTCCTAGTGATCTATTTAGGAATCTATCGGGTAGCTATAACTATTCTGACCGTATCATGGATAGAAGAGTAGATGGCGCCGTTCGCAATTTATTACCGGCCTCTATTCAGTTTCCAGACAGTTTTAAACCGTCCAAGATACTCAATAGCAGCAAAGGTTTTTCTCCTTTAGGACCGGTGTTATTTGAACTAAATGATTGGCCACTAGAAGAAATTCCTAGAACAGGTGATGGCATATTGCATGTCTATCATATGGGTACTGGCGAACGTGTACCTATGGTGGTGTCGTTAAGTAAAGTTGCCAAGGCGGAAAAAAGTCCATTACGAGAAGGCCGTCCGGTTATTGTTGCTTGGCCAAGAACTCGATTTGAATTTGGGGAACGCTATGTTGCTGTACTCTTTGATGAAGCATTGAATTCTCCGATTGTTAGCGCTGGTAATGATCTATTTGTGCCTTCACAAGGTGTGGAGAAGGCTTTAGCAAAACAAGCGGGATGGATTCTGAATGGTCAGTATCGACCTATTTTAAACAAATTTGATGATTGGAAAATCGACCCAGCTGATGTGCTCTCGTTTACCTGGTTCACAGTCAAGTCTGAGCAAGAAGTTACAACGCCGTATCAAGCAATGATAGACGCAGCTCTAGAATATCCAGGCTATATCAGCTCGCTAGATGTAAGTGATCATCTCGGGGATGACGATGATGGTTTAATGACGTTGCGGGGCATTGTGTCCTTGGTCAATTTTAGAGATGACGATGGCGGTGTGTATCCGCCTTATGAACCTATTGCTGATTTATCTCGGCGCAGAGCTGCTTTTCGGTTGTCGCTACCAAAAGTATTGGAGGGAGAGTCGGTGCCGATAGCGGTATTTGGTCATGGTTTAGGTGGGGCTAAAGAAAATACCCGCAGTGGCTATGTGATGGGAGACCGGTTGGGAATGGCGACAATTGCAATCGACCATCCAAACCACGGATCACGTGCGGGTTTAAGTGAAGAGAGTATCGAGCCCCATATCAGCGTTGCAGTGAGTTCACCGCTAACAATCATGCATCTGCTAGGTATGTTTGTTCAGGGAGCGATTGATCAGAATGTGATGATTCATGCTGCAAAGTATCGTCTGCCGCAGGCCCTTATGGATTGGGAGCACCCGGATGGCATTCAATTACCATTAGTTAATGGCAACCAGGTTATTTACGAAGGCTTATCTTTGGGTGCGATGTTAGGGCTGGCGATTGGAGCAGCTGCACCTGAATTAGAGGGTGCTTATTTGGTTAACGGTGCTGGTAGCTTACTACAGATATTTTCCGAATCTACTTTTTGGCCGCTTACTTCTAACGTTATCCCCGCAAATATGAATGGGGCAGAAGCTACTTTTGTCATGGCAATGATGCAGCATTATTTAGATATTGTTGACGGTAGTAATTTCGCCCATTTTTATCGTCAGCCTCCTAGCTCAATATTGCCAAAGCCGTTAGGGATACATTATTCACTGGGTGATGGTAGCGTTCCAAACGATGCCAGTAGAGCTGCAGCAGAGTTAGCACAATTACCGCTGTTAAAAGAAGTGATAGAACCTGAACCGAACTTACCAATGGGCCAATTGGGAATTGGCGAGTTCCAGGATGGCTATGGCTTGGTTCAAAGTGGCTATGGTTATGTGCTTGCTGATCGCACCCTTGAATCTATTGATTCGCTATCCGGCGAGAATGCGTCTGGATTTCCTGGGTTTCTTGATTTGAGCGCGTTAGGAGGAATCGATTTAGAACGCTTTGGATTATCAAATCTTTTACCCAGTGAACTGGAAAACTTATTGGGTGGTGAGGGTACGACCAATTTAAATGACCTCGTCGATCAGGTTTACGCTGGAGACATTGCTGATTTCATGACGCACTTTAATCGCAATAACGAAGCGGCCTTACATCGAGCAATAGAATGGCGGTGTGGTGTGCTTGATTTAACGCAGCAACGATGTGTCTCGGCAAAAAGTAAAGCGAGTGTTGATGCTGAAAAACTAAGCTCAGGTAATGCGCTAGATGATTTAACCAGTAGTCCGGTAGAAGACGTATCCAACGCCATAGAGAAAGGCATTAGCAATGTATCAATAAAAGATAATAGCGGTGGATCTATTGGACTGTTCTTTTTTGTGGTTCTTATGACCTTGTATGCAGGGAGGCGTTATGCGTAATTTAGCGGCTTTAAAACAATTGTTACTTTCTCCAAGGGCTCGGGTGATGATGTCTGCGTTGTTGTCGGCCATCACTTGGTTTTGCTGGGCTTATTGGGTAAATATCGAAGATTCCAATCAAGCGTTAACCTCTGGGCTTTCCCAAGGGGTGGTTAATTTATTCACCACTGCCATTGGTAGTGCTGCGCTGGAGTATCTCTTTAGGTCTTTCGGTGGCACAGGTAAGGGAAAACTGATCTCAATTTTGTCTGTTAGTTCTTTCTCTCTAGCTTTAATGATATTCAGTCATATTTTGGCTGGTACCCCAAATATATTCCTAACAGTTTTACCTGTTTACTGCGTGGTATTGGTTTACTGCTCTGCCTATGTTCTTGGATTAGATAAACTAAAGAAGCACCACGATGCGCCGCTGTTCTCTTTGTAGTTGTGTACTAATCGGATTGCTATGGTCTGAATTAGTGCTTGCAGTCGATTGGAATGGCCAAGTAAACCTTCAAAACCGTTGGTATTTTGATACCGGTGCTGAGGTTTCCAATCAGTTATTTAGCTCAGTTGCCGCTCAGATTGGCCTTGATCACGCTATTAATGATGATGCTGATTTAAAAGCCAGTATTTATGCCCGCTATGATGCTAATGATGATGAACGCAGTAACCAAGATATTCGTGAACTAATGGCAAGCTATTATTTTAATCGGGCCGAAATAGGCGTGGGTATAGGTCAGGCCTCTTGGGGAGTTAATAGCATCTTTAAAACACTGGATTTCGTCAATCAGACTGATAGAGCAGATCTTCCATTTAGCAATAAATTGGGACAACCAATGGCGAAGCTATTATCAGACTTTGGCGATATGCAGCTTGAAAGTTATCTGCTCTATGATGTTCGAGATGCTTGGTACCCAGGGGAAGATGGACGCTTAAGGTATCCACTTTTCGTGGATACAGATAATGCTGTTTATGATCGAGATGGTAAAGGCCGCTTGGAATTCGCTGGTCGCTTAAAGTTCCCATTGCTTGGGGGAGAGATGGGGCTTTCTCACTTTTACGGTTTGAATCGTAATCCTTATTTTGTCTTTAATGGTAATTTCAGCCAGCCAGCATTATTACCTGTTTATGAAAAAATCAACCGAAGTGGATTGTCCTATATAAAAAACCAAGGTGATGTGCTCTACAAATTCGAATTTGCCTACCAAACTGGCGGGGTTGAACAGTATGAATCAATTGCTGGTGGTATTGAATATGCATATGGCTCGGTTTTTAGTTCCAATATTGAAATGAGTTTAAATTTCGAATTCGTTTGGGATAGCAGAGAGCAAGTTCCTACGCAGTTGTTTGATCATGATGTGGGAGTTGCTGCAAGTTTTAATTTTAATGATGCTAGTGACAGCCTGTTGATGTTCGGAGTAGTGATTGACTACAAATACAGTGAGGCTATGAGTTATGGATTCTTTCGTCGAAATTTCGGTGATCAGTGGTCTATGAGCCTGATAGGTCAGTTCTTCCACGCTAATGAACCCGGAATTGATACAAGAAGCTTCGAACAAGCTGCAAGTGAATTGCTGCAAGAATTAGATGCTGGGATCTTTCCTTTGGACCAGCAAGTTTTGCAAACCATCGCCGATGGATTTTCGGAAGTGACTCTTAACCGAAAACAATTCGACATTATTGTTAATGAGTTAGAGCGCCTTCAGACGGATGAAAACTATGTGGCTAACTTACCAATCGAATCAATTCCGCAGACATTATATGACTTATTAAGAGTGTCTGATGACTCGCAAAAGATGAATCTAATACAAAGAGATAGTTTTATTCAACTTGATATCAATTATCACTTTTAAAGGATGCTGCTATGTTGAAATCACGTTTATCAATAGCTATTTGTTTCTTAGCCAATTTTATATTCACTGCAGCAGTTGCTTCCGCAGACGCAGCTCGGTCTTTTAGTGGTGAGCAGATTGTTAGAAAGTGTCTAGAGAACGGAAAACACCATAATGACATGGTTCAGGAAGTGACGATGCGCTTGATCGATGAGGAGGGCGATGTACAAGAAAGGTCAATGCGTATGAAGGCACTACTGACCGAAGAAAAAGAAAAGTTTTCATTAATTACTTTTACTGCACCAAGACGCGAAAAAGGTATAGCGCTATTAACGGTAGCAAAAGCCGATAGTAAAAGCGGAGATCAGTTTCTATATTTACCATCGACTAGACGAGTTAAACGTATCTTGGGGGCCAGTCGTAGCGCTTCGTTTCGCGGCAGTGAATTTACATTTGAAGATTTATCTGACCAATCTTTGGAAAACTACCGCTTTGAATATGTTGGCAAGGCTAAGTGTGGCCAATGGCAATGCTATTTAGTGGATCGCTTCCCTAAACAAGATGGTTCTAATTATCAGCGCACCCGACTATGGATTGACCAAGAACACTTCAGGCTTGTTAAAGCAGATTTCCATGATCATGATGGCGCCTTTTTAAAAACGTTAGCTGCCCACTCCTTTAAGCTTGAGAAGAATAATTTTTGGTATCCAAGAAAGTTAGTGATGCAAAATCATCTCAATGGCAAAAGAACTGAAATGTTAGTGAACGACGTTGCATTCAATCCGGGGCTAAAGGTAGCTGATTTTAGTGAACGAGCGTTACGACGCGGACGATGACAGAGGAACTTTAGAAGCTCAAATTC
>JAKSAW010000881.1 GCA_022361455.1 Pseudomonadales bacterium | reverse complement strand
TGGGCATGTGACGAAGCCTCAAAAGATCAATATAAGTTCCATTATGTTTCTTCATATATGTTTTGCTTCGTGGTAGCTGGTAAATTGGAAGAGAAAAAATACGATGCCATTATGGAATATCTATCCAATAAAATGGACTTGTTTACCGATGATTATGGTATTGAGTGAATCTCATAACAAATTGGTCAACATGACCCCTGGCGGGGCATGTCACCAAAGCGTTAACTTTAGATCCAATCTTCGAGTGTTAAATCGGGAATTCGAGAAAACTCCTTTGTATTGTTCGTAACTAATACAGCGCTTATGCTTCGAGCGTGAGCAGCGATTAGTAAATCGTTATTACCAATAATCTTGCCGTCCCTTTTTAGTGATGCTCGTATAAAACCGTAATAGCGTGCGGCTTCTTCGTCCCAGGGATCTATTAGTAGTTTCTGAGTAAAGAGGTCAAGATGAGAGTATCTATCTTCTCTTAGCTCAGGAGCGCCATTCTCGATCCCATAGCAAAGCTCTCCATAAGTAACTGAGGATATGCATAGGTTTTTAATCGCCTTAAATTTGTGCCTTAGTTTATCTGTTCGGTTTTTCAAAACGAAAATACAGGTGTTTGTGTCGAGCATATACATTAAAAGAAATCCCTTTCTTGTGCTTCGGTGTCTTCCCTGTCATTTAAGAAACTATCATCAAATACTGTTGGGCTATCGAAAAAGTCGTCCCATGTATTTTTATTGGGGGAGATAATAAGTTCATCTCCTTGCTTTCTTACAAACACTTCATCACAATCAAAGCGGCATTCTTTAGGTAGTCTTACTGCCTGGCTTCGACCATTCATAAATATTTTGGCAATATGTTCGTTCATTTTGTAGTTGCCTCTCTTGGGGTATATATCTATAAGTATATACCGTTTTAAGGTGCCAGGCAAAGTGCTTCTATCTAGCTGAAATATCAGTAAAAAGTTAACAAGTGCATTAACGTGATGCCTGGCGGCGCACGTCACCTAGGCGTTATACGTGAAAAGATCTTGAACCTGAGCACCTGATTGGATACAGTGTATTACATTGTATTTTGTTGAGGTGAGTGTCATGCCTGTCACAAGTATTCGTCTTCAGGACGATTTAGATAAATCCCTAATCGAGTTAGCAAAAAAGTCAGATAGAAGTAAAAATTGGCTTATAAATCAAGCGATTAAAGAGTTTGTTGAAGCTCAGGAGCTAGAAGAGAAGCGTTGGTTGGAAACCCTTCCGGCACTAGACTCTGTTAAATCAGGTAAGAGCGTAGACTCAGAGGATGTTGAGGCTTGGTTGTCATCCTGGGGATCGTCAAATGAAAGGAATGCTCCTGGAAAATGAAGCTTTTATATGCGCCGGAAGCAATTGATGATTTACAAAGATTAAGAGAATTTATAGAAGTTAAAAATCCTGAAGCAGCAGCAAGGATCGGCCAAAATCTGATACAGGGAATATCAAAGTTAAAAGACCTACCTTATATGGGGCGTAAAGTTCTTAAAGCCCCCAACCCAGAAATGGTTCGCGATCTTTCAGTAGATATGTATATCGCCAGATATTTAGTTTTAGAAAATGAAATACATGTTTTACGTATTTGGCATAAACGAGAAAATTGGGCAAACGTATAACAAATTAGTCAAATGGGACGCCTGGCGGCGCCCTTTACTAAGGCGTTAGCTTTTAAAGCTATTATCAAGTATCAGATGCGTTCGGTAAGGTAGTTGAAGAAGCCATTCTTAAGTTTATCAATGAAATGCAGCAGAAAAACATCCTTGTTTTGAAGTCTTAGACGCGGCTAAGTCAAGTGTTACGTTTAAAAGTATGGAAATTATTTAATAACATGCGTTAATTTGTGCGAATTTTATTCGCTATCGTAAAAAAGGAGCAAGAACTTAAGTATTTCATGAGCTGTTTTCCGATCTTGTAATATAGGCTAGCAACTCTAACTATTGATGACGGGGTTGGCTCTAGAGGAAGTCAAGAATGATTGAAGTAATGCACAGATTCGCAAGCCACATATTTCCAATAAGATATTTCTTTATATTGCTCGCTTTCCTGAGCTTATTTTGTTTCATCTTTATTACACTAAGCGGGGACAAAACGCTTGATGTATATCTTTTTCCATCTGTAACTTCATTTGGGTGGAGTATATGCTTGTATGGTATCGCTGATGCCTTTCGATCGGTACCAGAAGGTATAAAAGAAGGAGACGGTTTTCTTATTCGCTTTAAGAAGCGAATAAGAATGTCCATAGTTTGGCTATGGTCAGTCGGCTTTATGATTTGTACTCTTCTTTTAGTATATTTGAGTATTAAGTCAGTAAGTATGGCTTTGGGTGGTAGTTAAGAAAAGCGCTGCGCGTTACAGTATCTGGATATCGTTAATACAGAATGTTAATAACATTGCTTGGAATAGGATGAGGAGATGCGTTCAATATGAAATTTAAGACTATGATTCCAATGCTTAACATTTGCAATATCGATGAGAGTCTAGAATTCTATAAAACCGCTTTGAACTTTAGTATTGTAAGTGATCCTGCCATGGTTCAAGAGTGGAGGTGGGCAACAATTAGATCGGGTGATGTAGAATTAATGCTAGCTGAAACGGAATCGCCCTCTTGCTTTGATAAGGGCATAGATCCGCAAGAAAATACTAAGTGGCCCGCTATTTTTTATTTTTATCCTGCAAGTGTTCACTCATTGCATAGTCATCTAATAGATCATGGTTATAAGCCGACAAAGATTGTTGATACTGTTTATGGAATGAAAGAATTCAGTATCCAGGATCCTGATGGGCACATGCTTAGTTTTGGGGAAGACGCAAAAGAATAAGATTTGCCTTTAGGAGAATTTATGCAAGAGAGTATCGGAACTATGACTGTTCTTCTTGCCGTTATTATAAACGCAGCATATCTGTGGTTACCGGCAAACATATCCTATATCTTCGTAGGTAAACATAGACTCCAGAAAATCCAATCGAGATTTGCCTTTTTATTAACTGTCGCGGTATTTCTCAATATCGGACTTTACAGTACGCTTTATAGTTTAATGGTCTTGATGCTAGGGCTAGTAAATTGGGCGCTTATGGTTGTATGCATCGTAAGGCGGGATGTGCTGAATAAAGCTTCATCGGACAGTGTGGAAAACAGCGCTGAGTAAAGTGCTCTGCAGGGTATGAAGCCTGCCCCAGCACTCGGACTAATTCGATTGCTGGGGCGTAGTTTTATCGATGATTACTTTGAGTAGTTAATCTTCTACCGCATGCAAATAGTAACATTGCTAAGATAAATAAATTTATTGAGCCTCCGCTTGATGAGTCACCATCTGCATTGTTGTTGCTAGAAGAATCCAAGTTACCTGACGGTTCACCAGATGATTGGTCGCCACCAGTAGGTTCTTCCTCAACAGGTGTTTCTTCGGCTGGCTCTTCCTCGACCGGTGTTTCTTCAGCGGGTTCTTCCTCGACCGGTGTTTCTTCAGCTGGCTCTTCCTCAACGGGAGTTTCTTCAGCGGGCTCCTCTTCAACAGGCGTTTCTTCCTCAGCAGGTTCCTCGCCTAGTAATACCGCAGCTCTGTAATGTAGGTATTCCTCAATATTGGTGTAGCCATCACCATCGTCATCGCCGTTGTGATCCATTGCAGCTGGATTTAATCCTCTGTTTTGTTCCCAGCTGTCGGGCATGCCGTCGTCATCTGAATCTGTTGGTGCGCTTTCAGTGGCAAGGCCTTGCATTAAATTTGATGGTACGTTTCGTCCCCACGAACCGTCTCTATCTCTTACTTCTTGAGCTGTGCGTGTAGCGACACTATCTCTTGGAAAGCTGCCACTTGAGTTAAGTACCGTCTCGTAGGCATCTTGCGCGCTTTGTACGGTGATATCGTTATCTTTACATGGTGTGTCGATGGTTGTTATTTGCGAACTGTACCAATAAACGCCGCCATAACCTGATGATCTGGGATTATCTATTAGCCCAACATAGTCACCGGCGTCATCCATATAATTGCCATTCAAATAGTATTGGCCATCGTAGGGGCTGCTTTCGTCATCAAGCCAGTAAGGATTCATGTCGGAGCGGTTTGGTCCGGTTTTCATGTAGTTACCAAGAAAGTGGTAGCAATCATTATTGGCCGGATTGTGATGAACGAATCCTGTTGTCGAGTTATAGATAACATTATTCACAATATCCGCAGGGCCATTTGCGATAGCTGGTGTGCGATGATTGTGATGGGCAAATAAATTATGGTGAACCGAGATGTATCTTCCATCTGGGCCATTGATCAGTCCGTAGTTGTGATAGTTGCCATCAGGGTGGCCAGCAAATGTTGCAGATTCTTCAATGAAGCTGTGCTGTAGGGTAACGTTTTTTGCTTCGTATAGATCTAGGGTTTCGTCGGCACCCCAAGAAACGTTGATATGATCGAGGATCACATTACTTGCTAGAGACATTTGGATGGCATCGCCAGTTGAGCCACTTAAGTTATCTGGTCTGATACGAACGAAGCGAACAATGATGTTGCTGACATCTTCATCGTACTCTGTCCAGAGCCGACCATTAATGGTGATACCAGGCGAAGGTGCGGATTCTCCTGCAATAGTAATGTCAGGGTTGGTAATCAAGATATCACCGCTAATCTGACCACCGACTTCAAATACTACGGTTCTTGGGCCAGAAGCAGATACCGCTGCTTGGAGGCTTCCAGGACCGCTAGCATTTAGGTTGGTGACTTTAACAATCGATCCGCCACGACCGCCGGTGGTATAGGCTCCATAGCCTTCGGCACCAGGGAATGCTCTTAAGCTAGTCGATGGAACTGCTTGAAAGGTTTTTGCAGATGTGCTGTTTTCAGAAGTAGCTAGTCGAGCAGAGGGGTCTGTATTAAATAAGCCTGCTGAACCTTTGTCGGATTGAGAGAATCCGCTTTGTGATAGGGCCAATGCGAAGGTTACAAAGATTATTCTAAACATGCTCATAAAAATTCACTTTCTTCAGAACTAAACTGCGCGTAAACATTAGAAACCTATATTAGGTGTTTACGGCAGATCTGATGGTGCGCGGTTCGCTTTTTTCCGATTTGTCTTGAAACTTATTAGGGAAGTTTGAACTGCTTCTCGAAAGTGGGGCTGTGCAAAATTGGATTGCGGTTTTTAATATAGCCAAATCTTCTTTTAAGATTTTAATCTATGCTCTCATGCTATCGGTTAGATATGCTTTATTGTGGGGTTTTTCCGAGCAACATTTCAGGATAGTCTTCTAATCCTTCTCCCCTTAATAATTGGTTTTCGTTACCCATCAAGTGCTCGTCTAAAAAGGCATGTATTAGGTCGAGGATGATTTTATGCTTGCGTTTAATGTTTGGCTCGCCGCCTGGATTTAATAGGCGATTATGATCGGCAAAGTCCCCATGCTGACTGTTGATAATGGAAGCCCAGTAGTAGTTGGGTGACAGACTGAAGGCACCATCTACAAACCGATGGTCCACATTATTTTCAGAATCTCCCGGCCATATCATCATGAACGGTGTGGTAGTGCCCGTGTCTTTTACTGTACCTCTTAAGTCACCATCCATATTGATGGTCGCGACGATTGAAGAATCTTCTGTCGCACATTGCATTCCCATGGAGCCGCCGAACGAATGGCTTACCATAGCGATTTCTTGTGTGTCGATACGTTGATACCAAGGTGATTCTGGATCGTCATTAATTCGATTAATTTCTTCTAGCAGAAAGTGGCAATCTTCTACCCAGACATCGAAGTAGTCAGCGAGCAATTCGTCAGTGACTTGGGGCCCGGTGAATCTCAGCATATTTATGATAGAGCTAAGTTGGTCTCCGTTGGGGAAACTTATTGGACCGCCATAGTAAGTATGATCAAGTCCAGCTACTAAATAGCCGTGGGATGCTAGAGATTCAGAAATGAATTCTGAGTGGTTTCCGTTGCCACCTAATCCGTGGGACATAATAACGAGCGGAAACTTCTCGGTGGTATCGAGAATAGGCGCATCAATCAGTGAGTTTACTAATTTTGGAACTAGCTCTAGGTAGTGGCCAAGTCTTAGGTGGCGGTGGGTATTGGTGGGATACCAAAACTGCAGCTTAATGCGGCGTATATCATCGGGATCATCTGTCATTACTTCAAGTCTTGTGGGATCTTCCAAGCCATAGCTCATGGTGCCGACACTATATTCGCCATCGGGCTTTCCGGTTGGGATTAAGCATCCCTGCAGGGTTAGAGTGACTGGAAGCAGTGCTATGACGGCAATAACCTTCGTGCCTTCCATTAAGCGGTCGAATATCTTCATGATGATCATCTTCGTTATTATCTTTTGGTACGATCGTACCTTTAAAGGTTTCAGAAAACTTGTATAAACTTATGATCGCTGTAGGCTGTGGCGAAAATCTTGCTAATTATGTGAAGAATGTTGAAAGCGTATTAATAATGACTATTGCAATTGCTCAAGCCGATTATGAAAACCAGGAGCATCGGATGCTCATCCCCATGCTGCTCAATGAATATGCCTGTGATCCCATGGGTGGTGGTGAGCCTCTTAAGCCTTCTGTTAGGGATGCGCTGGTGGACGAGTTAGTAAAAGTACCTGGCGCCATTACTTTGTTAGCGTTTAATGATTCTGAGCCAGTGGGATTGATGAACAGTTTTATAGGATTCTCTACCTTTGCGGCAAAGCCGTTAATTAATATTCATGACGTTTATGTGCGCCAGCAATGGCGGGGGCAAGGAGTAAGCTCTTTAATGCTGCAGCGTATTGAGCAGATTGCGAGAGAATTAAATTGCTGTAAATTAACGTTGGAAGTGCTTAGTAATAATCGCTCCGCGATGAAATCCTATATTAAATTTGGCTTTAGCGATTATCAGTTGGATCCGGAAACTGGGAATGCTTTGTTCTGGCAAAAAGCTTTAACTTGATAGCGCGTAAAGAATTCAAACCTTGCATTCGAATCAAAGAACGAATGCAAGGTGGGTTTCAGACTATTCCGATAACATATAACGTTTAATCCAGTCATGCATTGCTTTGCTGGCTGAGGCCCACAAAAAACTACCATGTGCTGCCAGTCCGTTTAATTCATCGCTGGTGGTTTTTGCTAATGAGGGAAAATGCAGTACACCATAGCCTTCGTCGTAGTCGCCCAAATTTTCAATGCCTGGCATATCAAATAATGGTTCATTGGCCATGGGTAGGTTGACGATTTCTGCAAAAGCAACAGTGGAAAAGTTAGGAACGATTTGATCGCCTTCGCCCGCCATGACCACCACCGGTTTTGCTTTGCCAAATGGAATGGGGTCTCTTAAATAATGAACGAAGTTTATCGCGTCGCCATAATCTAGTTCATGTTGCATGGCGGCTTTTAAAACCATGGCTTCGGCACCATCAGCTTCATCAGGTTCTAATTTACTAAATGAAGAATCCCATAGAGCGGAGTTTGCCAATATATTCGTAATACCGACGCCTGTTACCTGGAAGAATGCACCTTTTAAATCGGGTGCAATGGATACGAATGCTGAACCAAGTACGCCACCTAAAGAGGTGCCTTGATAAAAGATATTATCAATATCGATATCGGGTACGCCGTCGCCATTGTTTAAGCGCCGTGTAAATAGAGGATTCCAAAAGCGCTTGGGTAAGATATCTAGCGAGCCAATACTTGTTTTTATGGCCTTAAGTAGAGATATATGATCGACAGAAGATTGTGCAATCATTCCCACCATTAATGGCACATAGGGGGTATCCAAACGAGACATCACATAGCCACCATCAGCTCTGATTCTGCTACCGTGGTTGGGATGATCTATTGAAATGGTGGCAATACCCATTTTTGCATTGCCAATAGCGATCATTAAATCGGTTTCTTTAAAGGCACTCAAACCATGACCATAAATAGAAATGGGTACAGGCCCTTTTTTGGCGACTCTTGGTAAAGTTAATCTAAATTGCAGCCAATTGTCTTCGGCGGCATTGGTGTCATAGATCATGCCGCCATATTCATCGCGAAAGTTATAGGCAAGTACTTCACCCGTTACGAAAGCACCAATGTGTCCAAATATCTTATAGTGAATTTTTAAATTTCTGATGGGATGAGGTTTGCTATAAACGGACTCGCTTAGTTCAATTAAGCGACCAGTGGCTTCCCATTCGTCACGCACTGTGAAAAAGGTAGCAGATAGTAATTCGTTGCGATCAAAACCCTGTGCTTCAAAAAATTGAATGGTAGGTTCGTAGTAATTGGAAATCTCGGAGTTGTCACCAGAAATCGCTTGGGTAAATCCTGGGCTGATTGCAAACGTATCGTCATTCAAAGGTTTAAGTTTCTTAGTCAGAAAAACCGCATAGCGCTCCCCAAATTGCCAACGAGATCTAGGATAGATTTCTACAATTTCAGATGGGGCAGACACTTTGTCGGAGCGAGCGAATTCATTAATTTGCACGCGAAGTGGAATTCGTTCACCAGTATTTAAATTAAAGGCGATAACACTATTGCCTCCATCACTGGGCAAGGTTGCAGGATCAGCAGCATCACTTAATTCGAACAGGACGCTGCTTGCAGCAGAATAACCACTGGAGCCATTAAAAACTGTTTGAGGTGTTAATGATGGGGGGACTTCATCGAGTAGTTCTTCGCGTACTGCACCTACTGGGTACTCTAGGGTTAGGCCGGTAGGACTATTAACATCTTCCAGCCCATAGGCATCGGTAGGGTACGGAAGCGCACAGGTGTTAAGTGAAATTGGGTTGCAAGGTGAGGTTAGTTGATAGAAGTCGGAAGCCATCGCTTTGCTGTGCCAATGACTTAATAAAATCATCGTCAACAGCAAGACAGCCCGCTGAACCGTTGTCAGCATGGTGCTAGTGATCATTTTAATTCCCTTTCATCCTTTGTGGTAAAAATGCTTTTAAGTGCAAACAAGGGCGAGAAGCTCGCCAAAATATGTATTTATAATTTACTGCCACTATTGAATATGAAACGGCCTTGGTGTTACTGCATTGGCCGTAGAGCGAGGCTAAGGGGCTGTAAAGCCGCTAGGTTCGGAAAAGAAATTACCCCTGTTATTTGTTGGTTTAGTTATCTTCGTTTGGTGGCAATTAGGTTTCTAAAGACGCGCTAGGGAGCTCTTTGCACGCTTTGAACAGTTGATTAAATATGGGTGCCAATAGCGCTAAACAATGTACCCAAAACAAAAAATAGGTAAGCCGGGAAGCATCGAGTTGGGAAAGTCCCCAAAGTCCGCATAGCGCCCAAATGGCCACGAATAGGCCCCAAAGTGCGCTGAGTGTGATTGATTGCTTAGTGATGCTGGGATAGTTCATCTTACCACCTCATATTTCAATCAGCCTTTACGGAAAGCGTAGTTCAGGTATTCTTATGGGATAAAGGTTAAATTTTGGGATTCATTATCCCGCTGAGTAAAAAATATGACTGATCTAGATGATATGGGACTGTTTGCCGCGGTTATCCGAGCGCAAAGTTTTACCAAGGCCGCTGATATGAGTGGTGTACCCCTCTCAACGATTAGCCGCAGATTGGCCAACCTGGAAGAGCGTTTAGGTGTAAAGCTGGTTGAGCGAACTACACGCAAAATGCAGCTCACTGAGTCTGGAAAGATTTATTACGATTATTGTGAAACGGTGGTGAAACAGGCCGAAGAAGCTCGTCAGGCGTTACAGGATTTGCGTGCGGAACCAGAAGGGCATTTAGTATTTGCAGCGACGGTGGGTAGTGATGATAGCTGGGGAACCAAAATGCTATCGGGCTTTTTGCAAAAGTATCCAAAGATCACTCTAGAAGCAAAGGTCATTCCCCGCGATGTAGATTTTGAAGAAGTGGATTATGATTTGTGTTTTGCTCACGGAGCGAAACCGATTACCCGACATATGGTTCAGAGCTTAGGCACCACAACTTTGTCGTTATGTGCAAGTCCGCGTTATTTGGCGGGTATTGGTGTGCCGACAAGCATAGATGATTTGGTCAATTATGATTTTATTGGCTGTGATACCTTTTCATGGGATGAATATCGGCCTACCGGTTGTGAAAATGTAACGCTCAAGAGTCGCATTACCACCAGTGAGATATTAATCGCCAGAAAATCAGCTGTTGATGGTTTAGGAGTGGCTTATCTACCTAATTTAGCGATGACGCCACAAATAAAAAATGGTGAGTTGCAGCTTATTTTGCCTGAATACAAATACGATTTGCCTGCGTGGATGATTTTACCCAAAGATAAAAAGATCGCCCGCAAGTTAGAAGTATTCGTTCAGTACTTTTTGGCACAGGCAGAAAGCTCAGCACCATGGAATTTCACGCATAATAATTAGCGAAAAAAATAAGGGTGAGGCCTGGGGGCGCTCACCCTGCCGCTAAAGTAGGGTATTACATTGTTGTTATTATTATGGGTACTTCATTAAGTAATCACTTTTCAATGACTACTCTTTGAACTTTTATTTTTATTAACTGTTATCGCTATTAACGTTTATTTTTCGTTAGAGTGTTTTGTTGCTTACATTTTTGTTATGGATTTAGGCTCAAGCTTGTTTTGCCGACAAACCGACTCTCGCCTTGATTTTCCCTCGCATAGTTAATTTGAATAGTGTTGATAGAGCCGCCGCTTTTATCTTTGGCACCAGATGTATCTTCGAAAACAATGGCTAGTGTGTTGGGTGTGCCTTCTGGATTCAGCATGCCCATATTAATTGGGAAATCGTCGGGGCTAGTGTTCATCCACATATTCCGTTGCGCTCTGCCCCAAAAGCCTCGCTGTAACCAATCTGCATCCGATAACCAGCGTCCGATTAATCGGCCATTTAAGAAGATGGTTGCTTTTGCATTAATACCTTCAAGGGTTAATACCACGGGTGCATGTAGGTTTTCTTGGCTTGGTAAGTCGCTGCGATCGAATTGAGTTCTGTACCAAGCAACGTCGCCGCGATTTAGCTCTCCAGGAAATGAAATACTTTGCCAATCGCTATCATCAAACTCTGGATCTTGATAACCCAAGGTTTCACCAGAAAGATCTTTCTTAACGCTCCAGTTACTTAAGGTCCGCTTACCTAACTTGGCCTTACCAAAAAGTCCTTTGAGTGAATCAAATCCAACTGCCGGTATTTGTGCATTGGTAAATAAAATTTTTCCTCGTGGAAACATAAAGCTACCGTGTCCCCAAATCTCGGTACGGAAAGCAATCACGTTTTTACCGCGTTTTAGGTAACGGCGTAGGTTTGGAAATTTGTAGTCAGGATTCTTATTATCGCTGTCAATTTCCGTACCCATGGGTGCAACGGTAGTAATGTAATGGCCGTTAACATAGATACCGACAATATCGCTGACATGCTCAATAAACAGATCTGAACGCTCCCAAAAAGGTAAACCCCAGAACCCTAAATCGAACTCGGTACGATACCAGGCATGACCTTTAATGATGTCGTTCTTTTCTAAGGCAACGGGTTCGCCTTGCCAAGAAATCCAGTTGCCGTCGTTAGCATCTTGTAATGCTTCGTCTTGATCGTTTTTGACTTTACCCTGGCTAAGTAATTGGCTATCGATCATTGGAGCCAAGATGCTGGTACCGTTGTAAAAAATACTGGCTAGTGATATATCGTTTTGAGCTTCGCCAAGTACAAAGCCATCGATATCGTTAACCGCTGTAGGCGATATCACTAAGTAGGGTCGATCTTCTCCGCTAAACTCGATATCGAATTTATCGTCATTAACCTCAACTAACTCAGGTCCACCGAATACGACGTCCTCACCATTCGCGGGATTGGTTTCGAACCACATTCTTCCAGCGGTATCGCTATTGCTTACCAGCAGTCTTAGTTTTGATCCATCAACAAATTCAACCACTGCAT
>JAKSAW010000529.1 GCA_022361455.1 Pseudomonadales bacterium | reverse complement strand
GGTTCGCGTTCAGCGACCAGAGTGCGAAGGGTCTCGGTGGCGGTGTCCGTGACGGCTTGTATCGGGTCTTCATTCGCTTCCGAACTGTCAAGGGCCGGCCGAACTATGTGTTCAGGGTCAAAGCCTACGGTGATTTCTCCGCCGCGACCGAGGCTGCGATGATCACGCAGCTCATTAGCGGCAACGATACCGCTGCTGTCGCAGCCGAGTGGACGCCCACGAATCGAGGCTGGCTGCTGCGTGAGACGGGGTTCTTCTTCCAGTAGAGCGTCGGGAGACACAGCTTTGCAGTGCGGGAACGCTGGGGAGGGCTATATCAATGTCAAACCTACATGCACGGCAGCGACGAGGGGCTCGGACGGCGCGCCCGGTCGCTCCATAGGCGGCAAGAGCGAGAGATCGATGCTCGGACTCGCCGATTTCGGTGAAACGGTGGCAGCAACAAGAATCGATCTCGGGGGATCTACGAATGACTACAAAGGACATGTTCTCGGCTGCATTGATCACCGCGTTCTGTCTCTCCTGCGCAGAGGCTCAGGTTGGCGATCCGGCTAAGGTGAGACGACGAAGCTAGAGGAGGCAGGGAAGTACGCGAGCTGCCGCCTAAAGGCAGCGGCCAGGGGTGTCAAGAAAAACGCGCCACCGGGCTACTCGAAGTGCGGGATGAAGTACTCGGACAAGTGGACGACGGAGGAAGTCAAAGCTGGTGCCGGGATCTGTCCCAGCGAGGGCGACGAGCTGCCGATCGACGTGCGGATCACGAAGCACGTGGACGGCGTTGCCGCGTGCTTGTCCGGGGGACCGTGCTTGCCGGCATTCCAGCCGCTGGTCGCCGGTCAGACCACGCCCTTCGCTGCGGGGTCCGATGATGACGTCCAGGCGGGCACTCCGCTCGCCTACGTCGACAAAGGCGATGGGACCATCACTGACGAGAATACCGAGCTGATGTGGGAGAAGCTCGACGACAACGATATCGACTCGCTTCACGACCAGGACGCGGCGTGGACTTGGATGGGTGCCTGTGACCCGGTCTTCGAGACCGCGTGCAGCCCAGGCTGCACCGTCACTACCTGCAGCTGCACGAAGGACAATCTGGTCGTGGTTCGCTATTGGTCTTCTACGACCAGGCAGCACAACTC
>JAKSAW010000804.1 GCA_022361455.1 Pseudomonadales bacterium | reverse complement strand
CGTTGCGGATGTCTGCGCCCGCGCTGCCCGAGCCGCCGTTGGTCTCGATCAGGAGCGCATCGCCAGAACCGCCGCCCACCTTGTCGATAAAGATGCCACTGGCGGATGAGCCTTCCTGGCGAACTTCCAGGGCTGTTCCGGTGCTGGTACCTGATGTCTTGACGATGCGCGCGACGTTCTGCGAACCGGAGCCGATAGCTTCAAAAACCTCAAGCGAACCACCCGGGTCAATGAGCACAGACCGAGATCCGCTGGAAGCGTTGAAGAAGCCGGTAAACTCCGCGAGATTGCTGACCGAAATACTATCTGCATCCAGCGCGATGATGCGCGCCGCGTCGATATAGGCTTGCTCCATGTAGACGCCGGCAGGGTAGAACACGCCGCCGATTGTCCGGTTGGTGGTGAAGACCGTGAATACCTGCGTGCCTCCGGAGCCTCCGCTGGGCGGGAAAAGCGCGAACTGATCCGCGCGGATGTTGAAGGCTGTCGACCCGCCGCCTCCAATCAGCTGGAAACCACCCGAAATCCCATTGCCATCCACTTCGACGGTGTACTTTGCCTCGATCCCGTCGATCGACTGCGCCGCCTGGGTGATGGACGCGGTGTTGTCTCCGACCGTCGTGGACAGGCTGGTGACACTCGAGGACACCGCACTAATGTCGCCCTCTGCATCTGTGACCCGCGTATCCAGGCCAGAAATGGCGGTAGCTTGCCCAGACACGTCGCTTTCAACGTCTGACAAGTCCGATTGCAAGGCCGTAATCTGAGATGCGCTTGTAGTGATTGCCCCTTCGGCGCTCGTTACCCGCGTTTCAAGGCCAGAAATGGCCGTCGAGTTTGTGGAAACCGAACCGTTGAGTGAAGTGTACTGAGTCTGCAGCGTCGAGACATCGGCCTCTAGCGCAACAGTGTCATCGGTCAGCTCGCCAATGTCCGCAGCAATCCCTGTAAATAGAGCGACCACGTCGGCTGCGAAATTATCGTAATCAATGATCGCGTCACCGATGTCCGCGGCGGTGATCTGCCGAACCGTGCCGCTCGCGGGACCAGCCTTCGCGGACTCGTTACCGGCCAAATCGACAGTACTGACCCAATACCAGCGCTCAGCAAGCGGCGGCAGGCCAGTGTCGTCAT
>JAKSAW010000423.1 GCA_022361455.1 Pseudomonadales bacterium | reverse complement strand
GTGTTTCTTCATGAATACCCCATTTGTAACCAGTGTCTGTTAATTGACTTGTAGTGTAAATTTCTGGAGCTTGGCTTGGATCTACCGCTGGAACAACTTCCACCTTGGGTAGGGCATCACAGCTGGTGGCAAACAACTCGTCGCTTGCAGGCGCACAGCGGCCGCCGTTTCTTAGGTAACCGCCTGCTTCTAATACCACATTTTTACCACGCATCATGCCGCCATATTCGTTGATAATATTTTGGGTTGCATAGAACTGCGCATGCTCAAACGCTTGTATATCGCCACGATTCAATACTGATTGCCCCGCCAAGCTGAAAAAATCAGATTCTACAGGGCCTTTGTTGATTACATTGTTTCTAGCAAGAATATTAATAACAGGAGAAGTTAACGATGAATTTTCCTGTAAGCGGACCTCATCTTTAGAGCGAATATCTAAATTACCTTGTGTGATAATTTGGCCATTCACATAAACACTACCTTGATCACCCACAGCCTGTAGCGTTACGTGCTCGCTAACTGCCTTTATATCGTTATTGTAACGAACAGTTGAAAGCAAATCTGTTTCCGTATCAATCACACCATTCATATCCAGGTGATGGGTTGTGGTAACTTCAACCGCTTGAGCATCTAGGCGACCCGATATGGATGACACAATTCCCGTACCTCGAGTATCGGTGCCGAGTATTTTTTGATTTTCGTAGTCCCAATGTATGCCACCTGCAAGAATATTAATTTGCCCAGTACCAATTTCGTTCCAACCATTGGGATCATTCACGTAGCCGCCATCTGCATTGCGGCTAGCTCGCTGATTAATATTTATTTGTTGTGACACACTCACAGATGGAGCAAGAATATCTAAAGAAAGGGCACCCGGTGCATTCAGCGAACCTATTGAGATGGAACCGGTGTACAAAATATCGAAGAAATAGGTAGAGACAGCATTAATCTTATTGATTTGATCGCGATCTGCTCCAGCTACACCAAACAATACAACAGGATCTGCGATATTAATGGCGCCCGCTGCGAGCGTAATGCGATGCGCGTTGTTAATTTCACATGTACCACACTGAATAACTGATGAATCAGCAGTGACAAATAGAATATCAGTAGCGGGGCCAGCTATAGATATAGCGTCGTTTAAGTATATATTTGGAGCAACAATCACGATTAGTTGAGCAGGCTCTTCGACCGATTGCCCACTGGCTACCGCGGTTTGCGCTGGTGCATTAATAAGCTTAAGCGGCGCATTGATATCAAAGTGGTCGAACACGTTGATGGATATGCCAGTTGCACCAGGCTTTCTGACGGTTAGCAGATCGCTAGTACCATCATCATCGCCATAAATAATGGATATATCATTAACATGATCAGCGATCGGTACAATATTGGATGCGAATGATGTGGTGCAGAGTAACAGACCCACCATTGTCCATATGGCGGATGTTACCAATTTGCTAAAGCGCCCCATTAGCTTACTCCTACGTCGGTAAAGCAAAAGAATTCGACTTGCTGCGGCTGGTGCAGCAAAAATGGACATGCTTTCTAACGGGAAATATTAGGGGCAGCGAAATACATAGAAATGGGTTGGCTTGGCAACCGTCCTTAGTTTTTACTGCTTCCTTGATATTTACCGAAAGGCAATACCCATTTATTTATGCGCAGCAGTTTACTAATCGATATATCTATTTCAAGGGTGAAAAGCGCTAAGTTAACAAAATCAATACAAAAAGCCTGTAACAACCCCTCAGTTGGGGAGGCAATTTTTTGTAGAAAAATAATACAAGGTGCATGAGGCTATTGTGCGTGTAGGATATATCTCACTTTATTAGATTGAAGCCGCATGCAATACATGGTTTAAACATGGCTGCTGCGTGCTTCCCATCTCATATATTGCTAGACTCCGCGAATCGCACAAACAATTAGAAACAGCACAAAAGACTTTAGACCAATACAAGACTTTTCATGACCAAAAAATTGCTAGTCACAGGCCTATCTGGATTTGTAGGCACAAACCTTTCCAAATATATAAGCAATCAACCTAATCCTAGTTGGTCAATAATCGATACGCCTGAGTATGACCTTAATAAGCCTGAGTCGCTGAGCACATTATTTTCAGACCAAACACCAGACGCAGTCATTCACCTAGCAGCCCAATCATTCGTACCTGAATCCTTCAAAGATCCAAAGGCCACCATCAACACAAACTTGATCGGCACCCTAAACCTACTCCAAGCACTCAAAACGGCGGACTTCAGTGGCGCATTCCTCTATGTATCGTCCGGTGACGTTTATGGCTTGGTGGAAGAATCGGATTTACCGATTTCCGAAAGCCTTCAGCCTCAACCGCGAAACCCTTACGCGGTGAGCAAAGTATCGGCGGAGTTGTTGTGCCAACAATGGAGCTATTCAGAGCCTGATTGGCGAATCATGATTGCTCGCCCCTTTAACCATATCGGGCCAGGTCAAAGCGACTCGTTTTTGGTGCCCGAAATCGCCAAACAACTGTGCCTTATCAAGGCGGGCCAGCAATCACC
>JAKSAW010000863.1 GCA_022361455.1 Pseudomonadales bacterium | reverse complement strand
GCCGCCTATGAAGCGCTTGCCCGGGATAATCGAAAAAAATATCAGGGAAAAATAATTGGAATTACCGGTAGTGTCGGCAAAACCAGTAAAACAGAAGTGGGCTCGTTAGATTTAGGTATGCAGCGTGGTTCTGGTGGCTTTACTCGTCGCGAAGGTGAACTACGTGCGCAAGTGAGTGCAACGTTAGTTGAGCAGGATGAGCGCGGTTACTTCTTAGTAAAAGGCAATCAGAACATCACGATTAATGGTGAAGAACAGATTATTGCGTTGGAAGGTTGGTTAAGGCCACACGATGTTGATCAGAACAATGTTGTGCTTTCTACCCGCTTGGCAGATGCCAAGATTGAGTATCAAGGGTTTGGCGATAAGAGCGATACGGAAAAGCCAGGTTTTGTTTCTTGGTTGCTCAATAAAGTTGGATTGATTTAGGGATTAATGATGAAACAGTGGTTGGCTGGTATTTCTAGCATCATTTTATTGGTGTTCTCTCTTGAGGGGGCTGCTAATACTCGGCTTAAGGAATTAGCGAGAGTCGAAGGTGTTCGTGATAACCCTGTTGTGGGATACGGCATTGTCGTTGGTTTGTCCGGTACTGGTGATTCATCACGTAGTAAGGCGACATTGCAATCCGTTGCTAATGCGTTGGCGGAGTTTGGAATAAGGTTAAATGAGCGTGAAGTTCATAGTCGAAACGTTGCTGCGGCGATTGTGACGGCTAAATTACCGCCATTCGCATCTGAAGGTGATTACTTAGATGTTAGTGTGTCCTCTATGGGCGATGCACGTAGTTTAGTGGGTGGCACTTTGTTACTTACGCCATTAAAAGCAGCTAATGGAAAAGTTTATGCGCTCGCTCAGGGTCAGGTATCCACTGGTGCATTTCAATATGACTTAAATGGTAATTTGGTTCAAAAGAATCATACCACTGTTGGCCGAATTCCCAATGGTGCTCAAGTAGAGAAAGCCGTGAATACCAGTATTGTAGATAGCCAAGGAAAGCTACATCTTATTCTTAAGAAACCAGATTTTACCACGGCAGATCGGGTGGTTTCTGCGTTAAGAAATAACTTAAGTTATGCGAGCGTAAGAGCTGTACATGCTGGTAAGATCGAAGTTTCTCCAGGTCCAAATGCCGATTATGTCTCTTTAGTGCGGCAGATCGAAAACACGGTTGTTAATCCTGATCGTTATGCAGTGGTCGTTATCAATGAGCGCACGGGCACAGTGGTTTCGGGTGGTGACGTTGCCATTGATGATATCACTATCTCCCACGGCAATTTAAAAGTTGTTATCACTACTGATTACAACGTTTCTCAGCCCTCATTTATTGGTCGAGCATCCTCTGGTGTGGCATCTGTCGTGGCGCCCGATACTGATATTAAAGTTAACGAAGGCGTTGCCACTGCAGTGGATTTACCGAAAGGTACCTCCATTTCAGATCTGGTAGCAGCGCTTCGACAAATTAAAACAAGCACACGTGATGTGATTGTGATTCTACAAGCCATTAAATCTGCGGGCGCTCTAAACGCAGACTTACTAATTCAATAGGAGTAAAGCATGGATAGCATCATTTCTAGCGTTACCCAATCCTTACTAAATAAAGCGTTGGATGTAACAACCGCTAATCACCGCATTATTGCCAATAATATTGCTAACGTGGATTCCGTTAATTATTCGCCCGCGAAATTGGATTTTGATGCGGTGATGAGCCAGGTCAGCGACATGGTTAATCATGGTGCGTCCGATGAGGCCATTAGCCGTGCTGTTAAAGAAATAGATCCCAATTTTTTACCGACGGTACAAGAAGCTGGCGCCAAAGTAATGTTGGATAAAGAAATGGTCGCGTTAACGGATAACTCCCTGCGTTATCAATCCTTGATAATGGCTAAGAAAGGTTTTGGCGGATTGTTAAAAACAGCTATTAAAGGAGGGCGAGGCTAATGGCTGTGGATAGTATCTTAACGATTAGTGAAACCGGTATGGACTTTCAAAGAAAGCGTTTGGAAGCCATTGCTGCCAATATTGCTAATGCAAACACCACCCGTTCAGCATCTGGTGAGTTATATCAACCAATCGACGTGGTGGCAACTTCAGGGTTGCAACCATTGTTAGGGCCTTTCGACGCGGTTTTGCATTCTCAGATGGATGTTGGTTCATTAAATGGTATCGAAAGCATGGAGCTTTTAGAGCGACCTGTGGAAAGTAAACTGCTGTTTGATCCTAACCATCCATCGGCAAACGCTCAGGGCTTTGTAGAGTTACCTAATATTGACCCTGTGGTTGAAATGACCAATTTAGTGGCGGCCACTAGAGCTTATGAGGCAAACGTGCGCGTTATGAATGCCGCGAAAGCAATGGCAATTAAAGCGCTAGAGCTAGGGAAGTGATATGACTATTGAAGCTATCGGTGCCATTGGCCAAATTGATTCTTTGGATAAGCAGGAATCAACCAATCTGGCAAAAAGCAGTTCAAATTTCGATAACTGGTTGAGTTCGCAGATTTCGCAAGTGAATGAAAATATTAGTGCTGCAGAAACGTCAGTGCAGAAGTTAGCGATCGGTGAAACCGATAACCTACATCAAGTGATGATTGCGATTTCTCGAGCGCAGACATCTTTTGATTTAATGGTTCAGGTGCGAAATCGTTTAGTAGAAAGCTCGCAAGAGCTATTAAGAATGTCGATCTAAAGAATAGGTTTGGTTATGTCATCTTTCATGGATAAATGGGCTCAACAGTCAAATGCAGGAAAAGGAATGTTCCTATTAGCATTGGTGTTGATATTTGCAGTGCCCTTGTCAGGCTTTTATCTGTTTTACGCGCCGAAGCTTGTGCCTTTGTATCAAAATCTGAGTGAGCAAGACGCCGCTAAAATTGTGGAGCAGTTAAATTCTGAAAAAGTCGAATACAAGCTGCAAAACAATGGCCGTGATATTTTGGTGAATGAAGCAGATGCTAACCAAGCCAGATTAAAACTAGTGTCAGATGGTGTTCAGCTCGGTGGTGGCGTTGGTTTCGAAATCTTCGATGAAATGGATTACGGCATGACCGACTTTGCACAAAAGATCCATTATCAAAGAGCCTTGCAGGGCGAGCTATCGCGTACTATCAGCTCCCATCAAGCTATTCAGTATGCACGAGTACATTTGGTATTGCCGGAAGCTGCCTTGTTTGCTAAGGAAACTAAGGAACCTAAAGCTTCGGTAACGTTGATTATTGAGGAAAACGAAACCCTTGGGCCACAGCAAGTTCAAGGTATCCAAAAGCTTGTGGCGAATTCAGTAGAAGGTTTAAACCCGAGTCGAGTGGTGGTCAGTGATCGTAATGGTCATGTGTTAAGTATTGATGGGGCCGATGATCAATTTTCTATGGCATCTGTTGGCTCGAAGAAACAAGAACTGGAAACAACGCTTGCTGATAAATGTAACGCATTATTAGTGCAAATATTCGGTGTTAATAAAACAGTCGTTAATGTTGATGTTATGTTGACGAATGCTGAAGTAAAACGCCGAACCGAATCTGTGCTGGCTGGAGCCGATGGCAATACTGGTGTACTAGTTAGTAAAAAGAGTTCGTTGACTAAAAAGCAAAATGGTAATTCGAAATCCAAGTCTGCATCGCAAAATAACTTAAGCGAATCAGAAGAGTTGTCTTATAGAACGGGTACACAGATCGAGGAAACCACCTATGGGGCAGGACAAATACAGCGTTTATCTGTGAGTGCTTTAATTCCTGTTGGTGTGACTGATACCCAATTGGCTGATATTACGGATCTACTTAAAAGCGCTGTTGGGTTTGATGCTGAGAGAGGTGATCAAATTGCGGTTAAGCGATTGCCTTTGATGAAGAAGGTTAGTGAGCCTTTGGATGAAGTTTTTAGTGAAACCAACGGATCGAATGTATCAGCAATGGCGACTAATCAGCAAACCTTTGCAAGCGTTGGCCGGCTTGGATTTATTGTGGGTGGTTCAGGCTTGATCGTTGCGGTGCTTGCTTTGGCATTTGCGATGTCCGCAAATCGATCTCGTTCGCTGTCTGAGTCTGAGCGCGCAGTGGTGCTAGCAAATGTGAAAAATTGGCTAGAAGCTGATGAAACCGTGATTGAAGGGGAGAAAGTGCTGTGAGCGCTAATCTTCGAAAAGCGGCGTTAGCCTATCAAGTGCTGAGCAAGAGGGATCGCCAGTGGTTACTTGATAGCTTGGGTGATTCACAGCGGCAGGCTCTTTTAGAAGCCGTGAAGCAGGCCCGAAGTTTAGGAAACTTAGACAAGCTCAGTTTTAGCGAACTGTTGTCGGTTTATGATGCTGACGAAACTAGTCAAGATTCTGATTCGGAAAATACGGGTTTTAATGAGCTGGCTTTCCATCAGCAAGTCAATATCGT
>JAKSAW010000412.1 GCA_022361455.1 Pseudomonadales bacterium | reverse complement strand
TATGCATGCTCTCCACATTAACACCGGCCAAGTTAAAGGCTTCGTCAATGGTGGAATTCTGCAATACAAACATCACCTGGAATACAGGGGAATAACTCATATCCCGCGGAATACCTAAGTGCTCTACTACGCGCTCAAACGGCATATCCTGATTGGCAAACGCGTTTTGCGTGGTTTTACGCACTCGAGTTAAGAAATCAGAGAAGGAAGGATTACCATCCAGATCAGTTCTAAGTGCCAAGGTGTTAACAAAGAACCCAATCAGCTTTTCCAGCTCTGGCGTAGAGCGGTTCGCGATGGGTGTACCGACACAAATATCATCAGCTTGCGTGTAGTGGTGCAACAATACCTTGTAGCTTGCGAGCAAGCTCATATAAAGGGTCACACCTTGAGCACGACTTAATTGCTTTAAGGCATTCAGCTTATCTTTAGGGATTGAGAAATAATAATTTGCCCCTTTAAAGCTTTGTTCCGGCGGCCGTGGATGATCCGTTGGCATATCTAGAACAGGAACACCTTTTAAAGAGTTTTTCCAAAAATCTAATTGGCTATCCAGCACCTTGCTATCGAACAATTGCTTTTGCCAATGGGCGAAATCAGCATATTGAACCGGCATTTCTTCAAGGTCCGGCGCGGTTTCATTAACGCTGGCCTCGTATGCTTTGGCGATTTCGTTGGTGATAACACTGAGAGACCAACCATCAGCAGCAATATGGTGAATGGTGATCAATAGTAAATACTGTTCAGCAGCACGGGTTTTCTCAACACCTTCTTCTACGTCCATATCCGGCAATCGGAATAGCTCCGCACGAATCACAGGTCCATTTTCCAAATCAAATGGCTTACGTGCTTCGTGTCGAACACGATCATCAATGGCGCGACTTAAAGCCGGCTCTTTCAAGTAGCTAAGATCTTCCGCAGCAAAGCGGATATCTGGGACTGGCTGAACCACCTGCAAGGCGTGACCTTCATTTTCAACATACACCGTACGGAAAATCTCATGACGGCGAATCATGCTTTCGAAGGATTTTTCCAGTGCTTGAATGTCCAACGCACCTTGCATTTTTAATGCGAATGGCAAGTTGTAAGCAACGTTTTGCTCATGCAACTTATCAAAGAACCACATACGTTTTTGCGAGAAAGACAAAGGCATCATGTCTTCACGCTCAACTTTAGTCAGTGGCGGTAACTGAGATTTCTTAGTGTTGTTAATGGAATACGCGATGGTAGACGCAAGCGCTTTAAAATCTTCTGCATCAAACAACGCAGGCAATTCAAGATCGATATCGAACTTATCACGTAAGCGTGTAAACAACTGCGTAATTTGAAGCGAGTCGATACCTAAAGACATCAACCCTTGATCAGGCTTGATACGATCAATACCTTGGCCAATTTCTTTGGCCACCATAGCTTGAAGATATTTGACCATGCGCGGCTCTTTTTCATCATCCGGCAGTTTCAACCATTCATCTTTTTCAAGCTCAAGAATCTCTTCAATGGCTTTCTTATTATCGGCACTCTGTTCTTCAACCGAGCTAACTGCAATAGCCTCTTCTTGAACAACACCGTCTAAGAAAGCCTGCTTGTTGCCACGACGTTGAATCTTACCGGACGATGTTTTTAATATTCGGCCTGGCTTAATAAAAACAATGGTATGAACTTGAAGCTCGTGGTTCTCTGCCACTGCTTGGCGAATGGATGCTGACACCACATCCGCATTTAAGCGCAAGCGGAATCGGCGCTCCACTTCCTGAACAATAATCAAACGCTCTTCGCCTTCTACCTCAATCGCGAAGGCTGCACCGGCATCGGCTTTAAGTGCAACGTTGGATTGCTGAACGGTATGCTCAATATCCTGAGGGTAGTGGTTTCTACCGCGAATAATAATGACGTCTTTTTCACGACCCGTGATGTATAAATCACCATCAATGATGCAACCAAGATCACCGGTGCGCATAAATGGACCATCACCATTCTCGAGATAGCCCGCAAAGGTTTCTTCTGTTGCGGTAGGATTCTGCCAATAACCTTGAGCACAGTGCTTACCACCAGTCCAGATTTCACCCACTAGCCCTTCTTCTAATTCCTTCTTAGATTGCACGTCGACAATGGCAACGCGCGCATCAAGGCTAGTTACACCGTTTGATACCAGTTTAATTATCTTGTCGTCTGGGTTAGTTGATTCTACTGCACGATGCTGAGCCAACTCAGACGCTAATGCATTCTTATAAAGTGGACGACGGCCTTCAGTAGCTGCTGTCACATATAGGGTTGCTTCAGCTAGCCCATAAGTAGGAATGAAGGCATCGCGAATGAACCCACGGGGCTCATAGGTTGAGATAAAACTTTCAATGGTTTCAGGGCGTACCGCCTCCGCTCCAGATAACGCATGAGTGATAGTAGAAAGATCAAGCTCCGCTCGCTGTTCATCAGTGATCTGACGAACACATAATTCATAGGCAAAGTTGGGCGCACAAATCACGTTGCCTTTATAGTCGGTAACTGCCTGCAACCAACGCAGCGGCTTTTGCAAGAATGTAGCTGGCGACATAAACACCGCAGTCACACCGAGATAGAATGGTTGCAAGGTCATGCCGATCAATCCCATATCATGGAATAGCGGCAACCAGCTAACAAAGGTTGAATCTGGGGTGAATTTAAACCCAGCGTGAATCATGGCTTCGTTATAGAGCAAGTTACCATGACTCACCATAACCCCTTTGGGGTTACCGGTTGATCCGGAGGTGTATTGCAAGAATGCTAGGGTATCTCCATTAATAGCAGGATAAGACCAGCCATTATTATCACTGATATCAACCTCATCGACAGCCAACCACTTCAGCGCACTTAAGCCTGGCGTTTCCGCGAAAAGCGGCTCAGCAACGCGCATGACTTTGCTTGTTGTTAGTACAATGGAAGGCTCACAATCATCGATAATGGACTTAAGTCGACCCAAATTCTGATTGCGGCGCGGCGGATAAGCAGGCACCCCGCTAATACCGGCGTATAAGCAGCCAAAGAACGCATAAATAAACTCTAAACTAGAGGGAAACAGCATTAACGCGCGATCGCCATCGCTTCCCAAAGCAAGAAGCTGCTTCGCAATTGCTTTTGCTTGTGCATCTAGATCGCGATAGGTGACTTCGATGCCCTCTCCCTCACCGTCGGGTAAGAATATATAGGCAATCTTGTCAGGATGCGCTTCTGCTCGTGCTTGAAGTAACTGAACAAGCGTTTCTTTGGAGGTGGGATCAACTGCGTTGAGCAATAGGTCAGATGACATAAAACAACGTCCTAGCGACTCTTTTTATTATTTTCCGCCCAATGGGCACCTTAATTATTTGTAGCATTCATAGCAACGATCACTACATTGACAACTGCATTATTTCCAGCGATGTCTAGCTTCCCAGGACTCGCGAGTCGAAACGACCTTCATGCCTGGGAATCAAACCGCCTAAAACCACCATACATTCCCGAACAAGCCACTAACATTGCCTTTTGCGCAGTTAGTAAACGAGCAATACGCGAGCACCGATGTCCTTTTAATAAGCCCCGGAACAGGTGTTCGCATTTTCCTTAATGGTTTGAAACTTCAGTGTAGTGTCACCGCTTAAGCTATCACCGACTTAGAACTGATCTTTTTATATAGCGATTGGACTAACCAATCTATTTATGTGCAAAGGAGTTTTAACTTTATTCTAAGCCAATGCGGCCATACTTTATTCAAAAACAACTCAATATGAAAGTGAATACCATTACCTTTCTAGATTTATTAGGGTATACAGGCAATTCCGCTCAAATTTCAGTAAGTTAACTAAAAAAATTAACACTAATTTCGTTATTTTATGTACAAATAACGTTAGAATTTATACGAAGCGTAACAAAACCGGTTAACCCGATTACATTACTCCATCGATATAAAGCTATAGAATTAGTACAAATTATTAGAGTTGCGTTTGAAACGCTAACTAGCATGCAGAAAAACAGGACGTATTTCTGCTAAAAGAATCAAATTATTCAAATACAATTAAAAAAGTCCGGTTTTTATACAACAATAAATATAGGACCTTTTCTCATTTACAAGGCATTGTCGCGGTTATGGATAAATTTCGTCTGGGTCGTTTTACGCCCTCATTGCTGTTGGCGCTTGGTAGCGCTTTATTCTGCAACACCAGCGCAGCAGAAAACCTCATAGAAACCTATCAACTAGCCATTAAAAACGATCCCGCCTGGGCCTCCAAGAAAGCGAAATTCCTTGGTGATCGAGAAGGTGTAAACCAAGCATTCGGTGGTTTGCTACCACAGGCCAGCTTATCCTTTCGCTATGCCGAACAGGAGTATGAAGGTGCTAGCCTAGATACTTCGGAAATCTTCAACGATAGCGACGTCAGTGCCTGTAACGAGGGTATCGACACCATAGGCGGCCTAGGGCCTGGGGACACGGTGACAGGCTCCGACCTAATCAACGCTTCCCGCTGCTTTAATCTTCTGACTGATTTAAACAATCTATCCACCACATCAAGCACCCAGAGCTATACCGTGGAACAAATGGGCGTTACCGTAACCCAACCGCTGTTTCGTATGGATCGTTGGTATAAATATCGCGGCGCACAAAAGCTAGAAAACAGCGCTCAAGCCGACTTAGCTTATGCTCAGCAAGATTTGATCATCCGCACCGCTGAAGCTTACTTTGGGGTATTGAAAGCCCAAGAAGAACTACGAATCGCCAAGACAGAAGAAAAAAGCCTAAAAACCCAACTGATTGAGATTAAGAACCGCTACAAACTGGGTTTGGTGAGAGACACTGAACTCTTCGAAGTTCAAGCGAGTTTTGACTTGGCCCGAGCAATACGTATTAAAGCCGAAGGCGAAGTGGACAACCTCAAAGAAACCATTCGCTTAATGACTCGCCAAACCACTGTTCTGGTAAATCCTCTGCCCGAAGACATCCCTGTTGAATTACCCAAGCCTCTGGATGTGGAGGACTGGGAAGAATTCGCGAAGCGTAACAACTACCAAGTTGTCGCTGCTCAATTTGCTGTAGATGGGGCTGCCACCACCAAACGTGAAAAACGCGCCGGCCACATGCCAACAGTGGATCTGTATTTCGATTACACCGACCGCGATGTCGGCGGTGGTTTTACCCCCTCCTCTAAGACACAAACCATTGGCATCAATGTTAACGTGCCCCTTTACGCTGGCGGAATCACCTCCTCACAGGAAAAGCAAGCCAAGTATCAGCACGAAGAATCAAAGAGCAATCTAATTTTGGCGCGTCGCAACGCAATAATGGAGACCCGCCAATACCATCGTCGCGTCTCTACGGATGTGGCGACCGTTAAAGCAAACCTACGGGCAGTGAAGTCAAATAACAGCGCTTATCAATCAATCAAAAACGGCTACGAATCCGGACTAAGACTTTTGACCGATTTATTAGCATCGCAAAGCCGGGTATACCAAGCACGCAAAGAACTCACTACATCTCGATATGACTATATTCTAAACACCTTGCGACTGAAGCAAGCAGCAGGAATTTTAAGCCCTAAAGATTTGGAAGTGCTTAATAGCTGGCTCGATAACCCAACGCCAAATACCGTAAGCACTCGAGAATCAAATACGGCACTGGATATTGAAGAGATTGATGGCATCAAGTTAAACCGAGAAAGAGGCCCAGTACCACTAGAAGCAGAGAAGAAGCCAGGTCATAAGAGCCTCTATGACGCATTCAAAGCTTGGCAAGGTGAAACAGATAAACCTGAGAATTAACAGCAAGTTAGGGAGTCCTTATTTAATGTGAAACAACCCTTATAGACATAATAGGACTCCCTACAAAACTTGATTTTGATGGTATATACAAGTACCAACTCATTTGTTGATATGCCAAAAAGCACATTATCGAGGAAATTTGGCACAATGTAACAAAACTACAACACTGACCAGCAAGTCATTGTTGCTCGTAATAACAAAAACAGTACACTTTCGAAAACTCGCAGGTCTCCAAATAAACAAAACGAATACCTGCTTTAGGGCTCCGGGAAGAGTGCTAATAAGCCAATGAAAAAGATTAACAACCGGCTGAAAATAGCGAACTTATTTAACCTAACTAAACATAACAATTGCTAGGGGGATCTAATCCGAACGGCGAGCACCTCACACTGCTCAAATGGAGAAGGATTAGATACATTTGGATGGCGAAAAAGATTTCATCTAACACCATTGGGAACATATCTTTACTCAGCGCAGGTATCGCAGCTGCCCTTTTTTGTTCTTCAGCTTCCGCACAATTAGTGCAAAACATCACCATCGGTAACCCCAAAGCTCTAGCGCTTGGCAACGCGGTTACGGCAGATCCACCGGGTGTTGATTCGATCCATTTTAACCCAGCGGGTTTGGCGAAGATTAAGGGCCGCCAACAACAGCTTAAGTTATTGGTTGCCCATATCACTTACGATGCTGAATTCGGTGATCAGAACATTCCTGACGATATCAACCAGGCTTATGTCGATATTTCCGGCGATCCAGCCTACCCCGATGATCCAGTCGCCAACACAAGTTCATCAACATCAGATCCGGTTCTAATGTTGCCGGGTTCTGGTCTTACCCCTACCCCATTTCTAGCGGTACCTTTTGGTGGTATTGCCATCGAAGATCCCAACTACGGTTGGACCTTTGCAACTTCAGTATATTCGCCACAAGCGATTGGTTATGAGCGCGCAGAAAACGACCCAGGCGCTTTCCAAGGTCAGCAAGTTGGTATTTCACGAATCACCTATTTCGCTCCTTCGGTCGGTTTTAATTTCAATGACGAGCTAATGCTCGGCGCGTCTATTGGATTTTCTTGGCAAGGTCTAGGTATCAAAACCAAATTTAGAGCACCTGAAACCACTATCGCTTTCTTGGACCAACTAGGTAATGAACTAGATGAAGCAGATCTAGAACTCTTAGAGTCAATCGGGCCATACGACACCGTTGGTACGCTAGAGCTTGAGATGGAAGATGCACTTTCATTGAGTTTCAACATCGGTGTTTTATGGGAACCCACTGAGTGGATTTCATTTGGATTCGTCTATCAAAGTGAAGCGAAAGCAGACTTAGAGGGCGACTTTACCATGACTTATGAGGATGCCTGGTTGGCAATGACAGATGGTTTGAGTCATCCACCTTTAAGCTTCGCAATACCTATTCTCAATGATGGTGAAAGCCTAAATGTTGACCGCAGAGAGTCAGGCGATATCTCTTTGGAGTATATCGTTCCAGCTCACCTAGCTTTTGGTACCTCAATCAAGGTCCTTCCTGATTTAAAGGTGAACTTTGACATTAAATGGACTGATTACGAAGCTTGGGATTCTTTGGACTTCGAGTTCAGCCAGCCAGTCGATTTCCTCAGCGTTTCAAACATCGTCTACAAATTTGGCCCAGCGCTCGGCGATGGCGATAATGCCGACCCCAATATCATGCGTATCAAACGTGCATACGAAAGCATCTGGTCTTGGGCAATCGGTTTTGAATACCAATGGAACGATAACATGGTGATTCGTGCCGGTTATGAGCCCCGTGAAAGCGCGGTACCTGATGACCGTGTTGACCTACTTGCACCTATTGCCTATGCAGACCTTTATACCTTCGGTATTGGCTTACAGTTAGATGCTTACACCAAAATTGATGCCGCGTTTGGATACTTGCATTCAGAATTTGATGCCGAAGCAGGCGAATCGCAAAACCTAAACTCGACGCTTCCTGGTCGAGTAGTTTACAACCCATACGCTTTCTTAGATGTGAAAGCAGAGACCAACGCATACATTCTTGCGTTCTCATATGACACAAAATTTTAAGTTTTAATATTTTAATTTTTAGAATTACGACTATTTTAAGTTTTAACTTTTTTGCTTTTTAAGCTTTTTATTTTTTCACAAAGGTAGGCGGTTTCCTTACAAGGATTTGAGGGGCCGCCAGACAGTTCAGTCCAGTTTCATTCCCCGATTTTGTAGTACGAGGAAAGTTGCGCTTAGTGGTGCATGTTTGCCCCTGCGCGTCTCCCTGGTACTGCGCTGTTGGTTTTTTAGAACCACATAAAGGGGAGTAATACCAAAATGGATAACAAGAAAAAGGCCGCCTTGGCGGTAGCGTGCGCCCTAGGTGCATCCAGCGTTATATCATCTAGCATTGCAGCGCCGGTGATTAGCGAAAGCGGAAAACACACCTATGATGATGACATCATCATACCCACCCTCGCGGATCCTCTAGATCCCAACAACGATGCCTCCATGGCATTACCTGCCAATATTCGAATACCCGTTAGCAATAATCCCAGCGAGAGCTTTCCACTGGTTATATTTATTAACAGTTGGACTTTGGATGAATATCAATATGGAAACCAATCGGAGCGCTTGGCCGATCTAGGTTACGCCGTTCTAAGCATCACCACACGGGGCTTCGGCCGCGCACCAGGGTTAGTAGATACTGCCGGTGAAAGAGATGTGTATGACGTGATGCAAACCATTACCTATGCCCTCGAAAACTACCCCGTAGATGAAGACGCTATTGCACTGGCTGGTGTGTCCTACGGTGCAGGCATTGGCTTAGTCACCGGTTTACAAGACGAACGTGTCGATGCCATCGTCGCCATGAGCGGCTGGGGCAACTTAGTGGAATCGCTATGGGGTGGCAATGTTCCCAACAAAACTTGGCTCAATGTCTTGGTAGGGTCGGGAAACCTCCTTGGAGATCTCAATCCTCTTATCCAGCAGTACTACAACAATATGCAGGAACATAAAGACATAGAAGAAACCAAAGCTTGGGGCGCAATTCGTTCGCCAATCACTTATTTAGAACAAGCGAACAGCCGCCCCAACCCACCAGCGTTATTTGCCTCCAACAACCTTCATGATTATTTGTTCCAACCAAATTCCATGGTGGAACTCCTATCAGGGTATGACGGCCCTTGGCGATGCGAATTTAACTATGGCACCCACGGACAAGGGGAAGCCGGTGGCCTGATTGGTGATGGTGAAACCAATATCCCCTGGACTGCGGCCACCGAATGGCTTGATCATTATCTTAAGGGGATTGATAACGGTATCGATGGTTTGAAACCAGTGAATACTGTGGTGCGATCCAGAGACCAATCGCTTCCAGGTATTCGAGAGAGCTTCGATGGATTCCCTGTTGCCGACCCAGCAAATAATAAGGTTCTTTATTTAAGCGCTAATGAGGCTGATTTTGGCGGGCTCAGTGACATTGAAGACTTAGGTTTTAGCAGCTTGAGTTTCGATACTACCGAATCCCAGGTATGGCCTGGTGCAATTCAAGGGGCAGTCATGGGAGGTAGTTTGTTCTACTTCCTAGACGATATTAATTTCGATCATTCGGTGGCGTTTCTGTCAGAACCCCTCGATGACGATCTTTATATTCGCGGTGAAGTAAATCTAGAGCTTTGGGCTGACATTGAAGACAAAAGCCAATACTTTGCCTATCTACTGGATTACGAACCAGACACTGGGAAAGCCCGTTGGATTGGCCATGCGCCATTCACTTGGCATGAGTCTGAATTTGGCGAGGTGCCTGAAGGTCCCACCAAGCTCAATATTGAGTTCTATTGGACATCCTACGATGTCGACGTTGGCAACCAATTACTGCTGGTCGTTGAGGGTAAAGATGGAGACTATTGGCGCTACGATGACACACCACTCACCAATATGGTTGTGTTTGGACCCGAACAAATTAACAAGCTCTCGATTCCTCGAATAGCTGAAACGACCACCTACCTCACAGTTTCAGATCCCGATGGCAGTGAAACTAACCCGAATGCTCGTGGCCTGGGTGGTGGAGGATCAAGTTATGGCCCTGGCGGAGGCGGCTTTGGGCTCCTGTGGTTATCGCTTGTATCTTTACTAGCGGTGTCAAGATATCGCCGATCTTATCAGTTGCGCATTTAGCTCTTAATAAAAGTGTCTTAATCTTTGACGGCGGGTTTTCTTTGGAAAGCCCGCTTAGGATCTTTCATGGGCAACTTTTATTTCTATTAAAACTGCCCCCTAGATTTTATTTTCATTTACCCTATTTTTATCGCGTTTTTTGGACTGGTATACCAAATCACGCTTTCAGACCGATATTTTTCTACTAACTTAATAATACTTTTTTATTTTTGTTTTAAATTGCATGGTCGCACCACGTTTGGTGCAGCAATAGTCGGGTGGGTATAACTTTAGGATTAACTATTCCTTTTGAGTTAAATACTAAAGCATCGAAGGTATAATAGCTTCAACCCTACTCTCTCATTGAGCAGTAAGAGAGCACTCTATGTTGTATCTATTAAAACGATTTAACATCGTTGTATTGTTGGCCGGTCTTTGTCTTAATCTAGGTTTGTTAACTGGCTGTGGTGGCTCAGGCGGATCTAGCGGTGGAGGATCCTCAAGCAGCTCACAAAGCCCCAAAGCTAAATCACAGCAGGTATCAGGTACAGCTGTTAAAGGCACAATTAGCAATGGTGAGGTTAGTATTTATGCCATTACAAACGGCGTAAAAAGCAATCTCCTGGTAAGAACAACCACCGACAACAATGGTGATTATAGAGCCACCGTTCCTGGAACTTACTCCGGCCCTGTCTTAATAGAAATAACAGCTAATTTCAGTGGTACCACTTTAATG
>JAKSAW010000574.1 GCA_022361455.1 Pseudomonadales bacterium | reverse complement strand
TTTGTTTTTCAGCAGTTCAACCTTATTCCTTACCTGGATGCTATCGATAATATTCGTTTGGCTGGCCATTTCTCCCGCAAGAAAAGAAGTGCCTCGCTCGAGAATGAAATCAAGGATTTACTAAGCGAATTAAATATCACCGAGCGTGAATGGAACGTAGCTGCACGCAATCTAAGTATTGGTCAACAGCAGAGAATCGCTATTGCTAGAGCCTTAATTAACAAACCACAAATACTGATAGCAGACGAACCCACTTCTTCCTTAGATCAAGCTAATCGCGATGGTTTTATGTCGCTGCTTATGAATATCGTGGCGGAACACCAAATCACCCTACTCTTTGTCAGCCATGATATGGGGCTATCTCAATACTTTAATCGGGTAGAAGCGTTGGGTGACATTAATCAATTGGAGGGCGGCGCCTGATGTTTGCACGACTCGCTCTTAAAAGCCTAATGGATCGAAAGGGTTCAGTATTGCTGTCGCTATTAGCAATGGCGGTTAGTATTTTTGTGCTTCTCGGTGTGGAACATATTCGTCATCAAGCGAAAGAAAGCTTCTCCAATACAGTTTCTGGCGTTGATTTAATTGTCGGTGCAAGAACGGGAAGCCTCAATTTATTGTTGTATTCGGTTTTTAGAATCGGAAATCCAACCAACAATATTCATTGGGACTCATTCACGCAGGTTTCCTCGAACCCGAAAGTAAAATGGGCAATTCCTATTTCCCTGGGAGACTCACACAAAGGTTATCGTGTTCTGGGCACTACGGACGACTACTTTCAATATTTCAGTTATGGGAATAAGCGTAAGCTCGAGTTTGAACAGGGCAAACCTTTTAGCAACGTACTCGATGTTGTTTTAGGGGCTGAAGTCGCTAAGCAACTCAACTATCAATTAGGCGAGAAACTTGTCCTCGCCCATGGTGTCGCAGAAACCAGTTTTAGCCTGCACGATGACAAGCCGTTTGAGGTGGTGGGTATCTTAGAGCCCACGGGAACACCGGTGGATCAAACCCTACATGTCAGTTTGCAGGGTATTGAGGCAATACATATCGATTGGCAGCAAGGTGTTAAAATGCCTAATTCCTCGGTGTCCATTGAGGAACTAGCGAATGTGGACTTAACCCCCAAGAGCATCACTGCGTTTATGCTAGGCCTCAATTCCAGAATGGCTACCTTTCGCGTTCAACGAGATATTAATAATTTTGACAAGGAACCATTAATGGCAATTTTGCCAGGAGTGGCGTTGTCTGAACTGTGGCAGATGATGGGCATTTTAGAAAACACGCTGATGCTGGTTTCCACCTTGGTATTTGTAGCAGCATGCTTAGGGGTGAGCGCAATGCTGTTGGCATCGATTCGGGAACGGCATAGAGAAATTCATCTACTTCGGGTAATTGGTGCACCGCCCCGCTTTTTGTTTTTCCTTATTCAACTGGAAGCTTTGGTGATAACTATTTGCGGTGTGATTTTAGGAAGCACATTATTAACAGGTTGCTTGGTCCTAGCACAAGACTATTTAGTGTCGCAGTTTGGCTTGCATGTCGGCATCGAAATATTTACGCCCAGTAATTTGTATTTGATTGCAGCTATCATTGGGGCATCGATAATAGTTGCTATGATCCCCTCTTTTAGCGGCTACAGAAACGCACGCAGCACAAGAGAATAACCCCTTGATTTTAAAAAGCATTATTGCTGACAAGACACTTATTACCAGATTGCTCTGCTAATAAAAAATTAGTTTAAACAGGCATCTTTCTGAAACAAAACCAATACACATTAAAGCTTTTCGATCTTCATGTAGCCACAACTAGATAATGTTCGACTATCAACTCAAAATAAGTTGAGTTCCGTCACATTGTGAACATAATCAATTTAACCCTTAAGTTGTGCGGTAGTTCACAGGTGTCTAGCATGAAATCAGCCCTAAAGTTAATCTCTCTCCTGTTAGTGCTTTATGTATTACATGCAATTTATCAGTCACCTTTAAGCGATGCACCAACTCCTTTCTGGGATCTAAGTAGTGGCGATAATGTTAGTGATGGCAAGCTAGGCACATTTTTACTTTTGGGTGGATTAGTAGCGCTTTTACTCTGCGGCAGCATGATTTATGGCGTGGTGAAACTATGTTTCGGAATGATTCAACACGCGGTTGAATCTATGATACCCAGACAATATAGAATGGTGGCTCCGCTTGTTGCACTTTGCTGCCTTTTATATCCCCTGAACACTTTCAAGTCTGAAGTGAAATATCTAAGTGTTTCCACCGTTATGCAAGTGGATATGGTATTGAATATGTCCGATGAATATTCAATTCATGTGAAGCAAGTAGATAAAAATGCCGATGCTTAAAAGCGCTTAATTATTTCTTATTTGCAAAGGCAACAAACTCATACATCCACTTAGCCACTAGCTCACCTTGGGGCATCAGCTGCAAAGAATCTATTCCTTTTTGATACACCTCTTCACCAATAGCCTCTCTTCTTTTATCCATCAAAGCTTTGCTATAGCTCTTGGAAAATTCTGGGTGGCCTTGGAAAGTAAGCACATGATCTTCGATTTGATACATAGCGTTAGGACAAAAATCATTACGACCAAGCAAGGTTGCATCTGTGGGCAATGCGACTACTTGATCTTGATGGCTCACCAACAACCGGAATTGTTTATCAGTGGGTGTAGTTTGCATCCATTCAGGAGTATCTAATAGCTCACTTAAATAGTTACCTACGCCCCAACCTTGTTGGGCTTTTTCAGTATTGCCCCCTAATGCGATTGCAATTAACTGATGACCAAAGCAAATACCGAGCATGACTTTCTTCTTCGCATGCAGATCTTTAATCAATTCAATTAACGCGAGAATCCAAGGCTCCTGCTCATAGGCGCTAAATTTACTTCCGGTTATCAGAAACGCATCATAATCATGATGGCTTGGAAATTGGTTATCGATAACGGTGAAGGTTTCAAACTCGATATCAGAGTCGGCCATCAAAAGCAGCCGTGTAAACATGGTAGGATAATCACCATGCGTGGGACGCAATTCATCTGCAACATGATCAGCTTCTAGAATGGCTATCTTCATTGAGATATCTTACCTGTCACTGCCGCCTGAAAGATCTGCGAATATTGCTCTGCGGTAAACTGAATAGGATTGGTCATAGCAGTGGGATCAGCAATGGCCATTGCACCCACCTGCTCTGCCTTGCTCGCATCGATACCAATCTCTTGTAACGTATTGGGAATACCTAAACGTTGTCGCCAATCCAAAATAGCCTTAAGTAACGTTTCTAGGTCTCCTTTAGGCAAATCAAAGCAACGGCCCAAATATTCAATTTTGTTAGTTAATGCGGATTGGTTTGCGACAATCACGTAAGGTAAAAGAATGGCATTTAACAAACCATGGTGAGCGTCGTATAGCGCGCCTAAAGGATGAGCCAAAGCATGCACGGCCCCTAAACCTTTTTGAAAGGCAGTCGCCCCCATGCTAGAAGCGGCAAGCATTTTACTTCTCGCGCGTATATTTTCTGGTTCTTGGTAGGCAACCTCTAACCATTTCCAAATGAGTCGCATACCCTCTACAGCGATACCATCAGCCATGGGATGAAACCCTGGTGCACAGAATGCCTCAAAGTTATGAACAAAGGCGTCAATACCGGTCGCTGCCGTTAACTTGGCAGGCAACGCCACCGTTAATTCGGGATCGGCAATGACCAGGGTTGGCAACATGGTGGGATGAAATATGATTTTCTTTACTTCCGCTTCCTCATCATGAATCACTGATGCACGACCCACTTCAGAACCTGTGCCCGCAGTAGTAGGCACAGCAATACAAGGAACTACCCCGTCTTCGTTTACTTTTTCCCAGTTGTCACCTTCATCTTCAAACTCAAAAAGCTCTAGCGTTTGCCCAGCCATTAACGCGATGGCTTTACCAGCATCCAAGGCACTACCACCACCAATAGCAACAACACCATCGCACTCTTCTTGATTAAGCAGTGCTGTACCTAGCTTTACATTGCCACCCGTTGGATTGGGCTTAACTTCTTTAAATACTGCATAGGTGACGCCCTGCTCATTAAGACGAGCTAACATAGCTTGAAAAAAGGGTAGATCAAATAACTGGGCATCCGTCACGATCAAGGGTTTGCGAATGCCTCGCGAATGACAATGTCCAGTTAACTGTTTCAGTTCACCCACACCGAAAAAAACTTCGGTAGGATAGTTCCATTTACTTTGAAACGTTTCACTCATAACAAGAACTCTATGATTACGCAGGTAATCTTAAATGAAAGGATTTGGGTTGTGTCAACGACTCGTATCCCAAGGCCGACAAGGTGCCTCCACGCCCAGTATTCTTAACGCCGGTCCATACCAAGGCAGGATCAAGATAATCACAGCGATTCATAAATACAGTACCTGTTTGTATTTGCTTGCCAAGAGCCTCGGCGGTTTCTAAATCACGAGTCCATAGGCTGGCGGTTAAACCGTAGGGGCTATCATTCATTAGGTCAATAGCTTGCTCATCGGAATCAACAGGCATGATACCTACGACAGGTCCAAAGGTTTCTTCCGTCATTACCGCCATATCGTGATTCACATCCACTAATACCTGGGGTGCCATATATTGGCTACCCAGCCGATCTATGGAATCTTGAAACGGTTGGCTATCAACTAATGCTTTCGCGCCCATATCTATAGCAGCCTCTATTTGCTGCTGAATCATGGTTGCCGCTGCCTTTGAAACCACTGGGCCTAACGTGGTATCCGGATCGGTTGGATTTCCTAAGACATAATCCGCTGTTAGCTTGGCAAATCCGTCAATAAAATTTTGATAAAGATCGCGATGAACATAGATACGCTCTATACCACAACACGACTGGCCAGAATTAAAGAAGGCGCCATCAACTAAGTTTTCAATGGCGAATCCAAGATCGGCATCTGACCTAACATAGGCAGGATCTTTGCCGCCAAGCTCCAAGCCAACACCAATAAATCGGCCACTGGCAGATTCCTCCACGCATGCACCGCCGTTTACTGAACCCGTAAACGCCACATAATTAATTTTGGGGGATCGAATAACTTCATCTACCTGCTGGTGAGTAAGATTAACGATATCAAACACCCCGGCCGGCAAGCCGGCAGCTTCAAAGGCAGCTTTAAATCGCTGTGCGCAGATAGGCGTTTGCGCAGAGTGTTTTAGAATCACAGAATTGCCAGCCATTAATGCAGGAATAATCGTATTTACAGCTGTTAAATAAGGGTAATTCCAAGGAGCTAGAACTAATACCGTACCCAGCGGTTCTCGGCGAATATAGCGCTTAAAGCCTGCTTGTTCTGGCACCTCAATGTCGCGTAAACATTCCTCCGCGATATCGATCATGTAACTGCCTCGCTCCTGCAAGCCAGCAACTTCCCCTGCACTGTACTTAATGGGTCGACCCATTTGCTGGGTGATTTCAGCGGCAATGCTTTCTTTATTCCTCTCAAAGTAGTCTAGTGCTTTGCGGCAAACCACGGCCCTTTCACTAATACTTAAATCCCGCCACGAATCTGCGACGGCCTTTGCGGCATTAAGCTTGGCCTCGATTTCCTCAGAGGAAGAATAATCCGTTCGCGTAACGACGCTGCCATCCACCGGCGAAATAGTTTCAAAACTGTTAGACACAAGATCCCCCATCTATTTGCGCCACTATTAAAGACTTAAATTATTTCAAAATAACGAGCCAGTTCCCAATCGGAAATGTGCTTGCGGAACTCTCGCTCTTCCCATTCTCGACTTGCGGCATAATGATCTACAAAGGCATCGCCAAACATATCCCGTGCAACAGAAGATGCCTTAAAGCGCTGAGCTGCGTCCCAAAGAGTAGATGGAAGTTTAAGATGTTCAGGAAAGTCTTGGTCATAGGCATTGCCGGTGACTAACGCATCCGGCTCGGCCTTGTTTTCAATACCCCATAGGCCCGCTGCTAATGCTGCCGCTAATACGATATAGGGATTAGCATCTGACGCCGCAACGCGAAACTCCATACGTTGTGATTTTTCATCACCAGGGATTACTCGCAGCGCACAAGTACGGTTGTCGATTCCTAGGCTAGCTTCCGTGGGCGCCCAAAAGCCAGGAATTAAACGGCGGAATGAATTCACCGTCGGGGCAATCATGGCTAAAAGCTCCGGCATTAACTTCTGTTGACCCGCAACAAAATGCCTCATCACATCACTCATGTTGCCTGGCTTGTCGCCATCAAAAAATTTCGGTGAGCCATCGGTACCACGCATAGAAATATGAATATGTCCGCTCTGACCGGGATACTCAGGCGACCACTTCGCCATAAAAGTGGCTAGTTGTCCGCGGCGTTGTGCATCGATCTTGGTAAAGGTTTTAAATAAGCTTGCCTTATCTGCCGCCAGTAGCGCCTCGTCATAACCAATGGCTGCTTCCAGCACACCTGGCCCTGTTTCTTCGTGTAAGCCCTCTAAAGGAAAGTCCATGGCTTCTGCCAAGGATAAGATAGCTTGATAGGTTTCACTTCCGACACTATTACGAATAACTGAATAGCCAAATTCGCCAGGGGCCATAGGTTGCAGGTTTTGATAGTTTTTTTCCCGAATCGAATCGGGTGTTTCGTTAAACACGAAAAATTCATACTCAAAGCCACTGAAAAATTCTAACCCTTGGTCCGCTGCACGCTTTAAAACTCGCTTTAATATTCCTCTGGGGCAAATGGTCTCAGCTTCATCGGCAAACTCACACAGGAAGAACAAACCATTTTCTTCAAAAGGAAGATCCCGGCAGCTTTCTGGAATGATACGTGTCGGTGCATCGGGATAACCGGTGTGCCAGCCCGTGTAAGTGACGTTATCATAGAGTTGATCGCGCATGTCCCAGCCAAGCACCACATCGCAAAAGCCAAAGTTTTTCTCTAAAGCAGAAAAGAACTTCTGCTTCGACATATATTTGCCGCGCAGAATGCCATCCACATCATAAACCCCTACCTTTACATGGGTCAGCTGGCGCTGATCGACTATTGCTTTTGCATCTTCAATGGTTTTAACGCTTCGGGCTTCCACGGTATTCCCTCTCAATTCGACTAACACGAAAATTTCATCAAGAAATTATGGTACTTGATGGATTTTGAAGCAAAGAATAAATCCGCTTTACCAGACTATTTTTGCTGCTCACAAGGGCCGTTGCAGAACCCTTTAAGTGCTCAAAATTTGGCTTATTCGGGTCAGTTGAGTGAGTAAGCCACTAAAACCTTCAAAGACTCAACAACGTTGACATTTTTTTAACATGGACAGCACTAACCTTGACCCAATCTAGAATATGACAGGGAAACTAAGGGAAAATCATGAAAGCCAACCCAATATCGAAAAAACTCGCGCAACTCTTGGTTGTGATGTCTTCATTTACAGCGCTATCAGGCTGCGTGCCCACCGTTAACTTCGTGGATGTAGAACGTTACATGGGCCTTTGGTATCAAGTGTCAGCTTACGAAACCAACTTCAACCAAGGCCTGGTTGCTGTAACAGCTGAATACACGTTACTCGAAGATGGAACCGTACAGGTATTCAACCGCGGCTACAAAGATTCATTTGATGGCGTAGTAGACGAAATCCTTGGCTCGGCCACCATCGCAAATACGGAGACAAATGCCGAGTTGATCGTTAACTTCCCTAGCGTTCCGTTTAACTTTCCCTTTGCAAACTACTTGATCGTAGTGCTGGATCAGGAAAACTATCAATACGCTGCCGTAACTGATCCCTTTATGTCGACCCTATTTATTTTGAGCAGAACACCTCAACTAAATGAAGACACCTATCAGGGTATATTGGATGAACTTGAGGCGCTTGATATAAATACTGAAAGGTTATTACTCACGCCTCAGCCAGCAGTCGTTTTCTAAAGACTTTTTGCTGAGGCCATAGGCAGACAACAAGCAAGGCAGATATGAAAGTATTGATAGTGGGTGCAAGTGGTGGAATCGGTAAAGCACTCGTATCCCACTATCGCAACAACGACCATGATGTGTCGACGATTAGCAGCCAGCTCACCAACCCCCACCTCGCCACCAGCGACTATTCCCCAAATGCCCTAGAGGTCGACTGGTTAAAACAGCCCGGTGAGCTGGCTGATTTTTTTTCTTATCTCAAAAGCCAAGATCGCCTTCCTGAAGCGATCATAAGCTGTACTGGTTTTTTGCACGAGGCAGACCATCTTCCCGAGAAAAAGCTAACCGAGTTGGACCATAAATTTTTCACTAGAAACATGGAGCTCAACTGTTACAGTCACGTGCTAATTAGCCAGATTATTGAGCAGACCTATAAAAGAAAAGATCAGCTGAAACTTGTGTGTTTATCGGCCAAGGTTGGATCTATCAGTGATAATCACCTTGGCGGCTGGTACAGCTATCGAATGAGTAAAGCTGCGCTAAACATGTTTATTAAAACGCTCAGTATTGAGTGGAGCAGAAGCCGCCCCAACAGCATCGTAGCGGCACTACATCCTGGCACCACGGATACCACCCTTTCGGAGCCATTCCAAAAACGCATTTCTCCTGACAAACTCTATTCTTCGTCTTTAACCGCAGAAAGAATCGCATCTGTTGTTGCAAATTTAAATGCCGATGATTCTGGCAAGCTGCTCTTTTGGGACGGATCGGCCCTAGGCTACTAGCAACCAATGAACTTCCATGATCTATCGCTACCCAAAGAAATCAGCGAACTAAGGCTACTCTTAGGGGATCAGCTTAATGCTAGGCATTCCTGGTTTAAAACAAAAGACAGCAATATCGTCTACATCATTGCGGAAGTTCGGGAAGAAGCTAGCTATGCAAAACATCATATTCAAAAAATATGTGCTTTCTTCAAAGCCATGGAGACCTTCGCACAGGCTTTAAAGAAAGCAAAACATCAAGTCATTTACTTAACTCTAGATGACACTGCAGAGTATGAATCCTTCCAACAATTACTCGATTACTTAATTGCACAACTTAAACCAAAGGCATTTTCCTATCAGCAACCAGATGAGTATCGCCTTAATAATCAGCTACAGTCTTGGAGTGAGCAAGCTTCGCTACCCGTTGAGTGTGTCAGTAGCGAACACTTTCTAATTGAGCAGGAAGCCATCGGCCAATATTTAGAAAAAGACCAACAGTGGCGACTAGAGTTCTTTTATCGAAGATTACGAAAAGAACAGAAGGTATTAATGGAAGGCGACCAACCTGTTGGAGATCAATGGAATTACGATAAAGAAAATCGCGTATCACTGCCTAAAGACTGGCAACCTCCAAAGCCCCTGCTATTCAAAAATAATATTGGTGAAATTCGCCAGCGCATTGAAAAGCACCGTATAAACACTATTGGCAGCCAAGATGGCGATCAGCTTATCTGGCCCTGCAATCGCAGAGAATCCCTTAGACTGCTGGACTACTTCTGTAAGGAATTACTACCATTTTTTGGCACCTATCAAGATGCCATGAGCGATGACGAATGGAGTATTTACCATTCTCGCATATCGTTTTCTTTGAACACTAAAATGCTTCATCCGATGGAAGTCATCCGTAAGGTAGAAGCGGCTTATTTTAAAGAGAATGCTGTGACTATTGCTCAAGCAGAAGGTTTTATTCGACAAATACTCGGCTGGAGAGAATTTATTAGGGCCGTTTATTGGCAGTCACAACCAAACTACGAAAAGAAAAATTACTTTAATGCGCAAACAAAACTACCAGAGTTCTTCTGGAGTGGAGACACCCAAATGCGCTGCATGAGTAAAGCGATCGGCCAATCTCTCACTCATGCCTATGCACACCACATACAACGTTTAATGATTACCGGAAATTTCTGCCTGATTGCCGGCATAGACCCCTTCGAAGTTCATGAGTGGTACTTAGGTATCTACATCGATGCCCTAGAGTGGGTAGAAGCACCTAACACTCTCAGCATGTCGCAATTCGCCGATGGTGGCAAACTAGCGAGCAAGCCCTATTCTTGTGGCGGTAACTATATTCATAAAATGAGTGACCACTGCAAGTCTTGCCATTACTCGGTCACGAAAAAGCATGGTGAAGGTAGCTGCCCTTTTAATAGCTTATATTGGCACTTTCTAGATCGCCACGAACCTCTATTAGGAAAGAACCATCGTCTTTCGATGATTTATCGAAATTGGCAAAAACGAAAGCCAGAAGAAAAAAAGGAAATCATTAGAACAGCCGAACACTACTTGAATAATCTGGACAATCTCTAGCTCTTCACTTCACCGATAAAATATGGAACACTCCAGGCCATAAAATCATAATGAGTGTCCCAACATGACAACCTTCGATTGGCAAGATCCTTTTCAACTAAAGTCTCAACTAAGCGATGATGAAAAACACATTGCTCATACAGCCAACCAATATGCTAGTAAAAAACTGCTGCCTGGTGTTAAACAAGCATTTCGCGAAGAATCTTTTGATCGAAGTATTTACCAAGAAATGGGAGCCCTAGGCCTACTCGGTGCGACACTCCCTGAAAAGTATGGCTGTGCCAATGTTAGCCATACAGCCTATGGCCTAATTGCTCATGCCATCGAAAGAGTCGATAGCGGTTATCGGTCTGCAATGAGCGTGCAATCATCATTGGTCATGCATCCCATTTTTACCTTTGGCAGCGATGAACAAAAGGATCGATATTTACCAAAGTTAGCCTCTGGCGAATGGGTCGGCTGCTTTGGCTTAACAGAACCTGACCACGGTTCTGATCCAGGCTCCATGAGAACAACCGCTGTGAAGGTCGAAAATGGCTATAAAATATCTGGCCAAAAAATGTGGATCACCAATGCGCCCATTGCAGATGTATTATTAGTGTGGGCTAAACTCGATGGCAAAATAAATGGCTTTCTCGTGGAGCGAGATGCACCAGGACTAACAACACCGACTATCGAAGGAAAACTTTCCCTACGAGCCTCCATTACCGGTGAAATCGTACTCGATGAAGTATTTGTACCAACGACACAAAGATTACCAGAAGCATCCGGCTTATCAGGGCCATTTTCCTGTTTGAACAAAGCCCGCTTTGGTATCGCATGGGGAGCAATGGGCGCTGCAGAAACCTGCTGGCATTCAGCCCGCAACTATGTCATGGATCGCACGCAGTTTGGTAGCCCATTAGGATCTAGACAACTGATCCAATTAAAACTCGCGGATATGCAAACGGAGATTAGTCTTGGCTTAAATGGCGCGCTAACCATGGCTCGGTTAATGGATAAAAAACAATGCCCTCCCGATTTAATATCCATGATGAAACGCAACAACTGCGGAAAAGCACTTCAGATCGCAAGAACCTCTCGCGATATGCATGGCGCCAATGGTATTAGCGATGAGTACCCTGTTATGCGACACTTAATGAATTTAGAAACGGTGAATACTTACGAAGGCACCCATGATATTCATGGCTTGATTTTAGGTCGAGCACAAACCGGAATTCAGGCGTTTAAATAGCAAACCTACCAGAGTCAGGTATTAGGTAACTTCGCTGAAACGATTTTCATAATTAAAAAATAAAACGTCCCTGGGATTCTGTGCGGAGGGAATCCCTAAACTGATAATTCCATTTTCTGTTAAGGGCAATTCCTCCCGGCGTATAAACATTTCTACGCCACTTTCAAACTTAACGTAGGTACCGTTGGTACTTTGATCTACCAAAACTAGTTTACCCCAACGAGAAATCAGCTTGGCATGCTGTCGCGAAGCGTGCGGAGAAGGCACAACAAAATCACACTGATCACTTCGTCCTACCACTGCATTGGGTTGAGACTTATTGATTTGCATGCGTTTGCTACCGCAGGTTAGGTTTACTTTCCACTCCTGGGTTTGCTCCAATAACTCTTGAGCAGAAAAGAAGGCGGTGATATCCACATCATCAGAATCCCATAGGACCTCATAGACATTGATTTTTGCCTGTTTGCCTTTTACAAGCAAAGAATCTAATTGCCGAAATGAGATATTATGATCATCACCAAGGGCATTGATGGTTTCTGACGTGCAAAGCACTTGTGACTCTTGGGCGATGCCGGCCATTCGAGCAGCAACATTAACCGCATCACCAAACACATCATTCTCATCAAGAATTGCTGGACCGGTATTCATGCCAGCGCGAATGCGCAATTTACCATTGCTCAGCTCAACTTCTTCTTGTAAATCACTTTGGATTTTAGAAATTGCGCGAACGCAATCCAGCGCTGAATCGAAGCGACAAAGAATTTCGTCGCCAATATTTTTTACCAGTACACCATCGTGCTGATGACATATTTCTGTCATAAACTTTAAGCAACGACCAATCATTTGCTGCGCAACATTATCGCCCATTTTCTCATAGAGAGTAGTGCTGCCAGCAACGTCCGCAAATAGGATTGTCATTATGTTGGTTGATGTTTGTGTCATATGCATAACTTTTAGTCTGAATCCCGCTGAAGGGCAAGTGGATTCTTTGCCTCGACTGGGTCTTGACAGCAACGATTAATCGATGTCCATCACTTAATCGAAATTGGGCGTAGGCATGTTGATGATTTTGCAGTATTTTCTTAGAAGGAGCAGTTTGTTAAGAGAGAAATGGTAATAATGAAGAATCTGTCTACCGCCACCAAAGCTGGCCTTATTTTTATCCTGATTGCCCTAGTTGGATTCTTATTTGGCAGCCAATCTATCGGCGGATTCTGCTTAGGTCTAGGGGGATTGTTGCTGGTATTCGCAGGTTTTAAACGTTTCTGGAAGAAGCTAGAGGACAAATACTCGGAATAAGTGTTTTACGAACGAGCCTGCACCTTAGCAAGCTCGTGAGTTCATTACTATTTCTTATGTGCAACCATGACAAGGTTTAGCGCAATAAAAATGATCATACCAGTGAGTGACATAATCTGGTTGGTCCACCAAAGCAATTTCAAAGCAACAAGGCTTTGGCTTTT
>JAKSAW010000413.1 GCA_022361455.1 Pseudomonadales bacterium | reverse complement strand
GCTCATGGTTAACTCGAGGTGTAAGAGTGGAATTATTATCAGGCGGAGAAATGCTCGTTAGGGCATTAAAAGATGAAGGGGTTAAAACCATATTCGGCTATCCTGGTGGCGCAGTACTGCATATTTATGATGCGCTGTTCCAGCAGAATGATATCGAGCACATATTAGTGCGCCATGAGCAAGCGGCTGCCCACATGGCAGACGGCTATGCTCGTGCCAAAGGTGAGCCAGGCGTTTGCTTGGCTACATCGGGTCCAGGTGCGACTAACACCGTAACCGGTATCGCCACCGCATACATGGATTCAATCCCCATGATTGTTATTACTGGTCAGGTTCAATCGGACTGGATTGGTGATGATGCTTTTCAAGAAACAGACATTGTGGGTGTGACTCGTCCCATCGTAAAACACAGCTTTATGGTTAAGCACCCTCAGGATATTCCTGAGATGATCAAAAAGGCTTTTCATATCGCTACAACGGGTAGACCCGGTCCTGTACTTGTGGATATTCCTAAGGATTTCACCAATCCAGCGGAGAAGTTCGAGTACAACTACCCAGCTAAGGTCAAGATGCGCTCATACAGCGTTATCAACAAAGGCCACCCTGGCCAGATCAAGAAAGCGATCGACCTTCTTATGCAGTCTAAGCGCCCTGTAGTATACAGCGGTGGTGGGGTTATCCTGGGCAAATCCTCTCATTTGTTGACGGAGCTGGTTAAGCAATTGAATCTTCCCATCACAAACACGTTGATGGGTTTGGGTGCCTTTCCTGGTGATGATGGCCAGTTCTTGGGTATGCTAGGCATGCATGGAACTTACGAAGCCAACATGGCCATGCATCACGCGGATGCGATTCTAGCCGTTGGTGCGCGCTTCGATGACCGTGTTACTAACCATGTGAAGAAGTTCTGCCCGAACGCGAAGATCGTGCATATCGATGTGGATCCAGCGTCTATTGCTAAGAACATTCCCGTTGATATCCCAATTGTTGGACCGGTTGATCAGGTGTTGAGGGAAATGCTTGATCAGCTCGGCAAAGTAAGCGAAACCATTGATCCGGATGCGTTAGCAGCATGGTGGAAGCAGATCGATGCTTGGCGCGCCTACCATGGTCTTAAATACGATACACCAGATGATATCTTGAAGCCTCAAGGTGTTGTTGAAGAGCTGTATCGAGTCACCAATGGTGATGCAATCGTGACTTCGGACGTGGGCCAGCACCAAATGTTCGCTGCACAGTTCTATAAGTTTAAGCGCCCGAATCAGTGGGTCAACTCTGGTGGTCTAGGCACCATGGGGTTTGGATTGCCGTCTGCGATGGGCTGCTGTGTTGCTGATCCTGATGCCACCGTGGTTTGTGTTACTGGTGAGGGTAGTATCCAAATGTGTATTCAGGAGCTATCGACCTGTTTGCAATATGGCTTCCCAGTCAAAATTATTAATTTGAACAACCAATCGCTAGGTATGGTTCGCCAGTGGCAAGACATGCAGTATCAAGGTCGCCACTCAAGCTCTACTTACGAAGAGTCGTTGCCTGATTTCATCAAACTCGCAGAAGCATATGGTCATGTCGGTATGAAAGTTACCAAACCGAGTGAACTGGCCGGAGCTTTGGAAGGGTGTTTCAAAATGAAAGACAGGCTGGTCTTTATGGATATCTACGTGGATCCAACTGAGCACGTTTATCCAATGCAGATTAAAGAAGGCTCAATGCGTGACATGTGGCTTAACAAAACGGAGCGAACCTAGTAATGCGTCGAATTATCTCAATATTGATGGAAAACGAGCCTGGCGCATTGTCTCGCGTTGTAGGGTTGTTTTCACAACGGGGCTATAACATCGAAACCTTAACGGTTGCCCCAACGAACGATGAAACTTTATCTCGATTGACTCTGACCACAACTG
>JAKSAW010000248.1 GCA_022361455.1 Pseudomonadales bacterium | reverse complement strand
TCGTCTTCGGCCGCGGCATCCTGGATGAGCTGGGCGAGCGGGCAGCGGCGCGCGGCCTGAAGCGGGTCGCCCTCTTCACCGATGCCAGGCTCGCCGCCTTGGAGCCGGTGGCCCGGGCCAAGGCTTCGCTCGCGGCCGCGGGGCTGGAGGCGGTGGTCTTCGACGAGGTCCTGATCGAGCCCGACGTCGACTCGGTCGAGGGCGCGTGCCGCTTCCTGCTCGAGGGCCGGTTCGATGGAACCATCTCGGTCGGCGGCGGCTCGGTGATGGATAGCTGCAAGGCGGCCAGCATGCTGGCGAGCTATCCGGGAGAGCTGCAGGCCTTCCTGCCGCCGCCCAACGGCGAAGGCCGCAAGGTGCCCGGACCCGTGATGCCGCACATCGCCTGCCCCACCACGGCCGGCACCGGCTCCGAGGTGACTCCGCTGTCGGTCATCGACTTCCCGGCGCTCGGCGCCAAGATTCCGATCCTGTCCCGCTTCATCATGCCCGACGAGGCGATCGTCGATCCCACCTGCACTTACAGCCTGCCGCGCGAGGTGGCGGCGGCCAGCGCCTTCGACCTGGTGAGCCACGCCATCGAAGGCTACACCGCCCGCCCCTTCTGCCAGCGTCCCAAGGCCGCCGGCGCGCTCACCCGCGTGCCGATCCAGGGGGCCAATCCCTGGAGCGACCTCTTCTGCCGCGAGGCGCTCGGCCTGGCCGCGCGCTACCTGGTCCGCTCGGTCACAGACGCCAGCGACGAGGAGGCCCGCGACGGCATGTCCTGGGGTGCCACGCTGGCCGGCATCGGCTTCGGCAACTGCGGCACCCACGCCCCCCACGCCATGGGCTATCCAGTCTCCTCCCTCAACCGGAGCTTTCCGCCTGAGGCCTATCCGTCAGACAAGCCGATGGTGCCGCACGGCTACAGCGTGATCGTCAACTCGCCCTCGGTCTTCCGCTTCACGGCACACGCGAGCCCCGAGCGCCACCTTGACGCGGCCGGCCGGCTCGGCGCCGAGACCCGCGGCGCGGCGCCGGAGGACGCAGGC
>JAKSAW010000533.1 GCA_022361455.1 Pseudomonadales bacterium | reverse complement strand
CAACGTGACGCCTGGCGGCGCACGTCATTAAGGCGTTAAGTATCAATGGATAGGAAAACGTCGCCAAACCTTGATTGTGTGATGTTTGTTAATAAGTATTAAAAGAAACTATGAATAAGCTTCTAGAACAATATAAAAACTTTATACTCTTCAGGGGCAATCACTTTAAAAGAGAGGCGATATTAATGACTTTATATCCTCTCATTATCTTTATGATGCTGGTGATAGCTATAGTGGTATATACGATAAAAGAGTATTTGAAAGTAGATAGTTGTCTAGATGCAGGTGGCTCATTTGATTATGAGTTACAAAAGTGTGAATTTGATAATGCGGAGCAAGAGTCAAATACTTAACAAATTAATCAACGCGACCCCTGGCGGGGCGCGTCATTAAGGCGTTATACGAGGAGAGAGAATGGATCTTCCTAGCAGTATTGCAAAGGAAATAGATGCCCTAGCAAAACAAGGGAATGAAGCAATGGATCGTGAAGATTACGAGTCGGCTTTCAATCTTTTTAATTCTGCTTGGTCAATAATTCCTGATCCTTATGATTCTTTTTCGGAATCGACCTGGATCTTGGTTGCCATCGCTGATGTATTTTTCTTTACTAAGAAATGGGAAAAGATGACAACTCCATTGGAGGCTGCAATATCATGTCCAAACGGTCTGGGAAATCCTTTCATTCATTTAAGGCTAGGGCAGGCTTACCTAGAATTGCGACAGCTAGAAAAGGCGAAGGACGAATTAGGTAGGGCTTTAATGGGCGGGGGAAAAGAGGTGTTTGAAAGCGATGACTCGAAATACTTTGAGTTTATAAGTCAGCATATGTCTCCCCCGATTGGCGAATCAGCGTGGTGAAATCGTATAACAAATTAATCAAATGGACGCCTGGCGGCGCCATTCATTAAGGCGTTATGTTTTTTAAATTGTAGATAGCGAATGAATTTGATCCGAAACTTTATGATTGCTGTGCTTTTGACGTTTCTTATTCTGGGTTTAATTGTTGCTTTCGGAACATTTGATTCTGTTGATCGAGTAAACTATGAAGCTACTAAAGCTGACATTAGACTAATCGAGAGCTCTCTTAAGTCCTTTAAAAATGCGCATGGTTCTTATCCTGAGAATCTAGAGGAGCTAGTGGAGCAAGGTCTTATGAAGGCAAACCCTGTCGATCCATGGGGCTATGAATATAATTATCTTTTACGCAATGGGGGTTATCAGTTGTGGTCCAAAGGGCTACAGTTGAGCGGGCAAT
>JAKSAW010000220.1 GCA_022361455.1 Pseudomonadales bacterium | reverse complement strand
GGAAGCGCTTTCTGACAGCTATTGGCAGCGCTTGATGTGAAGCAATAGCAAGAGGTAAACGTTTTCGAGGTTCTAGAGTACCAACGAAGATAAAATAAGTGTTTTCAGCTAGGCCATATTTACGCAGGGTCTTATCGAATTGTACCGGATTATGCTGATGCAAAGACGGTGAACAGCCCAGAGGAGCAACAGTAATTTTATCCGTTAGTTCGGGATAGTGTGACACTAATTCTTGTTGAATAAACCGGGAGTCTACAAGCACTTTCTGTGCTTGGGTGATGGCTTGATCGAAGCGCTTGTTGATCTCTTTGAGCCGGTTCTTGGGTTGAGTCTCTGGAAATCGCAGGTGGGACAAATCATGAACGGTAATGACTGTTGGGCCACTAAACGAAAATGGCCAAAGAGTCGGTTCATGGTAAATGTCTGGTTGAGACCTTCTAACCGTTTCGTTGAATTGACGCTGTTCCAGAAACCTTCGTGCTGAGTATGCAAAGGGCACGTGATCTCTCACGAATCCAAGTAGTGCACTGTTTTTCTGAGGGTCGACCTCGCTCCTTTGTTTTTGCAGATTTCCATGGGTAATTATTTCTAGTTTTGGGCCCTCAATTTTTTGCAAGCCGTCGAGTAATCCCTGAGTATACTTACCAATACCGGTGTTTCGAGACCGGATAGCGTTGGTATTGAAAAGTATTTTTGTCATGGAATTAGCTGTTTCAGACTGTCGCTTCAGACAAGCCTGATTTTACTCTTTCTAAAAACTGATCAGTTGATTCTCGCCAGCTCATCCAAGACCAATCAGATTGAGTATCTTCAGCTGGGAAATTTCCTGTTGCTTCAAAATCTTTGATTAGCTGCGCCAAACTTTCAGGCGAGGCTAAATCAAAATAAGCCGCGTTTTGTTTTCCAATCTCATGAAAAACAGGAATATCGCTAATCATCACCGGAATATCCCTTTGCATGGCTTCTACAATAGGCAGTCCAAAGCCTTCCACAAAGGAAGGAAATAGTAAGCACTTAGATTCTTTATAAGCGTGATTTAGGTCTGAGTCAGATGCTTTATTGAACATAAATAGCCGCTTGTTCAATTCGTCATGGTTTTTTATGCGCTTAATAAGATCGTCGCATTTCCATCCGACTTTACCAATGATCATTAATTTTGCATCAACACCTTGTTCCCACAAAAGATCAAAGGCATCTAACAAATATTTGTGATTCTTGCGTGGCTCAATGGTGCTTACCATTAGGTAAACCGGTGAATCGCCTTTAAAAGCATCTTCAACTTCAGGATCAACCACATCATGTTTTTCTATGAGATCTAAATCAGAGCCCAAGTGAAAATAGCGATACCATTTCGATTGACTAACTTCTTCTGACGAACGTTCATGAATATAGGCACGAACCTGTTTCATAATGGTTTCAGAAATGCAGACATAGCCATCCGCAGTTTCACTAACCCAATCAAACCAGTTTTCAAAAACACGCACCAAGCCTTCATCGCAAAACTCTGGGTTGGTTAGCGGAATTAAATCGTAAATTACAGAAACGATATCAACTCCTTGTGCTTTTAGGCGTTCAGCCACTTCAAAGAAGTTTGCATGCCATGAAGAATCAAGCAGCACCAGGCAATCATTCTCTGTCACTTCTAAGGGAATGGCGCGATGAGTTTTTAATTCAGCTTCCTTGGAAAAGGCGACTAGCTTTTGCGGGATGATAAAAGATAGTGCCAATATTCTTGCTAGTACCACCAGCACCCTTTTTGCGTTGTGATATTTTCGCATGGGCCAAAAGCGTTCTAAGCGAGAATGCCATAGCCAGTAGCGGTGCTGAAAATGTTCTAGGCGTATGCGTAGCTGATTGGTCTTGCTAATGAAACTACTGGACAGATCGATGGGCGCCAGGCTGTTGACTTGGTAGATTTCACCACCAATAAAAGCCACTGGAATGCAATCGCTAGCTTCGGGATTGTCCTCAAGATTTTTAATAACGTTACGAACCACCCGTTGAATACCCGAGTTGTCTTGTGGGTGGTCAAATACGTAGGTGCATTCAATTAAATAGCGTTTTTTGCTCATTCTACTGCCCTTGTTCGAGTTCAATTTCCGTTTGTGCATTGAGCCACGCTGAGCCCACAAAGTCTTCCTTGCCTACATTGATGACATGAAACACCGCGCCATAGTCGCGCCATTCATAATTTTTTTCTAGGTGGGAATCACCCTTAGACAAACTGAAGGCAATACTATAATTAGCGGCGCCAATATTCATATTAAATTCAAATTGAAAATTGGCGGTTTGCCCCGGCGTAAGATCCGATAAAGTTTGCTGTTGGCGGTATGTGTTGATGCCGTACACTGGCTGGCCGAATCGGTCTTTAATCATAAAGCCAAGCACCAGTTGTGGAATGGCTTGATTAATCTTAGCCTTAACCTGGATCGTGGTTTTTTCACCTACCTTAATAACGTCGGTGACCTTATCTTCACTATTTAGAAGCTCGATCGATTCGATGCTCGCTTCCCCAGTGCCAGAGATGGTTTGTACTTGACCAGAATCCAGTTGGATTTGTTTAATCACCATGGACTCACGTTCTGACATTAATGCGTTGTAATAATCCATTACTTTTTCAGGCTCGCCTTCCATAATCATTTTGCCTTTATCTAGCAAAATGGCGCGATCACAAATGGACTGAATAGCAGTGCGGTCGTGAGATACAATAATCAGTGTAGAGCCTAGTTTTTTAAACTGGCGGATACGATCAAAACTCTTGTGCTGGAAATAGGCATCGCCAACCGATAGGGCTTCATCAATAATTAAAAGGTCTGGGCGCTTGGCGGTAGCAACACTAAAAGCCAAACGCATTTGCATGCCGCTGGAATAGGTTCTTACCGGTTGGTCGATGGCTTCACCAATTTCAGCAAAGTCCTCTATAACTGGCATTAGTTGTGCGATTTCACTTGGGTGTAAGCCCAAGAGCTGACCAGCCATAAAAACGTTTTGGCGCCCAGTAAACTCGGGATGAAAACCCATGCCTAATTCGAGCAAGGCTGCGATATGACCTTGGATCTCCATGGAGCCTAGGCTTGGCTTTACGGTTCCGCAAATTAATTTTAAAAGAGTGCTTTTTCCCGCGCCATTGGCGCCCACTAATGCCACCGTTTCCCCGGGTAGTACACTAAAAGAAATATCTTTTAATACCCACTTTTCTTGGTGACGGGGGCCTGCAAAAGGCAAAATCCACTCGCGCAGGCGCGCCCCTGGTGAAGGGTAAATTTTATAGGCTTTGCCTAAGCTATTAACAGTGAGTTGTCCCATTAAAGTTCATCCACCATTTCACCAGATTTTGCTTTAAAAAGACCATATCCAATGATCAGTAGCAATGTGCTACCAATAGTGAGCGGGGCTAACTGTTGCCAATCAGGCCATTGCCCATTTAAGAAAACAGTTTGGTACGCCTGAATTAATGGTGTTAAAGGATTGCTTTCGACGATGCCTTGAAACTTTTCAGGAATAATGCTTAGCGGGTAAACAATGGGTGTTAGCCAAAACCAGAATTGCAGCACAATTGCTAACAGTTGGCCCACATCGCGAAAGAATACGTTTAGTACGCCTAAGGTGATGCCAAGCCCGGCGATTAGAATAATTTGTAAAGCAACCAGAATAGGTAGCGATAATATTGCGGCCCCTGGCCAGCGATCAGTAATCAACAAATAAATGCCAAAGAGCGCGAGAACAATAAAGAAGTTGAATAGTGCATTGCCTATAACGATCATCGGCAAGCTAGATCTTGGAAAATTAAGCTTTTGAATTAAATTGCCGTTCTCAATGAAAACGTTAGTTGCGCGAGTGAGTGATTCTGAAAAAAATCCCCAGGCTAAAACGCCTGAACACAAATAAATGCTGTAAGCCAAAGGATCTTCAGAGCCAGGCAGTTTGGCACGCATGATTTCAGAAAAAACCACCGTGTACACAGTGATCATGGCCAAGGGGCCGAAGATAGTCCAAAGAGCGCCTAGTGCTGAGCTTTTATAGCGTGCTTGGATGTCGCGTTTGATACTACCAAGAATGAAGCTTCGATAGGCCCAAGTAGACTTGAGCACACTGGTAACCATTTAGATAACGCGCCCATACTTATCTTCAAAGCGCACGATATCATCCTCACCCAAGTATTCACCGCTTTGAACTTCAATCACAATCAAATCGATCACACCGGGATTTTCCAAGCGGTGTTTGTGGCCTGCAGGAATAAAGGTTGATTCGTTGGTGTTAACTAAGCTTTCTTTATGTTCGTTATCGGTGATTTTGGCAATGCCTTGTACCACAATCCAATGTTCACTGCGGTGATGATGCATTTGCAGCGAAAGTTTAGCGCCGGGCTTAACCATAATGCGTTTAATCTTAACTCGTGGACCTTCTTCAAGGATCGAGTAAGTTCCCCAAGGTCGCATCACCGTTTTATGTAGTTTGTGGGCTTCGTGGCCTTCTTTCTTTAATTTATGAACGGCTTTCTTAACATCTTGCACACGATCTGATTTGGCCACCAGAATCGCATCTTCCGTATCGACAATGACTAAGTCATCAACACCAACAGTTGCTATTAGTCGTTGATCAGACATAACGTAGGTGCTGGATGTGTCGATAAGAATCGACTCCGCTTGTTGACGGTTGCCGTCTTCGTCTTCGGGTATTAATTCCTTCAATGCATTCCAGGAGCCGATATCACTCCAATCAAAAGTGCCAGGTACACAGGCCACTTCGCTGGATTGTTCCATTAACGCATAGTCGATAGAAATGTCGGGCATTTCTACAAAGCTTTCTGCGTCCAGCTCGCAGAAGCTTACACCGCCGCTATCTTGTACTGAGCTTTTTTCCAAACAGGTGCGAGCTAGACCACTAAGATCATCTGCATATTCATCCAGTTCTGATAGCACTAAATCTACAGGGAAGCAGAACATGCCTGAATTCCAGAGGAAGTTGCCAGACGCTAAATAATCTTCCGCAGTTTCACGATTTGGTTTTTCCACAAAACGCTCTACGCTTTTGCCGCCATCATCGTCTAACGGCACGCCGCATTCGATATAGCCAAAGCCTGTTTCTGGGGCCGTGGGAACTAAACCAAAGGTCACTAATTTGCCGCTGCTGGCTAACTGTGCCGCGTGCTGTACGCTGGCAACAAAGCAGGGGGTGTCTTGTATCAAGTGGTCAGCGGGCATTACCAGCATAACTGCAGAATCACCAAACTGCTCGCGAATCGCTTCCGCTGCAACCGCAATGGCTGGCGCAGTATTGCGGCCTTCTGGCTCTAGGATATAAAGGGGCTTTTGCTTGAGCTTGCAAGACTGGTAAATATCTTTGCTTTGAAAATAATGTTCGCGGTTGGTAACGGTGACAATAACGCTGTCGGGGGAGGTGCATTGCGCTGCTCGCGCATAGGTTTTGTAGAGAAGGGACTGTCCATCAGGCATTTTTAAAAATGGCTTGGGGTGTCCTTCTCGGGAGATTGGCCACAATCTTGTGCCCGCGCCCCCTGATAGAATAACCGGAATGATCATGGTCTATTCCTTTCCAACTCGCTTAAGGTCTGCTTCAACCATCATAGTAATAAGTTCTTTTAGGCTGGTCTTTGGTTCCCAGCCGAGCTTGTTTCTCGCTTTTGCCGGGTTGCCGAGTAGGATATCAACTTCGGCCGGGCGGAAAAACTCTGGATCGATGACCAGAAAGTCTTCGTAATTAAGCTCCACATGCTCGAAGGCAATTTTTAGCATATCTCGGACAGAAGTGGTTACTCCTGTTGCGACCACAAAGTCATCGGGTTGGTCCTGTTGAAGCATTAACCACATCGCTTCAACGTAATCCCCAGCAAATCCCCAATCTCGCTTAGCGTCGATATTACCTAAACGTAGCTCTTTTTGCTTACCGAGCTTAATTCGCGCAACGGCATCGGTCACTTTTCGGGTCACGAACTCGATACCGCGCAGGGGAGACTCGTGGTTAAAAAGTATGCCGCTGGACGCATGCATATTGAAGCTTTCACGATAATTCACCGTTATCCAATGGCCATAAAGCTTTGCCACCCCATAGGGGCTTCGTGGATAAAAGGGGGTGGATTCATCTTGCATTTCTGCTTGAATCAAACCAAACATTTCACTGGTAGACGCCTGATAAAAGCGAGTTTCAGGGCTAAATTGCCTGATAGCTTCCAAAACATGGGTAACACCCAATCCGTCCACAACACCTGTAGTAATGGGTTGATTCCAGGATGTGGCCACAAAACTCTGGGCGCCAAGGTTATACACTTCGTCCGGTTTAGCGGTAAGAATGGCCCTTTGTACTGAGCTTGCGTCCGCAAGGTCTCCTTCAAGAAATTCTATATCACCCTGTATACCTAGTTCCCGCAAGCGCCAGCTAGTGTCGCTGCTGCGACGCGCCACAAAGCCATAAACCTTATAGCCTTTATCGAGAAGAAGTTGTGCTAGGTATGCGCCGTCCTGACCGGTGACGCCGGTGATTAATGCAGATTTACTCATGAATGTATCCGTTGCTCCCAGTCGGAAAGAATTGCACGTAGGCTTTCTTCTAGTTCTATTATTGGTTGCCACCCTGTGTTGCTCGCTAGCTTACCATAGTCACCCACCGCGCGCCTCTGTTGTGACTTTCTAAGGCGAGTTTCATCTTGAGTAATGGTGGCGTCTACCCCGGCTAGCTCGCACATAGTTAAGATAATGTCCCGAACCAGGCGTTCTTTACCCGAACAGATGTTATAGATTTCCCCCGATTTGCCGGATTCAAGAATTGTAAAATAGGCGGAAATCACGTCCCTCACATCGGTGAAATCTCGGGTGACATCGATATCACCCAATTGTAATTCGGGTGATTGCTGGCCCGCCTTGATAAGGCACAGTTGTTTGGCGATTTCGGGCACCAAAAACGAGTCGTTTTGGCCTGGCCCAATATGGTTAAAAGGGCGAGCGATCATGATTCGCCAATCGGGCTCTGAATAGCTCCATTGTTGGCACAACAACTCCGCCGACACTTTGCTCACCGCATAAGGGTTTCGAGGTTGTGGTTGAAGGCTTTCTGAAATCGGTAAATCCGATTCTTCGACCAAGCCGTAAACATCGCCGGACGATACATAGAGGAATGCGCCCCTGAAGTCTGCTGTTTTAAGTGCTTGTAGTAGGTTTAGGGTGCCGATCAAGTTTGTGTTGATGGT
>JAKSAW010000516.1 GCA_022361455.1 Pseudomonadales bacterium | reverse complement strand
TGGCCAAGCAGTTGTGAGTGCATCTACCAACCACTTGGGGTGGGAGGTTTGCACTGAAACGCTATCACTGATGGCTTCTTTAAGAATGTCCTTATCTCTTTGCGCGTTACGCAACATGCCATTGATCACCTTAACGGCCCAAGCTTTTTCCAGTTGGCGAGCCGCTTCCACCGTTTCGGAAATTGCTGCGTGGTCAGGTATTCGCATAAAGTAGAGTTGATATAGCCCCACTAACAGCAGTGCATGTAAGTCTGCATCCTTGGGCTTAAAGGCTTGGCGAATTAATTGGTTGGCTATTTGATCGAGCCAGGTGTAATGGCGGCAAATGCCGAAGCAAAGTGCTTGAATTAGGCTTTTCTCTTCATCACCAAATTTGTTGATTAGATCTGGTAGTGCATCATTCAAGGAACGCCCGTGAAACTCTCCTTTACGGGATAAAGGCAAAACCTCAGCTATAACTTTGGCAGCAATGGCACGACTATTTAGCACGGTCATAATTAGCCCACATCACCCAGGTAGGTACCAGGCTCAAACAGATCACGCTTAGAATTAAGCACATCGGCTGCGGTCAGCGCTTTGCCACCAGGTAACTGAAGCTTATTAATGATGAGCGTTCCTTCACCGGTGGTGACTTCAATGCCATTTTTATCCGCGGCAATGATTTCACCAGGTGTAGCTGAACTATCAGATTGGCCCAGCTTTGCTGCGTGGATTCTTATCACTTTGTCATCCAAGGAACTGTAAGCCACCGGCCATGGGTAGAACCCGCGGATTTTGTCGTGCAGCTGTTGAGCGCTTTGCTGCCAATCTAGCCTTCCTTCTTCTTTACTGAGTTTGTGGGCGTAATTGGCCTGGCTATCGTCCTGCTTCTCTCCGGCTAGCTTTCCATCAACCATTAAATCCAATGCTTCTACACAAGCCTTAGCGCCAATATCTGCTAACCGGTCATGCAGACTGCCACCGTTTTCGTTTGAATCGATTGGGGTTGTGGCTTTAAGCAACATATTCCCAGTGTCTAATCCAGCATCCATTTGCATAATGGTTACGCCGGTTTCCTGGTCCCCTTCTGCGATGGATCTTTGAATGGGGGCCGCACCGCGCCATCTTGGTAGTAGAGATGCATGAACGTTAATACAGCCTAACTTTGGAATATCTAGCACTGCTTGTGGCAGCAGAAGGCCATAGGCTACAACTACCATTATGTCCGGTTGAAGTGCTGCTAGGTCATCAATGTCAGCTTGATCTTTAAAGTTAAGAGGCTGATAAACAGCAATATCATTCTCTAATGCAAGTTGCTTTACGGGGCTCGCGGTTAGCTTGCGCCCTCTGCCTGATGGCCTATCTGGCTGTGTGTAGGCTGCGATGACTGAATGTTGGCTTGCCAGAATGGCTGCGAATACGCTTTGGGCAAAATCAGGTGTGCCTGCAAAAACTATTTTTAAAGGCTGCAAAGAGAAGTCTCCGAAAGGTTTGTCGCGCTGTTAGCGTTATTGAACGAATCAAAAGGCACGAGATAACTGGCTTGATTTAACTTAAAGCTACTGACTGATTTATAAGTCTGCCGGTGGGCTATCGTGCACGTGCACGAGACTTTTGTTCTCTTACCAGTTTGGTACGGATGCGCTCGCGCTTTAATTTGGATATATGGTCCACAAACAACTTGCCATCTAAATGGTCGATCTCGTGCTGAACGCATACTGCAAGTAGGCCGTCACATTCCATTTCATAGGGGTTGCCGTCGCGATCTAGGGCTTTTAGACGAATCTTCTCAGCACGCGTCACCGTCTCATAATAGCCCGGTACTGACAAACAACCTTCATCGTATTCCTGCACACCATTGATCACTTCGTATTCAGGATTGATTAACACCATTGGCTGATTTTTTTCTTCCGAGACATCAATCACAATGACACGCTTGTGAACGTTGATTTGCGTCGC
>JAKSAW010000294.1 GCA_022361455.1 Pseudomonadales bacterium | reverse complement strand
GAGTTAGCTTAGGGTAAAGTATGGTGGTACTGGGTTTGTTGCCTTCGATGCGTTTATGGGGGATTAAACGCTCTTGCTCTTCTTGGCTTAATCCCTGTGCCGCTAGTTCTTCTCGAATTTGGTCATCGTTTCGACCCAGCATCAATGCTTGGGATTGCGCTAGGCAATTGGAGAACAAGTCCTGATGTTGATTGCCCTGAGGGTTGCACGAGTTTACGCCAACAATAAAATCAACGGGTACAAGTGTCCTACCTTGATGTAGAAGTTGATGAAAAGAATGTTGAGAGTTGGAGCCAACATTTCCCCAAACTGGGATCCCCGTGTAGGAGGCCACAGGTTTTCCTGATTTAGTGACACTTTTGCCGTTACTTTCCATGTCCAGTTGTTGTAAATAATCTGGGAATTTGTCGAGGAAGTGTTCGTAGCAGAGTACGCCGTGAGACTGGGCGCCAAAGAACTCGCTGTACCAGATTGAAAGCAATGCGAGCTGCACAGGGGCATTGTTCTCTAGGTCAGTTGTTTTTAGATGCTGATCGAGTTGATAGGCGCCATCTAAGAAAGCTTTAAATTGCTCTTCACCAATGGCAGCACAAAGCGGTAAACCGATTGTAGACCAAATGGAGTAGCGACCACCCACCCAGTCCCACATGGTAAGAATATTTTTTTCGTTAATACCAAACTCGGTTACTTTTTCTTTGTTAGTTGAAATGGCAAGAAAGTGATTGGCGACTGATTCTACGTTGTTGTCGTATGCGGCAAGTAACCATTTTCTGGCTGTGTTGGCGTTGCTGAGGGTTTCCAGGGTGGTGAAAGTTTTCGATGCAACAATAAATAATGTGGTTTCTGGGTCGCACTCAGCAAAGGTAAGTGAAACATCAGTCGGGTCGATGTTTGAGACAAAGTGAAACTTTAAATCTTTGTTGGTTTGATACGATTGCAATGCTTGTACAGCCATTGCCGGCCCCAAGTCGGAACCACCAATACCAATATTCACAATGTCGGTAATCGGCTTGCCACTAAAGCCTAGCCATTCCCCCTGGTTAATTTTGGCGGCAATTTCAAACATAGCCTTTTGGGCATTTGCTATGGCATCACGAAGCTCTTCAGGTTGTTCTTGTGAAGGTGCTCTTAGTGCCGAGTGAAGGGCTGCTCTTTTCTCGGTGTTATTTACTTTCTCTCCTGAGAAAAGCGCTTCAATAGCGTCACTTAAGCCTGCCGCAGTCGCTAGTGCGCATAGATCCTCGCGGATTTTTTCGTTAATAAAATGTTTTGAAAAGTCGATGTGGAGATCGCCACATGTCACTAGAAAGGTCTGAAAGCGTTGTGGATCAGCATCAAAAAGATTGGCGAGGGAGGAGTGTTTGAGTGATTCATAGTGTTGTCGCAACGGTGATAGTAATTCTTCGTTATCTAGTACCTGTGTTGCGTCACTCATACTATTCTAGCTCCTTCATCATGATGGTATAGACATAGTGCCTGTCGTAATGGAAAAAACCCTTTAATGCTTTGATCGGTAATTTTGGGGATTTTTCTGGATTATGAATAATTGCTTCAAAACTGCGATGATCCACATCAATTTGAATTTCCGCATCTAAAAAGTCAAGCGTGTGCTGGTTGAGTGGGTAGTACACTTTATGAACACATTCTTTGGCGCTGAAAATTAGTTTACATAACGGAAGATCAATGCTGCTTTGCATCTCTTCAATGGCACCAATCTCTCTACGGGTGCAGATTAAAGGCAGCGATGATTTATCAACAGGTTCATTTTTTTCAACATCAATACCAACTGATATTATTTCGGTCTTCGCCATTGCAACGCAGGCACAAAATTGGTCCGTGTGTGAAATACTGCCGATGATGCCCGGCGGCCACAATGGTTGGCGGTGCTCGCCAACTTTGAGAGAGGCTTCTGGATAGCCAAGCTCTGTTAATACTTGGTGGGCGCAATGACGTCCGGCACGAAACTCACGCTTTCGTTTTTCCACTGCTCTAGATATAAAAACTTCTTCTTCTGAGAGGGCGGGTTTTTCCCACATCCAATCCTCTGCCACCGCTATCTGTAGAGATGGGTTGATGCGCTTTATAAACTCAATCACTGTTCGTTACGTATCTTAAGAAGTTTACGTTCCCAATTCAGGGCCGAAGACACAATGGTTTTGAGATCGTCAAACTGCGGTTCCCATCCGAGGACTTCTTTAATCTTGCTCGCTTTGGCTATTAATGATGGCGGGTCGCCAGCGCGGCGATCTTCCTCAATAATTTTCAATGGCTCGCCATTGACTTCTCCCACCATGTCGAGAACTTCTCGGACACTGTAACCATGGCCATATCCGGCATTTAAGGTCGTAGATTCACCACCTTTACGCAGGTATTCCAACGCTTTTATGTGGGCGCTTGCTAGATCTTCTACGTGGATATAGTCGCGAACGCCGGTGCCGTCAGGCGTGTCGTAGTCGGTGCCAAAAATATACACATGAGGGCGCTGACCGGTAGCCGCTTCTACAGCAACCTTGGTGAGTAGGGTGGCCTTAGGTGTTCTTTGCCCAATTCTTCCCTCTGGATCAGAGCCGGCGACATTAAAGTAGCGCAGGATCACATGTCGCATGTCGCAAGCTTGGCCTAAATCGCGAAGCATATGTTCGCTCATCAGCTTTGACATGCCATATGGGTTGATAGGGCTAGTAGGGGTCGCTTCGGTAACGTTATGATCTTCAGGCATGCCGTACACGGCTGCAGTTGAAGAAAAAACAAAGTGTTTGATGCCGTGATTTTGGCAGCATTCTAAAAGGTTGCGTGTATTGGCTGTGTTGTTGCTGTAGTACTTGAGAGGATTCTCTACGCTTTCGGGTACCACTGTGTGAGCAGCAAAATGCATCACTGTGTCGACATCATGTGCTTTCAATACTTCAGATACCAGCTCCATGTCACCCATGTTGCCTTTCACGAACTCGGCACCAAGAACGGCGTTCTCAAACCCAGTGCTGAGATTGTCGAGAACAACCACTTTCTCTCCTTGTTCAGTTAACTGTCGTATCACATGGCTTCCTATGTAGCCCGCACCGCCTGTTACAAGAATGGATTTAGTCATGGTTATCTCTTTGCTAATTGATTGATAGTATTGTGTCTGAGTTTTGTTGGCTGATACGTAACCAGTTGATTACCCGGCATATTTCGAGCTGGCAGTATATCTGTTTACGACTGTTTTATCGAATTTCTGTGTCTCTGAGATGAACACTAGCAAGTAAATCATCGCAAATCTCAGCCCTCATTTAGTGTAGAAGCGGAATTGAGTTTGCGTAATGGTTTTTGTGCCTAAGCAAATTTTGCCTAATTTGTGAGTTAAGAGCTAAAATTCGAAATAAAATAAATGTTTAGTGAAGAATATTAAAACAAATTTGTTCATAATGTGTCAGAGTCTTTAACAGATCGTGGCTTAGCCTTAACCAACCACTGAAAACTATAAAATTATGTCCGTAACAGCAGAAGACTTTAATCCCTCCCAATCGGCTGATGATGACCACCGCTTAAGGCGTTTGCCCTTTGCCTTTGCGAAAAGGAATGGCGTTGTCATTGAAGAGATCACTGAGCAAGAGACTCGCGTTGCCTATAAAGCAGGCATAAAGCCCATGGTGATCGCTGAGTTGCGCCGCTTCATAGGTATGCCGATCACCTTTGCTGAGGTGGACGAAGGGGAATTTGATAAGCGCTTAGCACTAGCTTATGAAAATGATTCCT
>JAKSAW010000330.1 GCA_022361455.1 Pseudomonadales bacterium | reverse complement strand
TACGTGCGCCTTGAATCAGATGCTGGCCGAATGCGACCAGAAATTACTCCGGCCGGATTGCAGCAGGTCGCTATTGGCAGCACGCTAAATTTGAATCTTCAGTTGCGCCAAAATGGCGGTCAGTACTTACCGACCTTTGGTTTAGCGAGTGAGCCAGCAGGTATGGTGATCAATGGTAGTACCGGCCAATTAACTTGGACTCCTACTGCTGATCAGGAAGGCCTATATCGCGTTCGTGTGAGTGTTACCACGCAAAGCGGTTATAACACCTACTACCTCTACGTACTCGCCGGAAATCCTGCAGTACAAGATCTCCCTATCGTAGAAGCGCCGGTTATTGATACCGTTGCCATTGGTGAAACCCTTCAAGTACAAATTAGCTCTCAGTCACTGGCTGGCCGTGCCTTAACCCATACGGTTTATAACGAACCAACCGGTGTTTCCATTACCGCGGATGGTTTATTAACGTGGACGCCACAAGCTGATCAAGCAGGTGTTCACACATTTTCCGTTTATGGCGCTGATGATCAATACAATCAATCTTCACAAAATGTCACCATCACAGTTGGCCATGGTAACTACGCGCCAGAAATTCAAAACGCCAGCTTACCCCATTACGTGCCAGGCCAAACTTATACGGCTCAAATCAATGTGACAGACAAGAACCAAACCGATACAGCGGCTTACTATTTAGATTGTGCGCCACAAGGTGCTTCTATCGATAATAACACGGGCTTAATTTCTTGGTCACCAGCGGCAGATCATGCAAGCGAAGTAACGTTCTGTGTTCGAGCGTTTGATTCAAGCTATCTTTCCAGCGCCAAAGTTTTTTATGTAACGGTTGATAAACCTAATACACCGCCAAGAATTGTATTAGAAACTTTACCCACGGCGACCGTTGGCGAAGCTTTTAGTTATCAAACCAATGTTGTTGATCCAGATACTGGCGACACGATTCAATACAGCTTGTACTACCCGTCAGAAGGTATGAGTATCGATGCTAATGGTTTATTCACATGGACGCCGCAAGCAGATCAGTTGGGTTGGCATCAATTCAAGATCTTTGTAAAAAACCCTTATCCAATGGATGAGCCAGATTACCGCTATTTCTACGTCAATGTAGTCGAAAATGGCACCATCAATTTGCCGCCTGAATTTATCAGCCAGCCCATCACCAATGTTGTAGAGGGTGAGACCTATCAATACCAAGCGCAAGCAACAGATCCAGAAAACGATGCCTTAACTTATACTTTAAGCAGCGATTTAACCGGCTTAGCAATTAGTAGCGATGGCTTTGTTAACTGGGTGCCCGCATCTGGCGAAGTTGGTTCTCACTTAGTTACCATTTCCGTGCAAGACACTAGTGGTAATACCGATATTCAAAGCTTTACGCTAGTGATCGAACAAGCAAACCAAGCGCCTGTTGCAACGAACTCGTCAATTAATCTAGATGAAGACGCAAGTCTTGCGTTTGTATTAAGTGCAAGTGATGCGAACGGCGATTCGCTTACTTATGCCGTATTAAGTAGTCCAACTAATGGAGCGCTTTCCGGTGCTGCGCCCAATCTTACCTATACCCCAAATGCTAACTTTAATGGCAGCGATTCCGTTACTTTCCGAGTTAACGACGGTCAGCTAGATTCGAATATCGCAAC
>JAKSAW010000433.1 GCA_022361455.1 Pseudomonadales bacterium | reverse complement strand
TGAGCTTGGTGCGGCGTTCCCGGAAAACTACTGCAGTGTCCTGGAATACGACGTCATCAAGGGCGATCAAGTGACCTGAGACCGCTCGATTGAAAAAGACGAAGTCGAATGTCGCAGATGCACACGCGCGTAGCGTCCCGGCGTCTGCCGTCCGCAGCCCGAGCGACAAAATCTCACACCACGTGGAAACATGCACCGGGAGGTGCTTGGTGGTGGGTAAGGGTCGTTGAAGTTGCCAGCAACGCAGAATTCTGCGCGTGGCCCCGTCGAAAGCGGAGAAACCCAGGTACCCTTGGGCTTGGTGGGTCATCGAGATCGCGGCCAAGTATTGCGGCGCTGATCGCACGCTGATCGCGCCGGACTCCATCAGCCATCGCAAGTATCGGTAAAGCGTGGCGCGTTGAGCGGGCAAGGCGCACAGGTTATGCCCTTGGCAGAAGTCGGCAAACTTGCCAAACTTCTGCGCCATAGATTGGCGCGTCGACTCGGCATAAAAGCCTAGAAAACACGTGTTGAGCCATTGACGATCTGATCCCGTCAACGCGTCCAAGTCCGTACCCGAGAATTGCCGATTGAATGCCCCAAGTGCTGGCTCGCGCTGGTGTCCTGGAGAGCCAGCAAGATAGTCGCCGTCCGTGAGCTGCTCGCCGTGGTCCGACGCTTCCGAGGCTGTGTCGTCGGAAGGCACAGCGAAGTCACGCAACTGTGTTGTGGGCGGGGCTGAAGCAGCGCGAGTTGGGGAATCCGGGCCGGATGTCAACGTGGATTGACATGGAAGGCTCGGAGGTCCCATCGTGGTGGCCGCATCCTGGCGGGGAGGCATGGATGTCCCGGGATGAACATCCCGGTGGCTCGCGGTAGCAGCATGGTGCGCGTAGCCATCGCAGTCAAGCGCCGGTACCACAGTGCATGTGGCCATTCCGGCGCTAATACCACGCACTCCACGTGCGGCCGGTCCTCCAGAAAACGCGTCAGCCGCGGTAACTGGGACCACAGTGGGTTGGCCCAGTTCCGTTCCCCCTGCCACTGCTGCTGAAAG
>JAKSAW010000723.1 GCA_022361455.1 Pseudomonadales bacterium | reverse complement strand
GCAGAACCACATAAGGCTGGCACAAGTTGACCGCATAAAGTGCCACGGCGAACCGCTTCTGTTAACGCGTCTGCTCCAATAGGTTGTTCCGACAAATAAGCGGTCATGATGCTATCATCAAACTCTGCCAATTGCTCGATAAGCGCTTGTCGATGATACTTGGCATCTTCCACTAAGGCATCAGGTATCGCAGAGACCTGATAAGGTGCCATTTTAAGATTATCGTCAGACCATATCAACGCACGCTCAGCGATAAGGTCAACCACACCTTCAAAGTGATCTTCAGAGCCAATCGGTAGCTGAAGCATGGCTGCATTCGCCCCTAATCGTTCTTTGATCATTGTGGCGGTATGGGTGTAATCAGCACCTAAGCGATCCATCTTGTTGATAAAACATACCCGAGGTACTTCATACTTATCGGCAAGTCGCCAATTGGTTTCCGTTTGTGGTTCGACACCAGCAACGGCATCAAACACCACCACGGCACCATCAAGAACGCGTAACGATCGATTCACTTCGATATTAAAATCAATGTGTCCCGGTGTATCAATAATGTTTAACTGATACTTTCGCCAGAAAACAGTCGTTGCCGCACTGTATATCGTGATACCACGCTTACGTTCTTCCGGAGAAAAATCGGTAGTTGTATTCCCGTGGTGCACATCTCCGGATTTATGGCTTTTGCCCGTGTAAAAAAGTATTCGCTCGGTAGCCGTGGTTTTACCGGCGTCGACGTGAGCGATGATGCCAACATTGCGTAATTTAGATAAAGTCATTCTACTATCCTTAGTGTCATAGACACTGGCTTAAAAGGTTTCGCTAACCTTCTAAGGAGACAGTAGTCAGAAGGTTAGCATGGACCTTGCGCCATACTCATTGAGCTGAGCTCGTTCCTGAAAACCATGCGCAAGCAATCTGGCTTCCAGGCCAATAAAATATGTGCGATTAACTTGTCATACGTTCTCATGATTGAATGCTCTAAAACGGTGAAACCTAAAAACAAAGAAGCCCCGGCAGTGGTCTACCAGGGCTTTTAAAATTTCCTGGAGACCACAAGCCTCCTCGAATGAAGGCTATTTCATTATTTCCAAAATTTGCGCACGATCGAACGCGCCGCGCATTAGCGTAGCGAAATTCATTTGCGTTATATTAAACGTGCGTTTCATTTGTTGATCCTTAAAAATTGATGGCGGAAAATTATCATTCATTACGCGCTTCGTCAACAACATTGCTTTTTACAACAGTTGGTCTCTTACCTTCATTAAAGCAAACCTTAGCAGATTATCACCACACCACTGCTGAGGTTTTTGGATTTGCTCACTATCCGCAGCTAACCCAACTCCCTTTAGGCTAATACCTTTCCTTGGCTATAGGTGTTATAGTGTAACTATTGAGCAGAGAATATTAGTTACCCTGTGTCACTATGCCAACCATAGGTTATATGATGGATACACCCAAAACCGAAAAAGAGTTTCTCGCTTCTTATAATATTCATGAATTTGACGTGCCGCTTTGCACCGTCGACATGTGTATCTTCACTGTGAAAGATGAACAACTTCAGATACTCCTTACAAAGCGGGGACAATTCCCAAAGAAGAATCAATGGGCCTTACCCGGAGGGTTCATAGACCAGAACAAAGATAAATCCTTAGATGAAACAGCGTTTAGAAAACTCCAAGAGAAAACGGGGGTCGCCTCACCTTACTTGGAACAAGTAGCCACCGTTGGCAGCAGCAAACGGGATCCAAGGGGATGGTCTCTCACTGTTTTATATTTCGCATTAATCCAGCATGAAGATATAAACCTTGAAGTTGATGCTAGCTCTATTGAGGTTTCCTGGGTACCAGTAGATATTGCGATGTCTCGCAAACTAGCCTTTGATCATAATGATTTGTTAAAGCTAAGCCAGGAAAGACTACGCAGCAAAGTATTATATACCTCATTACCAGTTCATCTTCTTGCAGAATCATTCACGCTGCCATTGCTTCAACGTACTTACGAAATCATCTTAAATTCGCCACTTCAAAAGAAATCTTTCCGAAAAAGGTTCCTGGATGCAGGCATTATTGAAGAGACAGGCGAAAAAGAATCTGGCGTTTCACGACCGGCTTCCCTGTATAAGTTAATCAACAGCAACGAAGTACACGTCTTTCCCCGAACGCTAGAAAGCGCCTCTTAAAACCCTATTCTTGTATCGTTCTTGACAAATGACTGCTCTTATCTGAGAGCAGTCATCTCCATATCAACCCCTCTTAACCACTGTATAAATTATCATATTGCACCACATAGTGTCTCTATGACACCATTATCAGATCCATATTGATTTGGAAAAACGGAAGTGAGGATTTCACTGTTCCATTCACTATTAACCCAGGGAGCTAACTCAACCAGTTTGTGTTGGCTAAGACAGACTAAGCCAACTAGATGACGAGGATTTTGCCATGTTTTCAATCAAATATATAAAGTCAGATAACACGACCTATCTGATGCAATTTAAAAATGGCCAGGTTAAACGCCAAGGCAACGGTTTATCGTTTTGGTACTTCGCCCAAAATACTTCGCTTGTTGCGATTCCCACTGGCGCTATTGAAGCACCATTTATGTGCAAAGAATCCACTAGTGATTTTCAGGAGATTACGCTTCAAGGGCAGATCGTTTATAGAATTGCTCAACCAGAGCTTCTCGCTGCCAGCATGAACTTTACGTTAAATGCAGATCAAAAGAGTTATGTCTCAGAAGATCCTGAAAAGCTGAAAGCAAGGATTGTTCGTTTGGTACAAGTGGCCCTACGTAATAACGTAGAGAAGCTGAATTTGCGAAAAGCACTCAATGCTGCCGATGATCTAGTTGATGAGGTAAAGCTCTATTTAAGCGAATCAGAAACGCTATGTACTTTGGGCATCGAGTTAATCGATCTTTCACTATTGGCAATCAAACCTTCTCCCGAAACTTCACGAGCGCTGGAAGCAGCGATTAGAGAGCAGCTGTTACAAGAAGCTGATGATGCAATTTACCTAAGACGAAACGCATCAATCGAGCAGGAACGGAAGGTTAAGGAAAACGAACTAAATACTGAGTTAGCCGTTCAAGCTAAACAAAAACAGCTACAGCAGGAAAAGCTCCTAGCGGAAAAAGCCTATAAGGAAGAAAAGCGCTCGATTGCAGCAGATGAACTAGAAGGTCAGATCTCTAGGGAAGCTGAACGCCAAAAACTCATCGCATTGAGTACTGAGAATGAACGCAACCAAGCGGATACAAAAGCTTATGAAATAGCTGAAACCATGAAAGCTTGGTCGCAAGTTGATCCTGCGATTCTAGAAGCTATGGCGTTAGCCAAAATGGAACCTCAGCAATTGTTGGCCCAATCGTTTAGAGAGCTTGCTAGTAACAGCGAGAAAATAGGACAGCTCAATATCGCCCCCGACATGCTAGAAGCCCTAGCAGGAAGGAGAGCAACATGAGCACTGACAGAAAAGTAGTATTAATTACTCGCAAGACTCGCTATGAGGAATTGATAGAGCAATACAACACTGAATCGCAAGCTGCCTTCGTAATTGAGAGTCGTGGCGATTCGTTTAAAGAATACAAACAAGAGCATTCCGAGTATCACGATGCAATCTATGACGTTAGCAAAAGCATTCAACAGTGTTGCCGTTTGCAAGCCATTGATCGGCTGTTTCTTCCAAATTTCATCTTTGGCAAAGACGACATCATTGTAGTGATAGGACAAGATGGATTAGTCGCTAATGCGTTGAAGTATCTGCAAGGCCAGGCGGTGATCGCTATCAACCCTGACCCAACACGCTATGACGGCATGCTGCTTCCATTTCGAG
>JAKSAW010000791.1 GCA_022361455.1 Pseudomonadales bacterium | reverse complement strand
CCTGATCTGATCTGGGTTGTGTTGGGTATTGTTCAATCTGGCTGTGCCTATGTGCCGTTAGATGTCTTTGCTCCTGAAACCATGAACCGTTGGATTCTGGAGGACTCAGAACCGATTGCGGTTATTACCGACCGTGAACACGCGGGTCGTTTGCCGGATGTGAATTCTACCGTTTTGGTGTTGGAAGATTTCAGGAACGAATCCGAACAGAGACCGGCGGTTCCCGCGGTTTCTTCGGACAGCCTGATCAATGTCATGTATACATCCGGCACGACCGGGCGTCCGAAAGGGGTCCAGATTACCCACCGGAATATTGCCCGAATGGTATCGGATACGGCTTATTTGCCGAAGGCTCGTGACCGGCGGTTCTTGCAAGTGAGCAACCAGGCTTTCGATGCCTTTACGTACGAATTGTGGACCTCGTTGATTCGAGGCGGCGTCTTGTGCAGTATTCCGCGGGAAACCTTTCTCAAGCCGCAAGATTTTGCAAGCTGGATCCAGCGTTATCGCCCTGAAATTGTTCTTGTTACCGCGGCGCTTTTCAATAACCTCTGCACGGAACACCCGAATATGTTTAACGGGATGACTCAGGTGATGTTCGGTGGTGACCGCATTGATCCTAACGGCGCCCGTCGGGTGATGGAAGCGGGCGGACCGGAGCGCTTGGTGAATCTGTACGGCCCCACGGAAGCAACGGTATTCGTGACATGGCATGGGGCAAAGGTGTCTGACACCGAACTGCCGAGCATTCCGATCGGTTCGCCCATTGCTCATACCGAGCTTTACGTTCTGGACGATAGACTTGAAACCGTTCCGGTGGAAGTCACGGGTGAGCTGTATATGTCCGGGTTGGGTTTGGCACGTGGCTACCTGGGTAAACCGGCACTTACGGCTATGAGCTTCGTGCCGGATCCATATGCGCATTTGCACGGTCGGAAAGGTGCGCGCATGTATCGCAGCGGTGATTTGGTGAGTCGTCTTCCTGAGGGTCCTTTGCTTTTCCAAGGACGTAAGGATCACCAATTGAAGATACGAGGCTTCCGTG
>JAKSAW010000269.1 GCA_022361455.1 Pseudomonadales bacterium | reverse complement strand
CTGGCCCTTGTCGAGGTGCTTGACGATCACCGTCACGGTGCCGTTCGGATCGATACGCACGAAGGGATTGAACTCGCCGGCCGCCTGGGTCGCGGTGGCAGCCGCTGCCTGCGCCGGCAGGGCGAGACCGATGATCAGGCCGGCGCCGGCCCCGCCGCTCGCCTTGAGGAAGCCGCGCCGGTCGAGTGTCGCTTCGAGTGACCGCATGGCTCAGCCCTCCAGGATATCGGCGGCGCGATGGATCGCGGCGCGGATTCGGTGGTAGGTGGCGCAGCGGCAGACATTGCCGCCCATCGCCGCGTCGATGTCCTCGTCACTTGGCCGCGGCGTCTCGGCCAAGAGGGTGCTCGCCTGCATGATCTGCCCCGACTGGCAGTAGCCGCACTGCACCACGTCGAGCTCGCGCCAGGCAGCCTGCACTGCCTTGCCTTGCGGCGTTGCCAGCGCCTCGATCGTGGTGATCTCCTGATCGACCACGTCGGAGACCGGCGTCACACAGGAGCGCACCGCTTCGCCGTCGACGTGCACCGTGCAGGCACCGCACATGGCCATGCCGCAGCCGAACTTCGTACCCGTGAGCTCCAGGTGATCCCGGATGACCCACAGAAGGGGCGTATCCGCATCCGCGTCGACAACGCGTTGCTCGCCGTTCACCGTCAGTGTGTGTTTCATTGCCTCGCTCGTCGCTTTTCTTGTTGCCCTCGCCGACAGCCAGCAGTGCCGACCTTGCGATCTCGGTGATCTGGGGCCAATTCTAAAGGGGAATAAGGGGCTGTTTATACTGGTATAAAACATACCCGGGAAAGCTGTGGAGATGATCAGCGAAGAGCGCCGACGCGAAATCGCGATGTTTCTCAAGAGCCGCCGCAACCGCGTGCAGCCGGAAGATATCGGCCTGCCGCGCGGAAAGCGTCGGCGCACGCCGGGATTGCGGCGCGAAGAGGTCGCCGCCGCCGCCGCCGTCAGCACCGAATGGTACAAGTGGCTCGAGCAGGCCCGCGAAGT
>JAKSAW010000366.1 GCA_022361455.1 Pseudomonadales bacterium | reverse complement strand
TTGTGAGATATTGCTTTATGCAGGACTTCCTTGAGTGCATGATGATTTGCACGATCTTTGGATACCGAGCCCGGGCCGCCCAACAACCAAGGCTCTGCTTTTTTAGGCATGCCTTCAGTGATCCAATGCTGGTTCTGAAGGCCCTTTCCATGGAGTTTTGGTAGATCAATGTCCATCGCGTGCATGCGTTGCCCTAAATCATTTTTGTGACGATATAGGATTATTTATATTACATATTTATTGCACCAAGATGACAACCTCTTAGTCAGTGTATTGAGTATGCTTACTGCGCACCTTCCACTCACCGGCCACATGACTCCATTGGCCGTCGTCACTAAGCTCTAGAAACACCGGGCGCGCATGATACATGCTTAACTGTGCCACCCGGTCCAGATCTAAAATTCCCATGTGATGGGCCGCGTGACGAAACGCAGCACCATGCCCTACCACAAGTTTCAATGTGTCTTCTTGGACATTAGCTTTTAAATCATTAGCTTGCTTAACAAGGTGTTTTGCCACCCGTTCGCCAGCCTCCAATAACGACTCAGCACCCTGTAAAGGCAATTTAAAGTGACTATTGGATTTCCAATTAGGAGGAAGATTATCGTAGCGGGGATCACCAGCAATAATCTCTTCGATTGTTTTAACCGTTAAGTTTGCGGCACTACCAACACTGCGCTCTGCGAGGTCGTCATAGCAGGTAATAGAAGGTGCTTGTGTAAAACAATCTTGCAAACAATCAGACAAAATCTTGGCAGTTTGCCATGCTCTTAACAATTGTGACGAATCGATACTTGGACAAAGGGTCAATTGATTTTCTTCGATAAAAGCTTTTAATTCCTGACTGGCTTCGGTGGCTTCTGCTTCGCCGTTTGCTGTAATGGGGAAAGGTTGATGAGCGCTAGGTGTGTCGAGTAATTGGTTGTAGTGTGCGTGGCGGATTATAGCGACAAGTATTCTAGGCATATCAAGTTCCCATACGTTATGATTAATCGTTCATTACATTTTCAAAATATAACGTAGCAAGTTCTTCAAAATTTATCCCGCCACTGGCTTCGTAGAAAGCAACGTCCTTTAACTGCTCAAGGTACGCCGCTTCATCCAATGGAATCGTATCCAGATGAAAACTACCATCGCTGCGCTGATAAAAAGGCCCAGGAGATTTCATAATCGCTGCCAGCAAATCTCGGCGCTGATTAATATCAACTTGTTGCAACTTTACTGGCTCATCACTTTCTCGTTGCCAATTGAGCACCAAAAATGCTGTTAAAGGTGCCGCTTTGGCAATACGACCAGAGCCGTATAGCTCATCGATGATAACGTCATATTTTTCTTCTAAATCCCATAAGTCTGACACAGGAATGTTAAGCAATTCTGAACGTCTTGATTCAGAAATTAAGGGATGCAGTCGCGGATTATGGACAATGGTGCCAGGATTCACTCGAGGCAGCTTAGGAATGCCAGAACCAATTACAGCATTCGAGTCATTCGAATACGCATATAAACGGTCGTTGGTTAAATAATTAATCTGTGGATTCTCTAATAGCTTGAGCATTAACGTAGATTTACCACCGCCAGAAAATCCAGCCATCGCGAAAATGTTGCCATTGAATTCAACACCAGCCGCATGACAGGTTAATCCGCCTTTGTGGAGTAGAGCATTTGCCAGCTGGGCATTAACAAAATTAATGATTTGATTATCGTTTTCTAAACATGGTCCAGCTGCGATGCGATAGGCTTGGCTTTGTACAAATACCATACCCGTTCGTACTTTGCGTAACACCCGAGCACTGGGGAAATCGATATAACTATCTTTTCTGGTGGATTTACCTTGCTCTCTTGTCCAGTCGACAAGATCTAAATTGAGTTGTGGTGCCTCCTGTTCCACAGCCAATATTTCAATATCGGTTGGTTGCTCTTCGGCTAACAAATTAGCAAAGTAATGTTGTAGTTTGCTACTCAATTCTTCTGAATTGGTTTTCACTGCTACGATTTGGTCATTAACGCTTAAAAATACCGGCCTGGCGCTTAAAGGCCTTTCACCCAGCAACTGAGCGATAATGGTATCGATCTCTGGCAGAAGCTTGTTCTCAGTGTCAGTCATTCAGATTCCCTGGCAAATCTTTCAATTAAGCTTTTTGATCACATAGTCAGTGTACAAATTGGCGGCATCGATCCCCGCACCCTCTAAGGCACCCCTAAAACCACCAAAGGCAGATACCTCAAATACAATCGGCCCATCGTTGGTTTCGGCCACATCCACAGTGGTGAAGTCCATTTCGAACGGAGCTTGGGCTCGGCAAGCTAAATCGATAATCTCTTGTGTCGGTTCATGATGCGCATATTTGCCACCACTATTAATGGTGGTGTTCCAGGCATCACTTTGCGACACTCTTGCATAGGT
>JAKSAW010000515.1 GCA_022361455.1 Pseudomonadales bacterium | reverse complement strand
CAAGATGGTTATCAATTTATTAATTGGACCGGTGCATGTAGCGGTGCTGCAACTCCTTGTGACTTGCTGATGGATGCTCCTAAAACTGTTGGAGCGTTATTTTTAGAAACCGATGACCCTGCGATTGGCTCACCCATTAGCGTGGTGGCTGGTACTCAGATTACTCTAACCTATTCTGGTTCTACTGATGATGCTGATGAGATCGGTATTTATTTACCAGAATCAGAAAACAATAATCCTGAAGCCCGAGTTCGGTTGCCAGATCAGGCTGGATCGGTTGAGATTCGTGTGCCACGGGTGCCTGGCAATTATGAATTGCGTATGGTCAACGATAAAGATGAGTTGATTGTTTTTGATGGCGTGTTAGATGTTCAGCCTTATGCGGGCACGATTGAACCCAGCGTTACCGCAACTACACCAACCAGAAGAATTTCTGTTGCCTTTACCGGTTCCACCCATTCAACGGACCGTTTGGGTATTTTTGCAATTGGCTCTGATAACTCACAAGCGTTGAAGTTCGCAACACTATCTCAAGACGAAGGCTCTGTTGAAATAGAAGCGCCGCCAGCAGAAGGCACCTACGAATTTAGAATCGTCTCTAATGATCAATACACCATTGCTACTGGCCCAGAGTTAACGCTTCAATATGGTGATGCGTCTATAGCAGGCCCTAGCATTGTGCTTCCCGAAGAAGCGGTGACAATTACTTATACCGGTTCCACCGAAACCCGTGATCGCGTGGCGTTATTTGCGCAAATTGCTAACGGCTACAGATCAAGCCGCACTACAAATGGTGGTGATGGTCAAATGGATCTAGTCATGCCAGATGAAACGGGTATTTACGACCTGGCATTAATTAACGCCGGTCAATATCGAATTGCTAACGGTGGTTACATCAGTGTTTTGAATCCTGAAAAAGCCGAGGTGTTTCCAGCACCAGAATTGGCGCGTATTAATGAAACGTTAACGGTTGCATACAGTGGTGCAGAGTCCCTAGCAGATTCTTTGGATTGGGTGGGCCTGTTCCGACAAGGAGAGCCAGTTGAGAATTACTTGGAACAAGTATTTGTACCTGAAGGTACCGCCGTTGGTAATGTAAGTTTTGATGCCCCAGCAACGGATGATATTTACGAAGTTCGTTTAGTCGCTAACGATGGCACTGTACGCGCTACTCATTATGTCTACGTTCAAGATCCATCGGTTAATGCAGTATTCATTCCCGAATCCATAGTGGCAGGCGATACAGTAGTCGTGCCTTATTCAAAACCTGCAGGTGGTAACGGTCGAATAGGTATTTATCCGCAGGGTGAAGCTGACAATCGTCGTTTCATCGCGTCAACCACTGCAAATTCAGCGCTTGGTTACGTTCAACTAAGAGTACCGACAACCCCCGGTGATTATGAGGTTCGTTCTATCGATTCTGCTTATGAGCTAATTGCGCAAGGTAATGATTTTGCTGTAACGCCTTATGATATGTCGCTCACCTTAAGCACAGCATTTACAACCCCCGCTGATACTATTTCAGCTACTTATAGTGGATCCACTCATCAGAGTGATCGCTTAGGCTTTTATTTGCCAGGTGCTGCGAACAACGACTTTGAATCATCAGTGGTTTTGAGTGATGACGAAGGTGTTGTCACCGTACGCGTACCTGGTGTTGAGGGTGTGTATGATGTTCGTGTAATTAACAATCGTAATGAGACCATATTAGATGCAGGTCAAATTACTCTCGGTTATGGAGAGCTTTCATTAAGCGCAGCTGAAATTGCATACCCTGGTGAAATGATCCCTGTGAGCTTCGAGGGTTCAACAGAAACCACTGATAAAGTCATTATGGTAGCGCAGGATGGTACTAACGCTGTTCGTAGTTTAAACACCGGCGATCTATCCAGTGGTGAAATTGATTTCAGAGTACCTTCAGATCCAGGTATCTATGATTTAAAACTAGTGAACCCCACTAATGCGGTCATTGCGTTGGGCGGATTTGTTAGCGTTTTAGATCCAGCGGATAAAGATGTTTTTGTAGCAGCGGAAACGGTTCATATTGGTGACACCGTAACCATTGCATACAGTGGTGCAGAAGCCACCGTAGATGCCCCAGAAAGTGTAGGCATCTATGCTTTGGATGCGGAAAATGATAATGCGATCGCTGAATTGAGTATCACCGATTTAGGTCAGGGCGTGGTGACCCTGTCAGTGCCAGGAAGTGCTGGCATCTACCACGTACGATTGATAAATGCAGACGGTACTTTAGCTGCAACCTCTAATCACCTAAAAGTGATCAATTCAGATGAGCTAGCAGTCTATGCTCCTGTCATAGCGATTGCCGGTGAAACCGTTAAGGTGATCTTCTCTGGATCTACTAGCAATAATGATCGCGTGCGTTTTGTTGCGGAAGGTGAAACTAATCTGCGTAACTATATTTCTAACACCACAGCGAGAGATGAAGAGGGTTGGTTAAATTTACGTGTGCCCACTATACCTGGTCGTTACGAGGTGAAACTTGTAAGCAGTACTGAAGAAGTCTTGGCAGATGGCCATGTGTTTACTGTTAGCCCATACGATGCAACGCTTAGCATACAATCCTTTGCGACTCCTAGTAGCACCATCGATTTTCAGTAT
>JAKSAW010000446.1 GCA_022361455.1 Pseudomonadales bacterium | reverse complement strand
TCCATTTTTTATATACATTTAACCTTGATAAAAACGATAATAATACAGTTGTCCCACCTGCATAAAAAATAATATAATTAACAATAATATTTATATGCAATAAATTATCTAAACTACAAGCGATAATAATAAAACCCATATTTGTAATTGTAGTATACGCTAAAAAACTTATAATTTTTTTTTGCTCCCATGCTAAAAAAAAAGCCCATAATAAACTAAAAAAAACTAATACTACAAAAAAATTAAAAACTAATGAAAATTCTGTAAATAAATAAAAAGAAATTACTAATTTTATTAAAACTATAGTATAAATAAATTTAGAAAAAATTAAAAACATATATAAAATTTGGAATGACTGAACTTTTATTATTTCAGGTCCTCATCAATGATAAGGAGGTAACCCTATTTTTAATCATAATCCTATTAATAATAAACAATATATATACTGCGCATTTTCTAAAATAATACAATTGATACCTAATAAATTAAAGATTGTACCTGCTTCCCAAAATAATAAATTAATTGAAATTAATATTATTAAAGATGCTAAACAATTTGAAATAAAAAATTTTAAACTACCTTCCGAACTTAAACCTTCTTTATCATTAACAAAACTTATTAAAAAAAAACTATAAGACATCGTGCTTATTTCTAATAAAAAATATATATATATTAAATCTATTTCATATATTAATAAAAATGTAACAAAAAAAATAATAATCATAGGGATAACTAACTCACGCATTATATTTTTATTCGAATATATTAACCCAGATAAAATAATATCGGGCACTAATAATAAAAAAAAAATTAAAATAAATAATAAAGTACTAATTAAAGGCTGTTCCATATATAATAATGAAAACATAGAAATCTCTGTATCTATACCATATAAACTAAATAAAAATATTATAAAAAATAGTATCATTAGAAAAAATCAACTATCTATTAATTTTAAATTATATCTATAATCAAAATTAAAATCTAATAATCATATAAATACGCACATTAGAATTAAATAACATAAAATAAAAAACAATATTTCTACTGGCATTAAAAAATAATAAAATAAAATAAAACTATTAAGAAATAACTATTTATTAGTAGTATAGAATTCTTTAATCACTTAAAATAAATAGTCTCTAAATCCCAGTCATTATATTTAAATAAAAATAAAAAACAAATTTTAAACATAATACTAACTAAAATAAAAAATATTATACTAGATGTGTTACTATAGACGCTTATAAATAAGAATATAAAATCTAAAAATATTATTAAACTACTTAATCTAATAAATACTTGGTTTGAAGTTAACCTAACAGTTTTATATTCCAATTCAATTATTTTTATAAATAAATATATTGTTGAAGTTACTAAAAACAAATAGATTCAAAAAATAATAAAACCTATTTTTGTTATACCCTTTAATATAAAAAAATTAGGTACTATATTAACTAACCCTAATACATCTAATATACATATACTTATTTCTAAATAACTAAGAAATTGCAAAACCCATAAAACTTGTATATGTTGTTCTAATAAAGTCCCCTTCATTTGTTTATCCATCCATACATTTTTTACCAACATTAAAAAACTAAGAGGTAATAAAGAAAATAAAAATACATAAAAAATTGTATCTGTATTAAAAGGATCTCAATTAATAAAACTTAACAAACATACATTATGCAAAAAAAGTATTACATATTTAATT
>JAKSAW010000335.1 GCA_022361455.1 Pseudomonadales bacterium | reverse complement strand
TTCCATCGAGAATCTCGCCTATCCCACTCTCAAGAGTCTTTAACTTTTCTAAGAATGTCTTCTTAGACATGTTTGCATGTGTAAGCAGTCCGACAGAAGCGAGGATAGTAGCAACAGAAGAAAGAAATGCTCCTCTCTCTCTCGACCCGAACGATGAGAAAATGAGCGTCTCAAATTACGCATGCGCTTTAAATACTCGGATTTTTCGTTGCAAAAAATGTCAGTCAGCTTTTTTCTCCCGCAAAAAAAGCATCGTTGTCGTCACCTCGCCTTCACATAACATACGTTCTCCACAGAAAAGGAAACCATCACATGCACACACACAAAGGAGCAATTTAAAACTCATTATTCAACCACAGGAAATGAGCTCTAATTATCTGTTGAAGGCATCACCAAATGAAGTGCCTGTGTAGGCCAATGTGCCCCTAGGCAGGTAATCGACTCTGAGCACTTGATCTTCTCAGACGTAGCTAATTACCACTGTGAACAAAGCAAATAAGAGAGTTCGAGTACAGGCCGAATTGGTTACTTTATTTAAGCAGCCTATATACATTGCCAACAAGGTATGCGTGCAGTACTACTATTGCATTTACTATTGCCACAATTCTTTCCTTATGTGATGGCTTGTGCATTTATTAAATACAATTTTTATCTGTGAGAATGAGTCTAGAAAATGACTAGGTTCTCATCACAGCTAGGAATAAATTCTATACACAACAAGTGCACGCATACAATTTCTATTATATACAATTTAAATATGGGCAAGCAAGACTACACCCACACATCACTTTATTTTGTCACTACACTTTTACTGCACATCAAAGGTCTGTAGCCAGGACACCGTGCTTGTGGATGGTCGCATACAGCGGGACCTGCTGCCAGCTCGACCTCGTCGACAGTTCGCCGCCGACAAAGGAGCTGCAGTCGCCGTACGGTTGTGGGGTGATCGCCGCCGGCTGGGCGACCGCCTCCTCTTGGATGGTGTCCTGGTTGCCTCCTTCTGCTTCTTCAGTGCGCATCACCATGCCTCCGCTGCGAGGAGAACCGACAGCTGGTGCTCGAGGCCTAGAACGACGACGGGAATGTGATCGTCTTTGCCGTCTCGCCGCCCTCACCTCATTAAGCCACCTCTTCAAGGCGACAGTCCCCAGCACAAAAAGCACAATTCCGATAAAAATGCTGATGCTACTAATGAACTCGAGTCTGGTCATCGGT
>JAKSAW010000398.1 GCA_022361455.1 Pseudomonadales bacterium | reverse complement strand
GGCTCAGCGCGCCTGCTACGCCCCGGTCGGTCTCCGCGTCAGGCCGAGCCGCCTACCTACCCGTTCCCAATCGCACCGCCGGCCGCCACGACCAGCTCCGCCGCCCCCTCAGGCAACCACCCCCGCCGCCCGTCGCCACGCCGAATCTGAACCCACCCCTTCCGCCTATCGGTGATCGCGATCAAGCTTCCTTCACCCACGCGAAAGTACTCCGTCCCGGACTCGGAAGGCTCGTACCGCACCACCTCTTCACCTTCGACCGTCACCACCGCAACGTCTTCGAGCTCGATCGTGACCAGCCGATAACCCGCGTTCGCCGCAACGAACGCAAACGCGACAGCCGCAATCGACCCAGCGCGACCGAGTCCCGCAGCCGATTCGGGCAACAGCAGCCGCGCGCCCAGCAACAGCCAGACGAGCCACCAACAAAGCGACGCCGCCCACAGCAGCTCCCCCGTCGTCGCGCTCGTCGCGAGCGGCAGCGCGACGCGCAGCCACAGCGGCCGGCTCCGCTCGTCCTGCCCGCTTTGCTCCTGCGCGTAGCTCAAGTTCGCGAGCAGATCGGGATCCCGCGGAATGCTCCGCCGCGCTCTCTCGTAGTTGAGGATCGCGCGCCCGAAGTCGCCAGTCTTGAAGTAGGCGTTGCCGAGATTGAAGTGCAGGGCGGGGCTTTGCAGATCGCTGCCGACGATCCTCTCGTAGATGCGCTGCGCGTCCGCGTAGCGACCTTCCTTGTACGCCAGGTTGCCTTCGAAGAACTCGGTGTGCGGGTTCGCACCGCCGGTGGGATCGTCGTCGGCATTGGCGACGGTGCCGGCCGTGAGCATCGCCGCGGACAAGGGGATGACCACGGCCAGCACCGTCGCCATCAGCCCGAGCCTGCGCGCGAGCTGTTTGTCGCGCTCGATGCCGCGCACGATCTGCTCGGCGATCTGCAGCGCTGAGCTCCTCTCTTGCTCGGACTCGGTCCCGCGGGCGTACCGCGCTCGCTCGGCGAGCTCGAAGAATCGCTCTATGTTTTTCTTCAGCTCGGGGTCGAGATCTCCGCGGTCGAGGCGCGCCAGAACGCGTTGCCGTTCGATCGCGCCGGGCGGCATGTCGAGCTTGGCCGCGAGATAGTCGCGCAGCGTGTTCGACAGCCGGTCGTGGAACGCTCCCGCGTTCGTCGAGCTAGCGGCCAGCTCGCGCAGTTGATTGCGAGCTTCGCGCCCGGCCTGACGAAAGCGAACGACGCGCGGGTCCGACGCCAACCGTTCGCGCCGTCGCACATACAGTCCAAGCGCCATGAAGGCGCACAGCGGCGTGAGCTGGGCCAGAAGAGGGGACTCCGGCTCGACATCGTCGATGCGCGGAAGCGGTTCCTATCGAAGCTCGCAGGCGTCACCGACCCGGAACGCAAGCGCAGGATCATCGGCAACGAGTTCATCGCGGTCTTCGAGGAGGAAGCGGGAAAGATCGGCCCCGTGGAGTTCCTCGCTCAGGGCACGCTCTATCCGGACGTGATCGAGAGCGC
>JAKSAW010000476.1 GCA_022361455.1 Pseudomonadales bacterium | reverse complement strand
GCCTGAAACACCGGCCGCTCGTGGCGAGGGAGCTGGAGGGGGCGGAGGCGACGAAGCGGGAGTCCGAGGTCGCGGAATCCCGCCGGGCCGGCAATGCCGTCTTCGACTTCGGCGCCGACTGGGTCGACTATGCATCGGCTGGCGCGGAGGGTTCACAGAACCTCTCCGACCGTCTGCTTGAGATTCTGTCCCTGGTCGATATGCGCGACAATATCTACCGCTTCGGCTTGGTCGGGACGATCGACCCGGTCGAGCTGCCCGACGTAGCCGAAGGAATCCTAAAGGCAAGGACTGCGCTGCTGGAGCGCCTCGAAGAAGACGATGCCAGCGACCTGGTGGTTCGGTTCGATCCCGAACAGTACAACCGCAATGCCTCTATCGCCGAGAACCTCTTGTTCGGGACGCCGACCAAGCCGGCCTATCAGATCGGTTCTCTAACGGAAAACAAGATCTTGCAGGGGGTTCTGGCAGAATCGGGGCTTGATTCAGCGATGCTTGAGACCGGGCTTTCGATTGCGCGGACGATGGTGGAGATCTTCGCTGACCTCCCGGCCGGCCATCCCTTCTTCGACCAATTCAGCTTCATCGACGCCGACGACCTGCCGGACTACAAGATCATGGTCACGCGGGCGGAGAACAGCGGCCTCGAGGCCCTGGCCGAGAGCGACCGGCAAAGTCTCAAGGCCCTGCCGTACGACTACGTCGAGGCCCGGCATCGTCTCGGTCTGGTCGATCAGCCGATGGAAGAGCGACTCGTCGCCGCAAGAAAGCGCTTTGCCGATCGCTTGAGTGCCGAAGATCCCGGCGCGGTCGAGCCCTACCTCCCGGACCAGTACAACGCGACCGCTTCACTGCAGGACAATATCCTGTTCGGCCGGCTCGCCTATGGAGAGGTCGGTGCCGAGGAAATCGTGGGCGCGGCGGTCACCGACGTCTTGGAGAAACTGGATCTTCGCGAAACGGTCACCAAGGTCGGCCTGGACTACGAAGTCGGTATCGGCGGGAAACGCTTGAGCAGCACGCAGCGGCAGAAGCTGGGCCTGGCCCGTGCGATGTTGAAGAATCCCGATGTGCTGATCATCAATGAGGCGACAGCGGTCATGGATAACGTGACACAGGCGAAGCTGAT
>JAKSAW010000502.1 GCA_022361455.1 Pseudomonadales bacterium | reverse complement strand
GAAGCGACGCGAATGCACCGCCGAAAAGATTTGCTTGCCGGAGTTTGTTGCAGACGCGAGACGGACACGAGGCATCCATAGGGTACTATTACACGACCCTATGGCAACCTGAATATTCGAATGATATGTTGCAGGCGGATGACGAATCACGGGAGGTCACTTGATGCCCGTGAAGCGCACGCCGTCCTCGCTTACGCAGGACTGGACGTGCTCGGGGGGGTCGGAGACCCTCACGAACAACTCGGAGGTGTATACGCTGTGGTTCCCCGAACCAAGCGTTGTGGTCCAAGTCCACGCAGTGCGCAACCTTACGGTCCGCGCGCTCCGAGGACCGTTCAACCATCGTGGCTTCCTCCCCGGGGGACCACCCCGTACGGCAACCGGACCCATCCCACCATCCATGGTAGCAGGCACGTTCGAGGAGGGAGCGCAGATGCATCTGGTGGTTGAGCCACCAGCGCGACCACTGGTGCCCCTCCCACTACGCGCGCCTGAGGGCCAACTCGCCGAAGGTAACCCGCCATTGCCCGGAAAGCCACCTCTCTGCATCCGAGATGAACTGCACGCATGACGCAGCGACTCGCCAGAGTACACGACTCTGTGCGTCACCGTTCTGCCAGGACTAGAATAGGGTGGCAAACGAAGCCATAGGCCCAAACGGTAATGGACTGCGCATGGCGACCATGCAGAACGACGAGAACGCTGACCCACGGACCGTCCTGTGATATGCCAAGGCGCCTTCCACCACTGGATGGATCCCATCTTTATGCAGGAACAAGCGCACCACCCGCACCAGCCATAGAACGGCGCTGGGCAAAACGCGCCACACGCCGCTCGCGCCCATGGAGCCCTAGCTCCCAGCGCAGGGGAGGCCCCACATGACGTGCCGCCGTTCTTCCGCGACTAGGGTGGCCCCAACGGACCGCCTGGCCAAAATGAACCGTTCGCCAAAGGACCGGATGCCAGACAAGACCAAGCGCCTCTGGTGTTCGCCACTGGAGCAGGGTAACAGGATGCTT
>JAKSAW010000528.1 GCA_022361455.1 Pseudomonadales bacterium | reverse complement strand
TGTTATTTACAGTAATGTTTGACCTGATTATAGAACTGTCAAGAGTTAAATTACACTGCAACACCGTGTCCATATTGTCAATTACAGTGAAGTTGAGCGTAGTTGTTGTTGATGTCAGGTTGGTGTCGTTTGCAGGGAACAATAGAGTTACATTCGGAGGAACGGTATCTACGTATATTGTTATTGGCGTGGAGTTTGCTGCGTTATTTGCACTGTCTGTGCCTTCCAACCTTACAACAAATGTTCCGTTTGTCAACCCGACAAGGTTTGCAGTGCTGCTTGTTCCGTTTGCAACTGTTCCATTCAAGTTATCATTATCGTCCACGTAGAACGTATAGTTCAATGACACGTCCAGGTTATCGGTTATGTTAAAGTCGATTCCTGGCGTACCGGTATTGAACCAAGTTTCATTGGCAGTTTCAATGCTTGGCACAGGAGGAACCTGGTCTACGAATATTGTAATCGGAGTTGAGTTGGCCACGTTACCAACATCATCATAAGCTTGCAATATTAGCACGTAGCTTCCGTTTGTAAGCGGACCAATTGTCTGGTTTGAACTCACCCCGCTGACAACTGTTCCATTATAATCGTCTCCACCATCAATGTACAGTGTCCAATTCAATACATTGTCAACTGCATCGGTTATATTGAAGAAAATATTCGGGGTAGTTATGCTGAAGAACGTATTATTCTGTGTTTCAAACTGTGGATTAGGTGCTGTCAGGTCAACTATTATTGTAACCGGCTCTGAATCTTTAATTCTGCCAAGCGCATCCCTGGCTCTGACAACTATGTCCCTTGCTCCTTCTGCCAGTGTGGATAAGTTGATTGTAACGTTTGCAGGATCAGTAACTAATGCAGTCTGTCCGTTGTACGATCCGTCAACGTAAATGGTGTAATTTAGTGTTCCTGTTGTGTAATCCTGCATTGAGAAGTTTATTCCGGGTGTTGTATCTGCTGTAACTGTTGCATTCGGAGGCAGTGTTATGTTAACTCTTAAAACGCTTATGTTCTGCGTAGCATTGTTGTTTGTCTCGTTTAATTCTCCTATCAAGTTTAGAGGATCTATGTAAGCACTTATCGTATGATATCCTTCTGGTATTATCCAAGTTACATTTGGTGTAATTGTTTGGTTAATTCCCACTGTTATTGTTCTGTTCGCAATGTGAGTTCCGGTTCCTCTTTCCCCGTTCCAGAATTCTACTATTACATCATTTGCAGGGTTTCCTCCGATATTCGTTAC
>JAKSAW010000499.1 GCA_022361455.1 Pseudomonadales bacterium | reverse complement strand
GAAAAATAGAAAAAGACAAAGGGTATATTCACCTTTTCCTACTGCTAAAGAACATGGTCAAGTAGTTCCTAAATTTCTGCCATTCTGTGAAACCTGCAAATCTCTATGCAGCCTAGGGATTCGGGATCGAATTCATCTTTTCCTACTGCTAAAGAACATGGTCAATATAGGCAGTACTGTAACTGTACTCCTGCACTGTTACTCTGGATTGTATCTGAATCAGATATTACCCAGAGCATCGATGCATGATGGAAGCTACAGTATTCCCTCTAAACAGCTATGTCACTCTAGCTCAGATCAGTTCAGGTCAAACACTGTGGTGCCTGAATCTTCTTCAATAGTTCCCTCAGAACAACTACATCACTGTTATCCAGATCAATGTGTACATAAAGATCAATGATCAGACTGTGAAAGAGAGGAAAAATGGAAAAAGAAAAAGGGTATATGAAAATAGATACTTGCAAAATTTTCATCATCATCGTGGACAGCTTTTCAGAAAGCTCTAACTTCTGCTCATTGCAAGATCGGCACCTGGGATCAAGACAGCTCTATTCAGCCAAGTTTTTTAGCCTGGGTTTACTCCAGAAACTTTTTATCCAAATCCCCTCTATAAGGTGCTAGGTGCATTGGAAAGTAAGTGCCACTAAATTTTTATTCATGATGACGGCAATTATGAAAAGCTCATATCTTGCTACTGAGCACATCTTTGGCTCTCTAGTTTGATACACATGCATATCTGTTGGTTCTGAACAACTCAGCCACATTTCCTGATGTTTTTACTGATTTTCTAAATATTGCATTTCTAATTTGCATAACAAAGCACCCAGGTATTTCTGAATTCAGAAAAAAATGAAAGACATAGTAGAAAGCTGAGTGGATAGACCAGTGGAGTAGCAGAAAGTACATTTCCACATTCTACACAAAGTGGAATCAGATCAGAACAGAGGTTCAAAATCAGAGCTGTGTTGAGGAAACCTAAAAAAATCAAAAAAATTGGCCTAGTGGTAATCTACTTGTTTAATACTGACTTAATACGGCTATTCAATGACAGAAATTGTGTTTATTTTGAAGTAGTCATAGCAGTTTTCCACATTCTACACAAGCGTAATTAGATCTGAACAGAGGTTAAAAATCGGATCTGTGTTGAGGAAACCCAAAAAAATCAAAAAAATTGGCCTAGTGGTAATCTACTTGTTTAATACTGACTTAATACG
>JAKSAW010000644.1 GCA_022361455.1 Pseudomonadales bacterium | reverse complement strand
GTTGGATGAAAAAAACTTATATCGTATGCAAACCCATAATGGCATACGTGTACCTAGTCAGGTCGAAACCTTTCGTTGGCAATCACAAATCTCTACCCCCGATGATTTATCCCGTGAGCAAACCATTGAAGCCGATGTCGTTGTGGTGGGGACCGGCGCTGGCGGAGCTGCTGCAGCTTATGAGCTGGCCAGTAAAGGTTTGGCTGTTGTGATTCTTGAGGAAGGTAATTATTACGATCGCCGCGATTTTAATGGCAAGCTTACTGAAATTATTCCCAAGCTGTATCGCGCCTCAGGATCCACTGTTGCAGTTGGTAATGCAGTTATTCCGGTGCCTGTGGGTAAGAGTGTTGGCGGTACCACTACTGTGAATTCCGGAACCTGTTTGCGAACACCGGATCGCGTATTACGGGAGTGGATGGATTCTGGTCTTAAAGATCTCAGTCCAAAGAATATGGAGCGATATTTCCAGCAGGTGGAAGAAGTATTGCAAGTACAACGCGCCGAATCAAAATACGTTGGGCCGGTTGGGGATGTCATCGAAAAAGGCGCCAAGAGAATTGGTCTTACCCAGGCGCATCCGCTAATGCGCAATGCCGAGGGGTGTGATGGCCAAGGCCTTTGTCAGTTTGGTTGCCCTACGGATGCAAAGCAATCCACTAATGTGAGTTATGTGCCAAGGGCATTAGATCAAGGCGCCTTTTTATTTACCGGCATGAAGGCCAGTAAATTGCAAATGAAAGGCAATCGAGTTGAAGGGATTGTTGCTCAAGGAACAGCTAAAGACGGCGTAGTTAGACACTTGACTATTAAGGCGCCGCAAGTGGTATTAAGTATGGGTACTTTCTTTACGCCCTTATTCTTGCAGGCAAACGGCATAAAGAATCGCTGGTTAGGAGCTAACCTTTCCATTCATCCCGCCGGTGCAGTCACTGGATTTTATGCTGACAAAAACTTCGCTAATACCAGCACGATTCCACAAGGCTTTGGTGTCAGCGATTGGGCCAATAAAGACATTATGTTTGAAGGCGGCACGCCCCCATTTGTTGCCCATGGCCTGCTAAGCCCCATGACCGGTTATGACTTTGTCGACTTTACCGAAAGCTATCAGAATACCGCTTATTTTGGCTTTATGATCAAAGATCAATCCCGCGGCAAAGTGCGCCGTGGATTGCATCCTGATGTCCCACTAATTACCTACAATATGAATCAGCGTGACTTCGGCCTTTTCCTTCGAGCGACTAAAGCCTTGGCGAAGATGCACCTACGCGCTGGTGCTGATTACGTGCATTTAGGTGGATTGGCCAAATATCCCAAGATTTATACCGAAGATATGATCGACAAGGTAATTGATTCTGGGTTAAAACCCAGGCACTTTGCGATGACGGCTTACCATCCTTTGGGTACCTGCCGTATTGCCGCCAATCCAGGAAATGGTGTGTGTGATATTG
>JAKSAW010000494.1 GCA_022361455.1 Pseudomonadales bacterium | reverse complement strand
GAGCAGGGTGTGGATTACTTTACGATTCATGCTGGGGTTCTTCTACGACATGTGCCTTTAACGGCTAAGCGTGTGACTGGAATCGTATCTCGTGGTGGTTCAATCATGGCTAAGTGGTGCTTAGCGCATCACAAAGAGAACTTCCTCTACACTCACTTCGATGAAATCTGCGAGATCATGACTGCTTACGATGTGACTTTCTCCTTAGGAGATGGTTTGCGTCCAGGTTCTATCGCTGATGCCAATGACGAAGCGCAATTCGGTGAGTTAAAAGCATTGGGCGAATTGACTCATAAGGCTTGGGATCATGGAGCCCAAGTAATGATTGAAGGCCCTGGTCATGTTCCAATGCACATGATTAAAGAGAACATGGAAAAGCAATTGGAGTGGTGTGATGAAGCGCCGTTCTACACGCTTGGTCCTTTAACTACAGACATTGCTCCTGGTTATGATCACATCACATCAGGTATTGGTGCTGCCATGATCGGATGGTATGGATGTGCCATGCTCTGTTATGTGACTCCGAAAGAGCACCTTGGTCTGCCGGACAAAGAGGATGTGAAAGAGGGATTGATCACTTACAAGATTGCTGCCCACGCAGCGGACTTAGCCAAAGGTCACCCTGGTGCGCAGATCCGTGATAATGCGTTGTCTAAGGCTCGTTTTGAGTTCCGTTGGGAAGATCAGTTCAACCTTTCTCTGGATCCGGATACCGCAAAATCCTATCACGATGAGACCTTGCCGAAAGACGCTCACAAGGTTGCCCATTTCTGCTCTATGTGTGGACCGAAGTTCTGCTCGATGAAAATTACCCAGGAAGTACGCGAATACGCAGATTCCAAGGGCATCAACAAAATCCCAGTGGCCATGGAGCAGGGTATGGAAGAAAAAGCCTCCGAGTTTCGCGAGAAGGGCGCCGAAATTTACAAGAAGATTTAACTTCAAACTGTCAACGGTTTAGCGTTAAGCTAACCAAATTCGGAAACAAAGGGTTAGTCTATTGATGAGGATAGGCTAACCTTTTTATTTGTGTCCCATGAAAAATAGGTTGTAAGCATGGATTTGGAAGACGGCCCCTGTTTTAGTCGAGAGGATGTAGAAATCCTTGAGAAAACAGTGACATATGAAGGCTTCTTTCGTATGAAGCGGTACCGACTTAAGCACCGTATGATAGAAGGTGGTTGGTCGAAGGAGCTGGTTCGAGAGTGCTTTGAACGCCCCGAGGCTGTTGGCGTTTTGCTTTATGATCCCTACAAAGATAATGTGGTGATGTTGGAGCAGTTTCGGATTGGTTCTTTGAATGCTCACGAAGGGCCCTGGCAAATGGAGTTGGTCGCCGGCATTGTGGAACCTGGCGAAAAACCTGAAGAAGTGGCCCACCGGGAAGCTGAAGAGGAAGCAGGATCTGAGATATTAGATTTGGAATATATCTGTGAG
>JAKSAW010000492.1 GCA_022361455.1 Pseudomonadales bacterium | reverse complement strand
GATGCATTATTTTCAGTAGGGGAAGGTGTTGTCATCATCCACGGCCTTGGAGGTCTTGGGAAAACCCAGCTTGCTCGTGCTTATGCACTACGTTGTCGAGAGCAGTTCGCTATTGGATTTTGTATCGACGCGCAGGATAATCGAATACTGTGTGAGAGTATAAATGCACTCGCCGATCGTTTGGGTATTCCAGACTATGGTTCAGCCGAGGTCCGTTTTGAAGAATTACGTAGAAACTTGGCTGCAAGAAAAGATGTATTTTTGCTGGTCGATAATGTTGATGTGAAGGAAGTTGCTGAGACGCTGTCTAGTATTTTACCGAAAAATGCGTCCATTCTTGTGACCTCGCGCCTGAAAAGCTGCGGCATATATTTTAAACAGTTTTTGACAAGCTCTTTCAAAATAGGCAATTTATCAAACAAGAAAGCTGTTGAATACCTACTAACAGAATCGGGCCAAAAAGATGCTGAGGCAGCTCAAGCTATTGCCAAAAAGTTGGAATGTTTACCTCTTGCTCTGCTACATACCGTCGCTTACGTGAAAAGTGGGTTTTCGCTTGAACGTTATCTATGTCTGCTTGAAACTGTGGGAGCAGAAATTTTAAAAGAAAAAATAGAGCATAATGATCCTTATCAGAGAACGATCTACATGACCTGGCGAGTGTCACTTAAAGCAGTTTCTCGTTGGAAAGATGTAAACTCTCCAGATATAGGTAGGTTGGCAATCACCTTACTAACATTTATCTGCGTGCTACCGAGCAACAGATTTCAGCTTGTTATCTTGGATGAATGGATCAAACGCACAGCTCCACCTGCGCCTAATCTGCTTAAAAGCCTATTTAAGGCGGATAGGACACCGCTTATATTAGACCGTGCTATCAGACTGCTCTCAAACTTTTCACTGATTGACTCCCATCCGACTGATGTAGAGACCTATTCCATTCATGGGCTTTTAAAAGAAGTGATTGTCTTTTACGCGGAGCAATCAAATTCTGCGAATCTTCGTCAACAAAGAAAACATTGGCGAGCCATTGAACTGTTATTGTATCCCTCAGAATGTGATT
>JAKSAW010000488.1 GCA_022361455.1 Pseudomonadales bacterium | reverse complement strand
TTGAATTAAGCTGGATAAAATAATGAGTAAAAATAAGGGTGGTAGGGAGCTCCAGATTTCAATGAATCGTTGGCCTACCATATCCACCCATCCGCCGTAATATCCTTGTATAGCCCCAGCAAATACCCCCACGATTGAACTAAATATGGTTAAGCTAAGCCCAAATAACACCGAAATCCTAAACCCATAAATGGTTCGAGCAAGTACATCTCGCCCTTGGTCGTCGGTACCTAAAAGATTGATATCATCAGGAGGAGATGGGGCAGGGGTTGGAAGATCCCAATTGATGGTGTCGTAGCTGAACTTTATGATGGGGTTAACCATGAAGCCCTTAGCTTCGATAAGTTCTATCACATATTCGTCGCGATAATCTGCTTCAGTCTCGAACTCGCCACCAAACTCCAATTCAGAATAGGTTTTAAACACCGGAAAGTAATGGCCACCGTCAAAGTTGATATAGACTGGTTTGTCATTCGCAATAAAGTCTGCAAATAGAGTCAAAATGAATATAAAGGTAAAAATCCAAAGAGAATACCAGCCGCGCTTATTGCCTCGAAATTTGGCAAAACGTCTTTGATTCATTGGAGATAGCGTCATCATGGTTAATCTCGCGCCTCAAAATCGATGCGTGGATCCACTAGGGTATAAGTGATGTCGCTGATAAGTTGTAGTAACAAACCGATAATGGTGAAGATAAATAGGGTTCCGAAAATAACCGGGTAATCTCGTTTAAGTACGGATTCGAAACCTAGGAGACCAAGTCCATCTAATGAAAATACCACCTCAATCAACAATGAATCAGTGAAAAACACTGTAATTAATGCAGAGGGAAATCCGGCAATGACGATCAGCATTGCATTTCTAAATACGTGCCCGTACAGCACTTGCTTGTCGGTTAAACCTTTTGCTTTTGCTGTGACTACATATTGTTTGCCGATTTCATCGAGAAACGAATTCTTGGTCAGCATGGTTAAGGTCGCAAAGCCACCAATCACGTTAGCGGTTATGGGGAGCGCTAAATGCCAGAAATAATCCACTATTTGTCCGAACAGGGATAACTCATCAAAGTTGGGGGAGGTGAGACCTCGCAAAGGAAACCAATTCAAAAAGCTACCACCGGCGAAAAGTACGATTAATAAAATGGCGAATAAGAAGCCTGGGATCGCATAGCCAACGATGATTACTGAGCTTGTCCACACATCAAAGCGTTCGCCGTTGGTTACTGCTTTGCGAATGCCTAGTGGAATAGAAATTAAATAGATGATTAAAGTAGACCAAAGCCCAAGTGAGATTGAGACTGGCATTTTCTCGACAATTAATTCAATAACTGTTTTGTCTCGGAAAAAGCTGTCGCCGAAATCTAACATCACATAGTTTTTAATCATGGTAAGGAAGCGTTCAGTTGGAGGCTTATCGAACCCATAGAGCTTTTCGATTTCAGCCACTAACTCAGGGTCTAAGCCTTGCGCACCACGATAGTTGGAATTGCTATTTGATTGGCTAGAACTAATTTCGGCACGGGCAGAACCGCCTAGCCGGGATGCAGTATTGCTTTCCATGCCTTCCAGCTGGGCAATCATTTGTTCGACCGGGCCGCCGGGGGCAGATTGAACGATGGCAAAATTTAAAAGCAAGATCCCAAACAAGGTTGGGATCATGAACAGGAGCCTTCTTACAATGTAAGCTGCCATCGATTATTCGGCCTTAATCCACCAGGTGAAAAAACCAAGGTCGTATTTAGGGGATAACTCGGGTCGAGCAAATTTATTTTTGTAGGCGACGCGATAGGTATCTATATGCCATTGCGGGATCACATAGTGGCTCCAAAGCAGTACTCGATCCAGCGCACGACTGGCTGCGATGAGGTCTTCTCGAGAGTCTGCTTTGATAATTTTTTCTATGAGCGCATCTACGATCGGATCTTTTATACCTAGATAGTTGCGGCTACCTTTCTTGTCGGCGAACCCTGAAAACCAATAATCTCTTTGTTCGTTCCCGGGAGAGTTTGATTGTCTAAAGGACATTACAACCATATCAAAATCGAAATTTCGTAAACGTTCAATATACTGTGACTGGTCTACCAATCTTGGTGTTGCGTTAATGCCAAGCTTTTTAAGGTTTTGAATAAAAGGTAGCACAATGCGTTCGAAATCTTTTTGAACCAATAACACCTCAAACTCAAAAGGTTGACCGGCATTGTTTGTTAGCACGCCATTTTTTACTGTCCAGCCAGCGGTTTTTAGCAGTCGCAATGCAGCCCGTAACTGTTTGCGGATATTGCCGTCGCCTTTAGTGACAGGTGCTTGATAGACCTTGTTAAACACCTCTGGAGGAAGATCGTCTTTGTAAGGGTTTAGTAATGCCAGCTCTTTTTCAGAAGGGAGCTGATGAGCAGCTAATTCTGAGTTCTCAAAATAACTGTTGGTTCGTTTATAGGCTCCATAAAACAGGTTTTTATTGGCCCATTCAAAATCGAAGGCGTAGTTTAGTGCTTGCCTCACAACAGGATCTTTGAAAAGGTCTTTTCTGCTATTTAGAGCAAAAGCCTGCATGCCTGCAGGATTTTCATTTTTGATTTCTTCCTTAAGCAGCGTTTTATCATCGAACTTATCGCCAGTATATAGCGTCGCCCAGCGCTTAGAACTGTACTCCATGTAAAAATCGAAGTTACCTGATTTGAATCCTTCTAAGGCTACATTGGCATCTCTAAAGTACTCCACTCTAATGGAATCAAAGTTATAGGAACCTTTATTGATTGGATGGTCTTTGGCCCAATAATTTTTATTTCTCTTGAAGGTGATAGTCTGCCCAGTCTGCATGTCTGAAATCTTGTAGGGCCCGCTGCCGAGAGGTATATCTAGCAGGTTATCGGTAAAATCTTTTCCCTCCCAATAATGCTTGGGCAATACGGGGAGTTGGCCGATGATTAAAGGCAATTCTCGGTTGTTACCATTCTTGAACTTAAACTGCGCGCGGTACTTATCTAGAGCGACCGCCTCAACCACATCATGATAATAAGCTTTATAGTGAGGGCGGCCTTTCTCTACCAGTAAATTAAAGGTAAATATGACATCTTCGGCGGTGACTGGCTTGTCATCGTGAAACCGAGCCTTTGGATCGATATGGAAGATGACAAAACTGGAGTCATTAGCGAGTTCAATCTTCTCAGCGATCAGGCCATATTCTGTAAAAGGTTCATCGGATGATCTCGCCGTGAGTGTGTCATAAATCATTCCGATTCGATCTGCGGGTACGCCTTTTGCGATAAATGGATTCAGACTGTTAAAACTTCCAACTGAGGAGAGTACGATACTGCCTCCTTTGGGAGCGTCTGGATTCGCATAGTCAAAATGCTTGAATCCCTCCGGATATTTAGCATCGCCATGTATAGCCAGCGCATGAGTAACACGAGTATTGGTTTCAGCAATGGCTGCACCGTGTAAGAACGCTGTGATTAACACCAAAGCTTTTAAAGGAAGCGCGAGATACTGAGTGTATAGATTCATTGTGCCTGCTTAATCAAAAAATGGTCTACTTTTGGATGCTTTTCAGTGGCAAAAGTTTCTTATTTCATCCACCAAGATGGAAAACCTAGGTGAAGTTCTGGGGCTATCTTGGGCCTGCTCAATTTTTTCTGGTATGCGATACGATGATAGTTCAGGTGCCAATGGGGAATCGTATAGTAGTTCCACAATAACACTCGATCCATGGCTCTGGTCGCATTCTTCAAATCAGCACGATTATCGGCATTGATAATCTTGTCAATTAATGCGTCGATCGCTGGATTGTCGATACCTGAAAAGTTCTTTGTTCCCTCGGTGTTGGCTAACGACGAGTGAAAGTATAGACGCTGCTCGTGACTTGGTGATAAAGACTGCGGTAACACAAAACTAATCATGTCAAAGTCTAATGTATCGAGTCTGACCTTATATTGGGCCGAATCGATATGGCGAATTTCTGCATCAATACCCGCTTTTTTCAAGTTATTTAAATAGGGTGTTAATACTCGAGCAAAACTTTGCTGATCAATCAGCACTTCAAAGGAGAAAGGTTCGCCAGACTTTTTATTGATGAGTTTGCCATTCTTTACTGTCCACCCAGAAGACTTAAAAAGCCTTAGGGCTTCCCTTAGCTGTGGTCGGATATTGCCATTACCCTTGGTCACAGGAAGCGCAAAGGATTTCTCGAAGAGCTTTGCAGGAAGATATTCTTTATGGGGTTCCAGTAACGCAATTTCTTCTGGGGAGGGCAAGCCGCGCGCTCCTAATTCTGAATTAGGAAAAAAAGTGTTAGAGCGTTTATAGGCAGACGCAAAGATATTCTTATTGGTCCACTCATAGTCGAACAATAGCGTTAGCGCTTTGCGAACTTTGGCATTGGCAAACTTTTTTCGACGGGTATTAATAAAGAATGCTTGTGAGCCGCTAGGAATATTATGGGTTATGGCTTGTTTTAAAATTTCGCCATTATTAACGCCTGGGAAGTCATAGGCGGTTGCCCAGTTTTTCGCCACGTATTCATAGAATACATCTACCCGACCGGATTTAAAGGCTTCAAAGGCTACGGTTCTGTCGCGAAAGAACTCAAAGCGTACGGTATCGAAATTAAATAAGCCTCGGTAGAAAGGGGAGTCTTTGGCCCAGTGATCGGGTACTCGGTGAAATTCGACAAAGTTTCCGATCTCAACTTTGCCCACTTTGTAAGGGCCGCTTAGTGGTTGCGGAATCTGGCCGGATTCACCAAAAGTGTGCTTCTGCCAAAAATCGTGTGACATGACAGGTAGCTCACCTAAACGAAAAACCATAGACTTTAAGTTGGTTTCTGAAAGCAAAAACTTAACAGTTAGTTCATCCAGTTTTTCGACACTTGCTACCGGTTTATAAATGTCTCGGTATTGAGGGTGAGCTTTGTCAGAAGTAATTAGTTTGAAACTGGTGACAACATCATCGGCTCGAATGGCTGTACCGTTATGGAATTTGGCGTTATCTCTTAGCTTAAAGATGACCCAGGAGTAATCTTCAGGAAATTCGACGTACTCGCAAAGCAAACAATACGCCGACTGGGGTTCGTCGGGACTGGGAATAA
>JAKSAW010000501.1 GCA_022361455.1 Pseudomonadales bacterium | reverse complement strand
CGCTAATTGACTAAATGCACCAGCTTGAAGAAATAACTGTGGTGAATCTGCTGTTTGAGCAGCTGTTTGGGTTGCCAGCATCAAGTTTGCGGGTTGGTGAGTGGCTTTGCTGGGCTGATCCTCTTTGTTCGCAACGACAGGAGCATTTTGGAACGTCTCGGGGTCGATAATTTCCACTAAAACCGGTGCTGTGCCCTGGTTTGCATAGCCCAGTTTGATGGCTGCTGCGTAAGATAGGTCGATGATTCGATTGCCATGAAATGGGCCTCGGTCATTCACGCGTACAATGACGCTCCGTTTGTTCTTGAGATTGGTCACCCTTACATAGCTGGGTAGGGGCAGTGACTTATGGGCCGCTGTCATCAAGTAGGGATCGTAGGGTTCCATCGATGAGGTGGAGCGCCCGGCGAACTTTTCACCGTACCAGGATGCGATCCCCTCTTCACGGTAACCGTCGCTGCTTTCCATGACATGATAGGTTTTGCCAAATACTTTGTAGGGAGAATGGTTTCCATAGCGAGCTTTGGGCTCTACTTTTGGCACTGCGTCTTGGACTGCTGAAATATCTTTGCGTAGCTTTGGTGGACCATCTTTGGGTTCGAAAGGGGGGCGGTGACTACAGGCGCTGATTAATAGAGAGGCTATTAGGCCACTCATTAAAAGTGGCCAATTTCTTGTTGCTAGATAGGAACATATATCTGCCATTGCTTACATTTTTTCCTTAAGCGCTTGGCTTAACTGGTAGGCTGCCATGGCGTAGAGACGGCTATGGTTATAGCGAGTAATGACATAAAAGTTTTTTAAACCAATCCAATATTCAATGCCGTTTTTGCCTTCTAAGCGCATTGCAGTGGCGGATTGATTTTCATCAAAGGGTAGATCAGATACGAGACCGAATTCAGCCAATTCTTTGACTGTGTACTTTGGTTTTAACTTTTGATTAACCACATTATCCAGGCTGGATTCATCTTTACCGCTTTTCAAGAATCTTGCAGGGGCAGTGACTGGCTCGCCATTCTTCCAGCCGTGGACTTTAAAATAATTTGCGATGCTACCGATGGCATCGACGGGGTTGTCGATTAGATCAATGACATTGTCGCCATCAAAGTCTACGGCATAATGGCGATAGCTGCTGGGGATAAATTGTGGGAAGCCCATTGCCCCAGCATAAGAACCTTTAGCTGTGTTTAAATCAATGCCGGCTTCTTTCTCTAGATAGAGAAACTCTTTCAGTTGCTTACGGAAAAACTTTGCGCGTGGTGGGTAATCGAAACCCAAGGTCGCAAGAGCGTCAACCACTCTGAAGCTGCCACGGTTCTGTCCATAACGCGTTTCCACACCGAGAATAGCTAGAATCATCTCTTCGGGAACACCTGACTCTGCCGCTGCTCTTTCAAAAGTGGCCTTATGCTTTTTATAAAAATCGATGCCTTTATTTATTCGGGCTTCGGTCAGAAATATTTTTCGATATTGCGCCCAAGTTAGGGTTCTTTCAGCAGGCCTTGAAATGGCCTTTAGAATGCTTTCTTTGCGGTTGGCTGTTTTCATGAGCGAGACTAATTGCTCTTTCGGATACACCCCATCTTTCACGACGTCCGCTAAGAAAGCTTTGAATTCAGGATGCTCGGCATAGTTGCTTACGTTTGAATTGCTCGCGGTTGCCTGCGCAGAGAATGTGTAAAAATAACCCACAAACAGGGTAAGGAAGAATGTGCTGCGAGTTTTGCTTAAGCCGTTCAATGAGATCATTTATCTACGTCCAGTACTTCGCTTTTAGTATCCAGTATTTGGGTGCCAGATTGCGCTCGAATTAAGACCTGTGAATTTTTATTTAGTTTATATCAATTCGATGCAAGTTAGCGGATAAAATTCCCTAATTCCTCTGCAAACTAAATCTAGCTAGCGAGAAACCAGGCGTCGGTGGGTATGAATGGACATAAGAATACCAAAACCTGCCAATAGGGTAACAACTGATGTACCGCCATAACTCACCATGGGTAAGGGAACACCTACCACCGGTAATAATCCACTCACCATGCCTATATTCACGAATACATATACAAAAAAGGTGAGTGTAATACTGCCGGCTAATAACCTTGAATAAGTATCCTGGGCATTCATGCAGATATAAATGCCTCGGCCAATGATGGCTAGATAAACCAGCAACAAACAACATACTCCTACTAGGCCAAATTCCTCGGCTAATACTGCGATAATAAAATCAGTGTGGCTTTCAGGTAGAAAGTCTAAGTGGGCTTGGGTGCCGTTCAGCCAGCCTTTACCTTCAACCCCCCCTGAGCCAATCGCTGTCTTGGATTGGATAATATTCCAGCCGGCGCCCCAAGGATCCCGCTCGGGATTTAAAAAGGTTAATACTCGTTGTCGTTGATAGTCGCGCATTAAAAACCACAGGCCGCCCGCAGCTGGAGCTGCCAACACAATTAGACCGCCGATTACCCGCCAGCTCAGTCCCGACAAAAACAATGCGATAAAACCAGAACTGGCAATTAATAGGGATGTTCCTAAATCCGGTTGCTTAGCAATGAGTAGGGTTGGAATCAAAATTAAAATAGCGGTAGCTAAAGAAGGTTTTGATCCCGGTGGTAAAGCTCGCTCAGCTAAGTACCAAGCCACCATCATGGGCACAATGAGCTTCATTATTTCAGATGGTTGAAAACGGCCAACACCTGGAATAGCTAGCCACCTTTGCGCGCCCTTTGCTTGAGTACCTGTGACTAATACGGCGATTAATAAAATAATACCGATAGCGAATAAAACCGGGCTCCAGCGTTTATAGGTTTGAGGTGAGATTTGCGCTAACACCATCATGATTGGAAAACCAATAGCGAAGCGAGTTATCTGCCGCCAAACCATATCCATGTTCTCGCCACTGGCGCTGTAAAGTACAAATAAGCCGCCACTGATCAATAGCAATAAACCGCCCAGCAACGGAGGGTCTAAATGAACCGCTTGCATTAGATTTAAGCGCTGGGTAACGGGGCTACCATGGGATTGCAGTTGGTGCCGAAAATCTCGTTTACTCATGGTGCGTCGCCTACGGACAGATTTCCAGTATCTCCAACTAAGGGATTAGTAAGGCGAGGAACTAAGTAAGCATCCATCACTTTGCGCACCACTGGAGACGCGGTAGAACCCCCGCTACCACCATTCTCGATAATGGCCGCTACAGCAATTTTGGGGTTTACTACAGGGGCAAAGCCCACAAAAAGAGCATGATCTCGATGCCACTCAGAAATTTTTTCTTCGTCATACTCTTCATCTTGCGCAATGCCGAGTACCTGTGCGGTTCCAGTTTTGCCGGCGATATCATAGCCCTTTAAATCCTTGAGCATTTTGGTGGCGGTGCCTCTGGGGTGATGTACAACTTTGCGCATAGCTTCAATCATTTTATCCCAATTCTCTGGGTCTTCTAGTTCGATAGCGCCGTGATCAGTCTTATTTGGGACAGGTAATTTAGCATTGCCGGCATCAATGTATTCCACCATTTTGGGTTTGATGATTTTGCCTCGGTTGGCAACTATCGCGGTAGCTACAGCTAACTGTAATGGTGTTGATAGCATGTAGCCTTGGCCTATACCGGTAATTAGGGTTTCACCTGGGTACCAAGGTTGATTTTTCGCAGTTCGTTTCCAAGCGCGTGATGGTAGTAACCCAGAACGTTCGCTTACGATATCCAAACCGGTTTTTTCACCAAAGCCAAAAGGCTTCATAAAATCATGAATGCTATCGACACCCATGTTATAGGCCATTTCATAGAAATAAGTATCACAGGATTGCATGACAGCTTTCTCTAAATTAACCATTCCATGGCCATATTTTTTCCAGTCGCGATAAAAACGAGAGTCATTTTCTAGCTTGTACCAGCCTGGATCGTAAATGGTGTACTCCCAAGTTGTTACCTTGGTTTCAATGCCTCCTAAACCGATCATGGGTTTCACGGTTGAGCCGGGTGGATACTGTCCTTGTATAGCGCGATTAAATAACGGGCGTGCTTTTGACGTGTTCAGTGCATTGTAAGTTTTAAAGTCGATACCGGTAACAAATAGATTGGGATCAAAAGCGGGCATGCTGGCGAAAGCCAACACGCCGCCGGTTTCGGGATCGATGGCAACCACTGCACCGCGACGTTCGCCAAGAGCTTCGATGGACGCCTTTTGGGTTGGTAAGTCTAAGTAGAGGTGTAGGTTGCTACCTGGTACTGGATCTGTACGCTCTAGAATATTAGTGATTCTGCCTCGGGCGTCGGTTTCAATGGTTTGATAACCCACCATGCCATGCAGCGTATCTTCATAAAACTTTTCGATACCGGTTTTGCCAATGTGTTCGGTGGCGCTGTAATTATTGCCATCGACTTTTTTCAATTCAGCTTCGTTGATGCGCCCCACATAGCCGGTGGTATGAGCAAGCATTTGTTTATGGGGATAATTGCGCACAAGGTTGGCTTCAATCTCTACCCCCGGCAATCGATGTAGATGAACAGCGATCTTTGCGATTTCTTCTTCGCTCAAGCGGTATCTAAGTGCGACAGGTGTGAATGGGCGACGACGTTGTTTCAAGCGTTTCTTAAATCGTTCCGGGTCAGTATCTTTTAACTCAATAATCTGGCCAATCTTAGCGATTGTTTCATCGATATCGGGAACGCGCTCTTTAAGTAGGCTTACAGAATAGGTTGGTTGATTATCCGCTAGTAAAGTTCCGCTGCGATCGAATATTAAGCCTCTAGTTGGGGCAATAGGTTCTACGCTGACTCGGTTTTCATCTGATTGGGCTGAATATTTGTCGTATTCCGCGACTTGTAAAAAAATCATTCGTGCAATCAAAATCATCGTTAAACAAATAACGAACGCAAACGCTATTAACGACCTTTGGTTAAAGATACGCCCTTCGCGAAAATGATCCTTTAAGGTGGAAGGTTTTGCCATAGTTAGCGTTGGTTTAGGTTAGCGATGATAAGGGTGTCCTTTTAGCAGCGACCAGCTTCGGTAAAGCTGTTCAGCGATCACTATTCTAACCAATGGATGGGGTAAAGTAAGATCTGATAAGGACCATTTTTCTTGAGCCTTATTTCGACAGGCGTTAGATAAACCTTCAGGGCCACCTACCAACAGTGCAACTTGTTGACCACTATGCATGAGCTCATTAAGTCGATTGGATAGTTTTTCAGTAGTGAAGCGCTTACCTTCGACATCTAAGGCGATGATATGTTCCTGGGGGTGAAGGCTGTGAAGAATTTGCTGCCCTTCTTTTTCAGTGATCCGTTGCAGGTCCGCATTTTTGCCGCGCTTGCCAGCAGGAATTTCAACCAACTCCAGCTGCACATCTTGATTGAGGCGCTTTTGATATTCGTTAAAACCTTCGTTGACCCATTTGGGCATTTTACTGCCCACCGTTATCAGGCGGATGCGCATACCGCGTTTATTAACCCTGTTCTTCGCTGCCGGGAGTCATGCTCCAAAGCTTCTCTAGATCGTAAAACTTGCGAGTGTCAGGCAGCATGATGTGAACGATCACGTCAATTAAATCGACCAACACCCATTCAGAGCCACTTTCACCCTCAACGCCCGATGGCTGATGCCCGGCTTTTTTGCTGTCTTCGATCAATTGATCGGCGATGGACTTAAGATGTCGGTTCGACGTACCGCTACACACAATCATGTAGTCCGCCATGCTTGTCATTGGTTTAACGTCTAGGCAGGTGATGTCCTTGGCTTTCATGTCTTCAAGGGCGTTAAGCGCGAGGTCTTTAATGTCTTCAGGTGTAAGTGCCATGAGGTGTCTGTTAATTCTCCTGATTGGGGTATCTAGATTTACCTACATTGTAGAGATTATTTTCGCCAATGTAGCGCCAGACGCTGTCTGGCAGTAAAAACCTTGGGTCTTGGCCGCGTTCGATATCGTCTCTCAATTGTGTGGATGAAATATCTAATGCGGTTGTATTGTAAACATGCAGCAGGCCGGCCGGCTCATCCATTAGTAAGTTAGGTGATTCAACATGCAAGGCTTGCAGCAATTCGAACTCATCGGAATCTTTGCTGGGTGTGTTGCT
>JAKSAW010000099.1 GCA_022361455.1 Pseudomonadales bacterium | reverse complement strand
TTTCACAGGAGGAACAAAATGATCACTGGAATCACAGGACTGCCAAATCCTACAGCTTATAGCGAGCCATCAAATGCCATCTATCGATGTGGCTTAAAAGCGCTTCAAACAATTGCGCAAGTTTTTCAAGCCGGATTTGCTGTGCAGATAACAGTTGTTTCCATTTGTGCTGTGTCTTTGATCTATCTGTTTTATGCAGCTTATGAACGAACAAGATCTCAAGGTACTGCAGAGCTGCCTTCACAGCTAGGTTCTCAAGGTACTGCTGATGCTACAGAGCTGTATTTAAAGCAAGCACTCTTTAAAAGCAATATCAAAAAATGGCTTGCTACTCAGACTCACTTGAGCATCGAGAAAAAGGCAGCTATCGAGCAAAAACTTATAGACTGTTATAACAAAAGGAACCCAAAGCTTGACCTCTCTAATTGCCGTCTAAGAAGCGTGCCAGATCTATCAGCTTTAACCTCTCTAAAACAATTTAACCTCTCAAATAACCGCATAGCTAATGTGTCTGATCTATCAGCTTTAACCTCTCTAGAAGAGCTTGACCTCTCTAATAATAGCTTTGACATAGGGGTAATAAATGACTGTGTCACAAATCTTCATCCTGGTATTAATGGGCTTGAGGTCTATTTTACCGACTATTATCCTTTGAGCAAGGATTATACTGTTGAAGACGATGGGCTATATACTTCGGCCAACGGTGTCCACTTCTACTTTGCTCGGCCTATGCAGTCCAAATAATAGGTCTGCTGAAGATTATATACTAAAATAATCTCAAAAATCAAGCATTTTTAGCACTCAAGCCAATTAATTGCTTAAATACTTCTTAAAAATCTCGTAATCAGTTAGATAAGAGTTACTTCGTAAGAATCAAAAAAGTATTTCCATAGACTTTTGTAGGTTGATAAAGTAAAATCGAGGTAATTTTAAATTACACATGTGATAAAAACGATTGGTAGCATTACAGGATCACCAGGTTTTACCGCTCATACTCGGGTATCAAATGCTGTCTACCGCTGTGGCCTAAAAGCGATTCAAACAATTGCGCAATTTTTCCAAGCCAGGTTTGCTGTGCAGATAACAGTTGTTTCCATTTGTGCTGTGTCTTT
>JAKSAW010000525.1 GCA_022361455.1 Pseudomonadales bacterium | reverse complement strand
TGTAGATCTTGGCCAAGTTGAGGCGACCGGTAAACACGGTATGATTTCAGCACAGGATGTAGAGCGCGCCGCGCAACTGGTTAAAGACTTTGGCGAGGCCACGCCTATTCGTGGTGTTCGTAGGGCCATGGCGAAGAACATGGAAAAAGCCCATGCAGAAGTTGTGAAAGTGACCATCCACGATGACGTTGATATTCACCATTGGTTTCCAGGCGCGGATCCAACCATGCGCTTGGTTCGAGCCATTGCCGTAGCTTGCCAGCAAGAACCCAACCTCAATGCCTGGTACGACGGCTCCAATATGACCATGAGGGTGATCGATAAAGTGGACCTTGGTATTGCGGTGGATACTCCTGATGGCCTTTTCGTGCCCGTGTTGAGAGATATTACCCAGCGCGATTTAGACGATCTGCGAGAAGGACTGGATAACCTCAGAAACGATGTGAAGGCCCGAACCATACCTCCCAGGGAAATGAGCGGCGCGACCATCACGCTCTCCAACTTTGGTACTTTGGCTGGCCGCTACGGCAATCCCGTGATTGTGCCACCGATGGTGTGTATCTTAGGCGCCGGCAAAATCAAGGAAGAAGTGGTGGCTTATCAAGGAGATATCACCATTCACCCGATAATGCCCTTGTCGTTAAGCTTTGACCATCGCGCGATCACCGGTGGAGAAGCAGCACGATTTCTGCGGGCAGTCATGGATGATTTAAGCACTGAAAGTTAACCAAATCAGTCCTTTGGAGCACTCAGCCAAAGGGCTACACCCCTGATAAATTGTGGCCTTAGCGCAATTATCACTGTACTCGATGGGGTAATCTGCCCTATAATCGCCCACCTTTTGTTCGAAGCTATTATCTGCGGTGCCGACATTGACGGACTAAAATCACGTCCAAGATCAGGTTCACTGCCCCTCACACCAAGGTAAGCCATGTCCAGCGATTCTCCAGAGCTCAGCTTTGCTGATCTCAATTTGCCGTCCTCTATTCTTCAAGCCCTGTCTGATGTGGGTTATGAAACGCCTTCCCCTATCCAAGCGGCTACTATTCCATTGCTGTTACAAGGCAAAGATGTGGTAGGCATGGCACAAACAGGGACAGGTAAAACAGCGGCCTTCGCCTTACCTGTGCTGGCAGATATTGATCTCAACGCGAATCACCCTCAAGCCTTGGTATTATGCCCAACTCGCGAATTAGCGATTCAAGTGGCAGAAGCATTTCAATCCTATGCAGCCCACCTAAAAGGTTTTCATGTATTACCAATTTATGGCGGGCAAGATATGCGCGGGCAATTAAAAGCCCTGAAGCGTGGCGTGCATGTTGTAGTAGGTACCCCAGGTCGAACCCTGGATCATTTAAATCGTAAGAGCCTCGCGCTAAATAAAATTAAAACCATTGTATTAGATGAAGCAGACGAAATGTTGCGCATGGGCTTTATTGACGATGTAGAAGCCATCCTCGATAAAACACCAGAGGATCGTCGTGTCGCATTATTCTCTGCCACTATGCCCGCCCCTATTCGCAAGGTAGCGAACAACTATTTAAATGAGCCTGAAGAAATTCAGATCAAAACAAAAGTCACCACCAATGAAAACATCGAGCAACTTTATTGGTTAGTGTCGGGAACGAATAAACTAGATGCCCTTACGCGAATTCTTGAAGTAGAAGAATTCGACGGCATGATTATTTTTGTGCGTACCAAGACATCCACGGTTGAACTTGCCGACAAACTAAATGCTCGGGGATATTCTGCCTCCGCATTAAATGGAGACATGAGCCAGAACCTACGTATTCAAACTGTCGAGCAACTAAAACGTGGCAGCTTAGATATTTTGGTCGCCACAGATGTTGCAGCTCGAGGATTGGATGTTGAGCGCATTAGCCATGTAATGAATTACGACATCCCTTATGATGACGAAGCTTATGTGCATAGAATTGGCCGCACAGGCCGAGCTGGCCGCACAGGTAAGGCGATTTTATTTGTTGCACCCAGAGAAAGACGCTTATTGCGTTCTATTGAAAAAACAACTCGAAAGCCCATTACACAAATGGATTTACCTACCCGCAGCGATTTAATTGAATATCGCTCCAAGGCGTTTAAAGATTCCGTAGTGGAAGCTATGCAGCGGGACGATTTAGACTTTTTTGCTAATATCGTGAAGGAAATTTCCGAAGAGCAAAACTGCTCAGAAAATGAAGTAGGCGCAGCTCTTGCCTATCTGGTACAAAAAGATAGGCCATTGCAACCGCCAAAAGAAAAAGCGAAACGTGAACGAAAAGAACGAGACTTCGATCAGGACGATAGTCGACAGCGACGTAAAGGTCGTGATGGTGAAAAAGAAATTAGTGGTTACAAAGCTAAACCTTTAAAAGACCACCCGGATGTCGAGATGCAACGTTTTAAAGTTGCCGTTGGCCGCAAGGATAACGTAAAGCCAGGCCAAATCGTAGGAGCCATTGCCAACGAAGCTGAAATCGATGGTGACTATATTGGCAATATCGAAATTTATGAGACCTTTAGTACCGTTGACCTTCCTGCGGGAATGCCTAAAGAAGTATTCAACCTTCTTAAACAAACCATGGTATGCAACCGTGCTTTGAATATCGATATTTTCACTGAGAAACCTCCCAGAGGTAAACCAGGTAAATCTCGACTCAAATCTGAAGGCGGTGATCGCCGTGGTAAAGGTCATAAAAGACCAAGCAATGAAAATCGGGGAAAGCGAGACAAAAATCCACATCGCGGCAAAGGTAAAGCGGACGGTGGACGCAGCCAAGGTCCAGGTAAACGAGCTAAATCTTAGAATAACAATAGCGTTAAATGCCTCCTGAAGGCCCTGTCAGGCAGCATCAACAATCATATGAGACGATTAGATTTAACCAAGACCATAATCATTAGGAGCAACCATGTTTGACGTGAACGAATACTTTGAAGGCAAAGTAAAATCAATCGCTTTCCAAACGGAAACCCTGCCCGCCACTGTGGGTGTGATGGCACCTGGCGAATATGAATTTGGCACCAGCCAAAAAGAAGTAATGACCGTAGTTAGTGGTGCATTAACCGTTAAACTTCCTGGCAACGACAATTGGAACACTTACTCAGCAGGCGACAGTTTTACGGTGGAAGCCAATCAATCTTTTCAATTACAGGTAGCCGTTGATACTGCCTATCTTTGCACATACGAGTAATCTAAAATATAGCAAAGTAGTCTCTGGTTTAGACGCATATCAAGAACGGAATCGAAATCTATGGCAACGACGCAAATTAAGCGAATCACTTTTGTTTGGAATGCTGACTTTAGTATTGCTGGTGGAATTCGTGCGCTACAAGAAGTTGTCGAGGGTGAACATTCGTGCACCCTCTGCGAAATTGCCTATCATCGAGTTACTCAAACCAAGGAATGGAAAAGCTATAAGAAAAGCCTGGCCAAAAGCTATGGTGCAGAAATACGTCAGCCTTGCAAAAACCAGCTCAGCAAACAAGAACGACTAATTACCGAAAAAGATTTTCCTGCGGTGCTAGCACATACGAATAATGGCGTCGTGAAACTTTTAGGTGGAAACGCTATCGACAAC
>JAKSAW010000458.1 GCA_022361455.1 Pseudomonadales bacterium | reverse complement strand
TCCCAGAGAATCCCTCTGCCAGTCCCAGAGTCCCAGAGTGTCTGCCAGGTGTCCCATGTGGTCCCACTTGGTCCTGGAGGTAGTCCGACCTGAAGTGGATAACTTATCTATTTGTGGATGTCTTTAAATTGACAAAAAAATCCTTTAAAAAATATCAAACCTGAGAGGTCCGTGGATGGCCAGAGGTGTCCCGGGGAGTCCTTCTGCCTGTCCCAGAGTCCCAGAGTGTCTGCCAGGTGTCCCGTGTGGTCCCACTTGGTCCTGGAGGTAGTCCAACCTGAAGCGGATTAATGATCTTTTTATGGATGTCTTCAAATTGGCAAAAAATTGTTTAAAAAATATCGAACCTGCGAGCTCAGTGGATGGCCGGAGGTGTCCTGGGAAGTCCGTCTGCCAGTCCTGGAGTTCCACTTGTCGGCGGCGATCACCCAGATGTCCAAATGTGTCCTAATGATCTGAATCAGCCTTGAAGTTTGCCGTGCTCTTGGTCAGAAGCCCCTGCCCTGCGTCAAAGGGTCACGGCATGCAGGGGTTTTGGTTTTTTCTTCCAGTTGATTAGGAGGTGTGATTATGTTGTGGTGGCTTCCTTATTTTCTTAGTTGATTAGCTTCTTTCCCTCAGTTGATTAGCTTGGCGGTGGCTTCTTTTACTATGTAGTCCATAGTTGATTATGGATTGTTGTGTTGATTAATTCTTAGTTTATTAGATGCTTGAATATTCTTGAACTGTGAGGTGGGAGTTTTGCTTCTTGAGGGACTTGTCAGGGCGGAAGTAGTGGCCAAATCTGTCCTTTGCAACCTTGTACAGGTTTGGGAAAACTTCCCATTCCATCTTCTTCTTGCTCCACTTATGGACAGTCTGGAGGTGAAGCTTTAGCAAAGGGTATTGGGTTTTGATCTGAAATGTATGTTAAAAAATGAAGAATGTAATTCCAAGGCAAACTAATGAAATAACTTACGGCATGGCAGCCCCTGACCGGGCAGACCCAGAAGTAGATTTTGTCCCGTTGCCGTTGAGATCGCTTCCTCAACCTGTTTGCCTCCCTGACTGCTTGGTGTGCAGGATCATGGTGGGGGTCATCCAGACGGCTGTTCACTGGTGGTGGTGGAACAGGTGGGGCAATTTGGTACTAGTAAAATGAACAAAACAAAATTGTAGAGACTGTTAATTTTGCAAGCTCTGATAATAAAACTTACGATGTTGTTTCGCCTCTGGAGTCTTAATACAATCCTCCCGTTGTCTGGTTGCTGGTTCTCCATGGCTAAGGAACTTGGTGAAGAAGTAGTACGTAGGACTGGAACTTCTAGGACTTGTAGTTCACCTTGAAGTTGTAGAACTCGATGTTGCACTTGAAGCATGGACACAATGACCTGCATTGACACTGATGGTTTATAAACTGTCCATAACTTTATAACTATGTATTATTTCCCTCATGGGTGGATGTGAATGGGATATCACTTTTGAAAAAAAAATGATTA
>JAKSAW010000690.1 GCA_022361455.1 Pseudomonadales bacterium | reverse complement strand
TCTTAATCAACAGTGATCATCGCTTGATTGGCTTAAGCGGTGTTCCCCAGCAAGTTGTGTTCAGCTCCGTTGAAACGCTACGAGCACTCGCTAAATCTTCACCACAAGGGGATTTTGCAGAGTGGTTACAAGCATTAGTCACTCAATATCCTAAGAAAAAAACGTGGTTGGAGGTTAACGCCTATTGGAAAGCTGGCGGTGTTGAAAATGTCACGGCTTTAGTTGGGTTTCTTGCCAACCAACTAGGTGAAATTTCTATCGCGGTCAATCCACCAGCGCCAAATGCGCCCGTTCGCTGGTTCCATCAAGGGCAGTATCAAAAAGACTTCCCCATGGTGAATGATAAACCAGTCATTGCTGTTATTGATCATGCTGGTGGGTCTCGTCCAGCAGATACGCGATTAATGACTCAATTGTGTGAGCAAGTTGAGGTTAGATTAGACCATTTTTGTCTTGCAGCTGTGGCCAATTGGGGGGATGCAGGTGTTGATGCTGTTCGTTCACTACAAAAAGTATCTAGCCAGATCACCGCCATTATTATGCTGCAAGATTTCGTGATTGGTGGTGGTGAAGGTCGTAACGAGGTAACGGAGTTATTGACCAAACTAAACGTTCCTGTTTTAAAAGCAATAAAGTTAAGAGATAGAAATAGCGTTGAATATCGCTTGTCGTCTGATGGTTTAAATCAAGAAAAAGTATATTACCAAGTAGCAATGCCAGAGCTTCAAGGGGCGAGTCAGCCGCTTGTTATCGCAACCGGCGGCAAGCGCATGGAGGATGCATTGACGGGTATCCGTGTGCAAGCAATTGAAGCAGATCCGGTTGGTATTCAATCAACAATGGATAGGATTGCTGGTTGGCACCAATTGCAGATAAAGCCAAACAAAGATAAACGAATAGCGATAATTTACTACAACCACCCTCCAGGTCGACATAATATCGGCGCAGATAACTTGGATGTGCCCGCTTCGTTATGGCATATGCTCAGCCAATTAAGTAAGGCCGGCTATCAAACCGGGCCGCTACCGGAAAGTAGCGAAGCGCTTTTGGATATGCTTCAGGAGAGAGGTGTTAACTTACCGCGAGATTCTAAAGCACTAAGCTCCATGGCTGACAAAATAGTAACTATGGAGCCCGCTGCTTATCAAACTTGGTTCCAAACCCTTCCTGCAACCATACAGCAAGAAATGATAGATGGCCCATTCGGTCTACTTCATCAGCAAATATTGACTGCGATAGAAAATAAAGCCCTATCATTGGGAGTTGAAGCTGTAGAGCATACGCTGGAAGAAATGCACCATTTACTTGAAGGGCTTGATCATAAAGGGCGTGATCGTGCGGATCAATTATTGTCGCAGCTTGAAAGTTGTTATCTTGACGCACTTAATCATGGGAGCAAAGCATGCCTAAACGAAGCGCTAAAAATTATCGAAGCTTTACGCAAGACAGGCATCGAAGGTCTTGGTGGCTGGGGCAAGGCGCCTGGCAAGGTGATGGTGTCAGGTCAAAAGATTCTTTTGCCAGGTTTGCAGTTCGGCAATATATTCATTGGGCCTCAGCCACCGCGGGGTTGGGAAATTAACGAAGAATTGCTGCATGCTAATTTAGCTTTTCCTCCGCCCCATCAATATCTCGCGTTTTATCATTATCTCAAGTCTGATTTTAAGGCAGATGCCTATGTACATTTAGGTCGCCACTCAACTTATGAGTTCCTGCCAAGACGGTCCGTTGGTGTTGCAGAAGATGATTATTCAAGAGTGATAGCCGGCGATATTCCTGGCATATATCCCTATATCGTTGATGGCGTGGGTGAAGGGATTCAAGCCAAGCGTCGTGGTTTAGCGGTGATGGTTGATCACTTAACCCCGCCATTAAAAAGCACGCCGCTTTATGATGAGTTATTGCAGCTGCGTCAATTGGTGGAAAGTTTTGAGACATTGCACCATAGCAAAGACAAAGCCGTACATGACAGACTTGTGCAGCAGATACGAGAAAAAGTTAAAAGCTTAAACTTAGAGAACGAACTAGCGGAAGCTATGTCGGCAGAATTGGCCGTTATGGGCATTACGTTTCAAGAAGTCGATGATGATTTGCTTGTCCATGAAATAGGACATTACTTAACCACGCTCCAAGAGCGCTTTATGCCCTTAGGACTACATATCTACGGCAAGGATTGGTCGGATAACGCCGTGAATATGATGATCGACTCTATGGCGCCAGAAACTAGTGAGGAAAAAAGTCGGTGGCTTACCCGGTTGGAAGCATCTCCAGCAGCTGAATTAACAGGCCTGTTAAATGGATTGAAAGGCCAGTTTATTAGTCCCGGCCAAGGTAATGATCCAATTCGTAGCCCTGATAGTTTACCGACTGGAAGGAACTTCTACGCACTTGATAGCAGTTTGATTCCTAGTAGGGCGGCATGGGAGCTTGGTCAGGAGATGGCAGCGCAAGCCCGCAAGGATAACACTCAATCCGTTGGTAAGAAAGAAGGCTTGGTGCTGTGGGCATCTGATGTTGTTCGTGATGAAGGTGTGATGATTGCTTTTGGCCTTGATATGCTGGGATTAGAACCACAATGGAATAGTCGTGGTTTAGTTAAAGGGCTGAAGCGGCAAACGTTGAAAGAGAATCGAGTTCGACGTGACACCGTTTTTACAACCTCTGGCCTGTTTAGAGATTTGTACGGCAATCAAATGCGCTTACTTAACCAGGCAACTTTAATGGCCATTGATGCCAGCAGTAATACGATTATCGAAGATTATCCAGCCTTGACCTTAGCCTTACAACATACACTGTCACCCTTACAAAATTTACAGAAGGGTGGATCTGAACCACTCACCATCAATCAAGTAGCTGCTAATTGGGTTGCTCAAGCGCAAGTGCTTTTGCAGAAAGGCTATGATGATCAAAAAGCGGGTCTAGCGGCTAGCTATCGAGTCTTTGGTGATGCGCCTGGTTCATATGGCGCAGGTATTAATCGAATGGCAGAGAGATCTGGTGCTTGGGAGAAACGTAGCGAATTAGCAGATGTGTATGTAAGACGAATTGGTCATAGCTATGGTTTGAAAGATTTCGGCGCGCCGGCACAAGAAGCGTTCAAAATGCAATTGTCTGAGATTGAAAATACCTATTTTGGTCGTTCCAGTAATTTATATGGACTCATTGATAATAACGATGCGTTCGATTATCTGGGTGGTTTAAGTCTGGCTGTTGAATCCACTAGTGGCCAAGCGCCTAATAATTTTGTTATTGATCATACTGACCCAAACAATATTAGAACGCAGGCATTAGGCATTGCGCTTCGTCAGGAATTACGTGGGCGTTTCCTTAATCCTGAATGGTTACAAGGCTTAATGAATCATGGTTACGCCGGTGCGCGTACGATGGGAAGTGAGTTTCTGGAATACTTATGGGGCTGGCAGATTACCAATCCAACCTTGGTAGGCGACTGGGCTTGGGAAGAAGTAAAAGCGGTATACGTAGATGATAAATATCAGTTGGAGCTTGATGAATTTTTAAAGCAAGGCCATAACGCTCATGTTAAAGCGAATATGCTCGCAATTATGTTGGTCGCTATCAATAAAGAGTTTTGGAATGCTGACGAAGCGGTAAGAAAACAATTAGCAGAATCCTTCTCTGCATTAGTGGCTGAAAATGGATTACCTGGTAGTGGCCATACTGATCCAGCGCATCCGATGCTCCCCTGGTTAGAACAATATCTCACGCCTGATTCATGGGAGCGTTTGCAATCGGTAATCGCTGAAGCCAAGCCTAAAGAGGGGCAGGAAGCAGAGATTCATCGGATCACTGAGCTAGAAGCAGGAGATCCTTTGCAAGATACAGCTGAAAAACTCGAAACAACCCCACAGACTGAGCAGGGTGCCTCAGAAAATGCAGAAGAAATGTCACCAGTCTCTTGGGTATGGATGGCAGTTATCGTTATTTTGTCGGTATTCGCCGCTTCGTTTGCATTTGGAATTCGTCAAGCCAAACAACGTGTGAATCAATAGAGGTTTTTGCAATGTTTCATGGAATGTTAATTGGATTAATTCATGAGTTTGTAAGCTGGTTATTATACCCAGTGATCATAATGTTGTTTCTAGCGGTACTGCTCACCATTATTGAGGTTGGGTTGGTGTTTGCTGAACGGATATATACCCTAAGAATTTATCGCAAAGGGCCTATTGATATCTTTGAAGATTACGCAGCAAAGCGATTAGAGCGTAGTGATTTGTTAGCAAGATGCGGTCCTATTTTAGGCTTAATGGGAACATTGATTCCGTTAGGACCAGGATTAAATGCTTTGGGAGCCGGAAATATCGATATATTGGCAACTGCATTGAGTGTGGCGTTTGATACCACGGTTGTTGGCCTGCTGGTTGGTTTGGTGGCGTTTGTAATTAGTCGTCTACGACGCCGTTGGTATGACCAATATTGGCATCTAATGCAACAAGGCGAGTAGCTTATGAAAAAGAGAAAACAAGCGCCTTGGCAGCGTTCGGTATTTGCCGATAGCGACGATGATCCATTAGCAGGTTTTGTTAACATTATGGATGTAATGTTAGTTTTTTCTTTGGGACTGATTCTAGCGATCGTTGCTCAAAGTAAAGATTTACAAGCTCATTTTAAGCTAGACAAGGAAACAGTGGTTAAGTCTGGAAAAGAGCTTGTCGATTCTCCTGATCTTATAAAGCAGATTCAAAATGGCAGTAAAGATGGCATGGAGTCTTTGGGGCAAGTTTATAGAGACCCAGAAACGGGCAAGCTTATACTTATCGAGATGAGTGATAATGAAAACTAATACCGTAGCTGCTTTGATCTGCTTATTGCTATTAAAAGCCGGATTGAGTTATGCAGGAAGCATAAGCCTTAAGGAAACCGACCTATACATTGCCAAGCGTCATACACAGCATTTTGTTATTGAATTGAAGCATCCCCATCGAGCCTATTCAACCTCTAAGGTGAACGGAGGCGAACAATCAAATATCAAGTATTTGGTGAATCACCAGAGTATGGAAGCTCGAAACCATTTGGCGCGCGCCGAGCTAATCCTCAACAATAAACCCGAACTATATCATCAAATGATCGCTAGCGATTTGGATCTGGATGCGGCGCAAATGGTGTTGATGGGTGCTGCTGCTAATATGGGTAATCTTGCTCATAGTCAGGCAGCGTTCAAGGATCTAACTGTTGATGTTTTTGCCACCGCTGGTGTTTCTGGGAATGCATTACGTGCTGGTGATCCGACAAGTTGGTATCAGAGCAGGCAAGGAAATCGCTCAGTGGATTACGATGGTACTATTAATATCATTGTGTTGGTTAATCAACCTGTGTCCAGTGGAGCACAAGCAAAAATAGCGATGTTACTAACCGAGGCAAAATCATCTGCTTTATCGGAGCTCGCGATTCCAAGTAAACGAAGTAGGCATTTAGCAACAGGAACAGGCACGGACCAGTTTGTTGTGGTTAGCCCTATTCTAATGGGTGCCTTTGAGAGGGAGAGTGCCAGTGGGCATCTTAAAATTGGTGAGTTGATTGGGGAGGCTGTTCGCAAGGCTGTTTTGGATGCGCTCAAATGGCAGAATCGTATAACGGCTGAGTCTGTTGCTAGTGTAACCCATGCATTGGGTAGGTTTGGTTTTAGTAAAGAGTTCATGTTGGGTACTTTTAATCAAACGCTTTCACCTAAACAAGTGAATTTGGCTAAGAACAATTTCCAATCGATTAATCATGACCCTCGCTTGGTGGCTGCTGCCTATGGCTATGCCCAGCTTTTAGATCGGATTGAGTATGGAGTGTTTTCCCCTTTAGTCGCGCAGGAGATACTAAAAGACTATGCGGCAATTGCGGCGACTTCTATTGCTGCAAAACCTGATAGCTATCACTATTTTTGGAAACAGTTGAGCGAAGATGGGGCACCAATTGATCTGTTCGTTAATGCTTTGGCGCGTGGGTGGGAAGCCAAATGGGATTGATTAGGCTAATAGCCGCTTTTTTAGTAACCATATTTGTCAGTAGTGGTTCGTACGCTGAGTCGCGTTTAGAAAACGAAAAAGTCGTTATTGCATTGCTACATTTTTCTCCATTGACAGGCGAATTGAAGAAAAATACGCGAAAAGTAAGCAGTGCGATGAAATTAGCTAAAGAGCATGGGGCAGATTGGTTTGTTACGCCAGAGCTAAGTTTAACGGGGTATTACTTTAACGACGTTATAGGTACTGAATGGCTAAAAGAGCATAACGATCCCTTCAAAGCTGCGATTGTTCTGCGGGCGAAAAGTTTAAAACTTCATACATTTCTTAGTCATATTGAGTACGCTGATAATAAATACTTCAACACCATATTCTTCGTGAATCAACAGGGTGAGGTTGCCGCACGACATCGTAAGATAAATGTTATTCCTGGCTCGGAAGACTGGTCTACTGCTGGCTATTCACCCACGGTTGCCAAATTAGATGAGTACTCGATTGGTCTGTTAATATGCGCAGATGCTTGGCCAAGCAGGCATGCAGCTGAACTTAAAAAAGCTGGAGTAGATATCGTCATATCCCCAGCGAATTGGGGGCCAGGAAAATATGGCCCGGGCTCAACGTGGGCTGATAGGTCTAAGGAACTGGGCGTTCCTTTGATTGTGAACAATCGCACTGGAATTGATCGAACTCTGGATCTGCGAAAAGCGCGGAGCGTCGTTGCGGAACATGGCGAGTACTCTTTTGAATTTCACTCTGAAAAAGGTGCCCTAATCCTCTTGGAATTTGTCAAAAGAGAGGGCGCTCTGCAATTCGCCGATGTGAGGAAAATTATTTACTTCTAGGCTGTTTCCAAAATGGGTGTTATTTCAAACGCTAGGTACTCGAGTCCAAATTCTTCTTCAATCCTGGAAGAAATAGTTTTTCTGTTAAGATGGTTATCGGACAATATCTTATCCAAGGCATTTAGGTTTCCAAAGTTGGCAAAAGTGCATCTGATAGTCCCGTTTTCATTGAGGTGTTGTTATGCCTCTGTCATGAAGCGTCTAATTGTTTTATAGCCGACATCAACAAAAGATTCTGGCGGTGGCATGACCTTAGCTTTATGTTCTGGCGGTGTGAGTGATGCTTCGCTTGGATTCTCTTTAGCATATAGAAATGGCATATTGAATAAAATAATATCGAAGCTCTTTTCTGTGATGTTAGAAAATAAATCAGAAGTTACTGCCTTGGTTCTATGTGAGAGTTGATGTTTTTCAATATTTGCTTTTGTGTTCTCTATGGCTGCATCATTTATATCAGCCATCATGACATAAGAGGCGCCTTTTAGTGCAGCTATAATACCTAAAATACCGGTGCCACACCCCATGTCGAGTACTCTTAACCCCTCAAAATCGTCCATTGTTCTTAATATGGTAGACGTTGTTGAAGCGCTTTCAGCGCGATACACGTTTGGGTAGACCAGGAAATCAATGCCTTGCACGCTCACGGTATTGATGTTGGAAGAGTAGCTCTCACAATATTTTTTAAAGCGTGAATCTAAATCTTTGCTCGGTGTGTTTTCTAGTTTTTTCATGACTAATCCAATATTGAAAAGCGCTTATTGAAAGGGCGTTGATAAGCCCTCGTGGTAAGCTTTAGATTTCTAGAATCTGCTGCTGTTACTAGAAGTTACGAACGAATCTCAGCTTGGTGGTAATTGTTTGAGAGCTTAATATTTTGGGTAGCCTTCAATAGAACGTAATCGACAACTAGTGTTAAACATGTCATTGTCGGCATCAGGATAAGTAGCTTATCTAAACCTAAGGTTTGATATCCGAATATACCCATACCCCAGCATATTATTGTCCACTGAATAAAATAGATGCTTGTCACTCGAGAGCTCAAATAGAGCATCGCATTACGAAACCAAGCCTTATTTTGTAATGGTTTAGTTAAAATTTTTGCATAAAAATAGAAAAAACAGAGGCTAGTGCCGACAGCCAGCAGCATGCCTCCCGGACCGCTATGAAAAAAATTATTAAAATGATATTCCCAATCGTAATAACATAGCGCTGCGCCGACGATTAGCGATGCAGGACCTAAGATAAGTGTGCCTTTGTACAAGCCACCTTCTCCTGAGGTCTCTTTGCTGCTTTGGTATATCATTCCCATAAACATGCCAATAAGAATATTAGATATCCAAGGAAAAACAGGGAAGTAGACGTTCCATTGGCTCCCCCAAAGCAAATCGCAAAGGTAATCTATGCCGGTGATGCCTGGGCGATATCCTTTTACTTGTGTGTATAGTCCAATTGCACAAAGCGCAAGAATTAATATCAGATATTTGTTTTTAATAAACTTCCTAATAAGTCCTGCAATAGCAAATGAAATTCCAGCCATTTGCAATATATCACCGGTTAAGAATAGATATAAAAGTTGATCGTTGTTTAAAGGATAGTGCCAGCCATATGCCTTGATGAAGCTTTCGGGCATGGTTCCAAACGTTACAATTGGAATAATAAATTTGAAGGTGTTAAGAATATACCCTGCGATAAAGATGAGGAAAGCGCGCTTTAAAGCATAGTTAATGCTCTGATGCTTGGTAATGATAAATGAGAATCCCATCGTGATTAAAAATGCGCAAGTCGCTTGTCCAATAGTGTGAACAGCAATTCCAACGCTAGTCTCTTGAGCGTCTGCCGCTGCATATATCCAAACTGTGTGTACGGAAGCTAGCATGAGGGCTGCAGTACCCCTTGCGAGATCTATACCAAAGACACGATTAGCCTTCGTAGAGTTTGCTTTGTCCACAACATACCCCTTATTAATTAAGAAAATCCTGAATATTGCTCTAAGTGCTCATGAATCGAGGGCAATCAGTACAGCAATTGTTTGGGTCTAGTAAATAGTGCATGCAACATGCTTTTCTAACTAGCTCTACTTGATCATTATTAATGAGTAAGTCAGCTTCACCTTCAAGTGTCATGGCACTTAACCAGCTGCTTGCATAGCAATCGATATCCTGAGCACGATACTGATTTGTTTTGGTAAACAAAGTGACAAGGGCGTTTAGCGAGGTGGCCGCTACTAATCTAAATGCCTTTTTATGAGAAAGCTTAAAGGAGCATGCGGTTTGTTCGAAAATTACTTCTAAGCTTTCTCGAAGATTAATACCGGCATTATTGATTAAAGGCTCGATGCCTGAGTTTTTATTATCTAATGCGTTTGGTCGATCAATAAAGTGATATCCATAAACACTTATGGTTCTAGCATGTTGAATGATGCTGTCGGTTTCAATTAATGAATGTAGTCGATGAACGCACACTATATTAATGTAAACAAGCTGCCAATAAATTAGGTTCCAGCATCTAGCCGACCAATATCTGGGCCCTGCCGTTGGATAATGAATTTTTAATGCTTTGTACAATTGGCTAATAGTATAAGACGAATCACTATGTCGATCCTTCGTTGAGGATATGGTAGTGCCTAGCTTATTTTTGTTACCGCTGTGATTTTCTAATATCAAATAGGGATGGAACGACTTTGTGTTTTCAGCTATTTGAAGAGTGGTGTTGTTAGCGGTTTTCATAGCAAGATAGCTCTTATCTTAGCGAGGCGATTGGATTGTCAAGCGTTCCTGCAAACTGCATTAGTTTGGATGGATCGGTTAAATCTATCATTTTTTGATTGTTTGCCAGCTGTAATCGATTAAGACATGACAAGCTAAACGTATCAGTGAACAAATCATATTCAGAGTATCTGTCCGCAAATTCCGGATGCGTGTCCTGGTAATTCTTAATGCAGGTTGCCACAAGCTGCCAAAAGTTTTCTGGTTGGTAATCCATATGCTCGAATAAAATGGCGGTGACATAGCGGAAGAAGCAATCAAATATATCGGTAAAAAAAGATAGCAACTCATAGTCTTTTGGCACTTTAATAGATATTCGGGCGACTTCTTCTGGCAATTCGATATCTTGGTTAAGGATGGCAATTTCTTCGCCAATATCCTTCATGAAAACACGTGTCGGAACGCTATTTTTCATAACCAAAATAAGGTTTTCTCCATGCGGCATGTACACTAAGCTGTACTTGAAATAACAATGTAGCAAAGGGGTCAAATAAGCATCTAAGTAAGCGCTCAACCAAGCATCGATAGTGAGCTTTGATGATGCAATTAGTTCTGGTAATAGCGGATTGCCCTCTGGATCAATATGCAGCATAGCCGCCATAGTCATGAGGCGTTCATTATTGTTTAATAATGGTATCGGGCTTTCTCGCCAAAGCCCCGCTAGCATCTTTTTGTAGGGGCTATCACCGATGACATCGTTCTCGTAATAGGGATTGCTGTAACCTACCGCAGCGATTTCTCTAAGAATCTTAAAGCCGCTGTGTTGGATAAAGGCATCTTCGGCCAGTAGGTTAAAGAGCCAATCGTTAATGGCGGGTGTTACTTTCATGTACGCGGCTGAAAGACCACGTACGAATCCCATGTTTAGGACCGAAATCGCCGTTTTGACATAGAAGTTTTCTGGATTGCTTACATTGAAAAAAGTTCGAATTGACTGTTGTGCTTGATAGCTGTCATCACTGTAACCTAGGCAGATAATATCAGCGTTTGCGATATCGGCTGCGTACACTTGCGAAAGCTTGTTAAACCATTGCCATGGGTGTACGGGCATTAAAAGGTAGCTCTCTGGGTCTTGCCCTTTGTCACGAATGGTCTGTTCGAAACTTTTAAGAGTTGTGATATCAAACTCTTGCTGAATGAGTTGTTCGTAGCTAAGCGATTCTGAGCTAGAGAACGTAGCCCGCGATTTATGAGCAGCAACCCAGATAACTTTAATGGGGGATCCTGCTTCCGGTACGAATTGTTGAAAGTCCAGCGCATCAAATCCCACTCTGCCATTATTTGCTAGAAATGTCGGGTGCCCCTCGATCATTGCTGCCTCAATAACTTGGTAATTTGCGGCTGTTAGTTGTTTAGAGGTTGGCGTATCTTTGGCATGCTTATAGGCGCTGCTGTACAGTGTAGCCGATATCTCTTCTAAATAAGTCGGTAGTTGCTGTTGGTTTATCTTTAGTGTTTTTGCAAACTCAATAATAAAATTTAGCGAATCTAGCGGTGTTGATTCATCATTAGATCGCTTTACGATGGAGTCTGTATCAATTAACCAATGCTCTAGAGGTAGCAATGTTGCTCTAAATTCATAGTGAATATGATCCATATCTGAGCAGACACGGTATAAATTGTACTGTTCTCCATGAGAGACTAATTCCGGATCTAGGATTCTTTCGTGAGCTAATTCCGATAAGCATTTTCGAATGTGTAGTCGATTGACATGTTCCCATATACCAGGTTCCAAGCCAGAGACAGTGTCAGCCGGATTTGAAACAAGCTGGTCGATCTTCTGTCGCGGAGGCTGCAGTTTTGACGCAACGTATTGCGCTCGTGTGCAAAAGGCGAGGTATGCCGTTTTCTCACCCATTTGTATTTGTCGAACATGACGAAAGCCATATCGTTTATTTAATTTATGGATTTTGTCATTGCGATAATCAGGTTCTACTACCACACGTTTTGTATTTGGTAAGGAGAACACAAAGGCCATTACGCTATTAAATACTGCACTGGTAAAACCCGAGAGGGGTTTGTCAGTCGGACTGACTAAGATATGCATGCCAATATCACCGGGTTCCGGTTGATACTGTTCTACCACTTGATCATTCTTGGGATCGTAAACTTCGATCAAAAAACAGGGGTTACCATTATGGTAACCAAGATAGGCTTGTTTGCTTAAATGATCACTTAATTCAACATAGAATTCTTTTACTTGTTGACAGCTCATTTCTGACATTAGCCAGTAATTTGCATAAGGCTGTATTACCCAGGAATGGATAAGCGATGCATCAAGATCAGGATTTAAGGGACGAATGCTAAATTCGCCAAGGGGATCTGTTAAAGAAAAAATGACATCATTACTCATGCTGACTGAGCTCCTTTTTCAAACCGCTTTCCGGGCCAGATCGCTTGGCGGAAGAATAACACGAAGACAATTGCCGTAATGACAAAGCCGTTAAATGAGATCCAAAACGGCATTTGTAATGAAAACTGAGATACGATTGAGCCAACACAGAACGATGCTAATAACACGCCAATATTTTGAAAGATGTGGATCTTACTGAAGTCGACAGCATAGTCATCTTTGTGGCTTAGCTCGAACATGACCACCTCTAGCCTCACAGTGACTTGGAATAGTGCCCAGCCAAATATGCAGCGCCCAATAATAATCGCTGCTGTATTTTCGATTCCCTGAATCATTACGCCAATAAGCGCTAGTGCAAGTGAGTTAAAGATCAGGCTGTAATTATTTTTTTCTGACTTTTGACGATGGTTGAACCATAGCCCAATCAGTGCTATCCAGCCTGGAATGGAGTAAATTAAGCCCGCTAACAATTCATTGCTCGAAGAGGATACAGCTTCCCAATATTTAGAAAAAAATGGCCGAATCAAAAATGAGCTACAGTAAAAGAGTAGCGAAATAATTCCCAGTGTATAAACGTATCGTTTGCCATGTTGGGTGTGACTAAAGCTCTGTTCAGGTTTCGTTTCGACGGTTGGGTTATCGATTAAATCCGGTTGCGTTTGATAAAAAGCAACATGTCGTTTTTGGATGATGTAGAGGCAAACAATCACTTGGAGTGCGTCAGTGCCAGCCATGATCAAATATACTGATCTTGGATTGATATACTCCAACATGGTGCCTCCCACTAAAGCGCCACCAATGGCGCCGAAATGCATCAATATCGAGAACAGACTTGCTACTCCCAGATGCCTATCTTTCTCTTCCAGCCGCATAACAAAAGGGTAAATTAATAAATAACTGGCTTTAAAAACTAGCATGGCCTGCGATAGCACCCAGAATCCCACTAATGAGTCTACAAAGTAGCAGCTTATGCCTAGAACACCTGCTGCAATTTGTGTATAAACCCAAAGATGCAACTCGTTGATCCTCTTCGCTACTCGCGCCCAAAGAGGGAATGTCACCATAATAGTGAAGCAGCAGGCAGCAATATAGTAACCCACATGTTCGGGACTATGTTGATCAAACTCACTGGCAAAGAACTGTGGATAAAACGGAAGTAGCATGGTGTCCGCGACCACCGAAACCAATGTTAGTAAAATGAGTCCTATTTTTAAGCTCATGAGTTATACGATGCTTCCGTTAATAGCTAGTTTATCTGTGTCCTCTTGATTGGAAGCCACATTATCCTTTG
>JAKSAW010000306.1 GCA_022361455.1 Pseudomonadales bacterium | reverse complement strand
GCCAATGTAAATGTCCAAATGATCCGGTGAAAAAGGGCTTTCTATCACTAGTGTGGTGCAGTCTTGTTGTGATTGCAGAGTGAGTTGTTCAATAAAGTAAGCGATCGGTAGCAGACTACCTGAGAAATAGACACAACTGCGAAAGTTTTTAATGAGATCATCAATTACCGGTGCTGGACAGTTGTTTAGCAGTTCTAAATTAGCTTTACTCTTGAACAGTGAAAAATGTGCTCCCTGACTTGCACCCAATCCTGATTCAAGGTATCGCGACAACCTTAACCATTGGTTTATGTTTATTTTAAACTCAAGCAATTCAGGCGAGGGAAATAGCTGTGCTTGCTGTTGTTGCCATTCTTCGAGGGCTGATTTTGTAGCTTCGAGTTGGCTAATTAAGTCGTTGGGTGAATCCTTTTGATCATGATTAGCTTGCTGAATGATCTTTTTAAGCTGATTGATGCTGCGTTTTATTTTTGGGCTAGCGCTATCAATAAGACTAGTTAGAAGCTGAAGATCATGGTTGCGCAGCGAGGCTTTATAGAGCTCTCGACAGCGATTAGCCAGGTTATGGGCTTCATCAACTAGTAAAGCGACGCTTTTACCACGATTATCAATAAATTGATTGTTTCGATTGGTGTGGCTGAATACAAAGTTAAAATCTGCTACCACGATATCGACCCATGGAATCATCGCATGAGCAAGTTGATAAGGGCATATTTGGTATTCATTAGCCACTGCTTGCAATAATGATAAATCGATAATCGCATGTTCTAAAAGTGCCTTCATGGCTGCATGCCATTGGCTATAAAAACGTGCTGACCATTCGCAGGGTGATATATCTTCCTGGTCCAATTGATTGTTATCAAGAAAACTGGGTGGATCGCAGAAGCAACTGCTACCACGGTTATAAAGATGTAATACCTTTAACTGGCAGCCTTGCTCAGTTAAATGATTCACCGCCTGGTTGATAGCGGATTTGCCTGAGGTTTTTGCTGTTAAATACCAGATATGTTCTATGGGCGAATCGGGTATAGCCTTCAGCGTACCGAATAAAGTACCGATAGATTTGCCAATACCCGTTGCAGCATGAATAAAGGTGGTACGACGTTGTTCTACGGCTTTATAACATGCTCCAGCTAAACCTTTTTGACCTTCACGATAGGTTGTAAAGGGGAATTCTAAACCTGCGATAGATTTGTCTCGTGCCAACCGATGGGCATGGATAATATCGATCCACTCGAGAAATTTATCGAGAATTCCTTGTGAATATGCTTTTAGTTCATGGTAGTTAAGTGTTTCGCTTTTCTCATATTTCCTCGAGCTGCCTAAATGCCAATAAGTAAGAATAATATTAACGGG